>JAAYFF010000025.1 GCA_012728375.1 Bacillota bacterium | reverse complement strand
TGTTCGTCAAGCAAAATAGTCACCCACCTTTCCGGCTTTTTCGGCAATACATATTTTTTAGAGCTCCTCTCCGTTTCCTGAAGTATGGGCTGTTCCTACTATTTCTTCAGGAGAGCGAAAGCCTTCTTTTTCCAGATAACTTCGAAGTTCTGCAGTTAGCCGGGGGATCGTCAGCGGATCGGAAAAAATAGCTGAACCGACGGCTACGGCAGAAGCACCGGCCATGAAGAACTGCAGGCTGTCTTCCAGTGTACAAATGCCTCCCATCCCAATCAGGGGAATTTTTACGGAAGCGTAAACGTCATAGACCATTCGTACTGCCAAAGGCCTGATGGCCGGTCCTGACAGTCCACCTGTTTTGTTCCCGAGAAAAGGGCGTTTTGAGGCAATATCAATAACCATTCCCCGAAAAGTATTTACCAGGGAAAGAATATCGGCTCCGCTGCTTTCTGCAGCGCGGGCCGTCTCCGTAATATCAGTAACATTGGGAGTGAGCTTGACAATGAGAGGCAATGAACAAACCGGACGGACTTTCTCGACCAGCGAAGCGAGAACAGAAGGAGATGTCCCAAAAAGAATGCCGCCTTTTTTAACATTAGGACAGGAAACGTTCAGCTCAAGGGCTGCCAGCCCGTCTCCCGCCTGGGAAAGCTCCCGGGCAAGTGTAACGTACTCTTCTTCAGTTTCGCCGGCGATATTGACGATTACTTTTACCTTGGACTTTTGCAAACGGGGCAGTTCTCTGGAAAGAAAAACCTCAAGCCCGGGGTTCTGCAAACCGATGGCATTTAACATTCCCGCAGGAGTCTCCACAATGCGGGGCGGAGGATTGCCCCTACGGGGCTTCAGCGTCAACCCCTTGACAACAACAGCGCCAAAATCCTGCAAATCTACCAGGGATGCATACTCCTCGCCAAAACCGAATGTTCCTGAAGCTGCCATAAAGGGAGTTTTTAGTTCCAAGGGGCCAAGTTTGACCTTAAGATTCGTCATCTACCATACCACCTCGCAAGAATCAAAAACCGGCCCATCCCGGCAGACCCGTTTAAAAACCGTTCTCTTTTCCCCTGCTTTAATTTCTACGGCACACCCCTGGCAGGCTCCGATTCCGCAGGCCATTCTCTCTTCCAGGGAAAACTGTGCGGGAATTTTTTTGCTCCGGCAGATTATCGCGAGGCTTTGCATCATCTTCCGGGGACCGCAGGCAAATATTTCCCCCGGCAACAGCTCTTTTTGCAGGCGGGATTCCAATAAATCCGTCACCAATCCCTTAAAGCCGCATGAACCGTCTTCTGTAGCCAGATTTACTTCCACCCCTCGCGGAAGAAATTGTTGCACGGGAATCAGCTCCGCGGCCCGGGAAGCTCCATAGTACAAAGCCACCTGCTTTTGACTTTCCTGAAGCGTTTTTGCCAGAAATAACAGGGGAGCAATACCAGCCCCCCCACCCAAAAGAACAGCTAAGCCGGTGCTCTTTCGAAGGTTAAAACCGTTTCCCAGCGGGCCCAGGCATTCTATTTCCTCACCCCTGCGAATCCTACTCAAAATCTTTGTTCCCGCACCGCTAAGGCGGAAAATAATCCACAAAAGCCCTTTTTCCGGAAAAGTTCCGGCTATGCTGAAGGGCCGTCTTAAAAAAGGAAAAAAGTTGTCGGTAATGCGCATGTGGATAAATTGTCCGGGGCAAGACTTTGCTGCCAGCGTCTTTTCTTCCAGGAGCAAATAAAAACACCTTTCAGCCACTTCCTCAATCTCCACAACCCGCGCTCTGGAGGATATCATTAAATATACCCCTTTTCCATGGCAGCATCTAAAATGTCCGCAAAGTCCGGAGAAAAACCTTTGACCCTGCCGGACAGCATCTTAATATCGCCGTCAACCATGGTCAATACTGGAAATCCTTTCAGCGTCCAGCCCTGAAAAGGAGTATTTCTTCCCCGGGAATAAAAATTATCTTTTTCGACGCGCCGCTCCTCCTGCAAATCGATAACCACAAGATCTGCCGCAGAACCCGGAGCAAGGGTTCCGCCGGGAATATTTAAAATGCGCGACGGAGCAATAGAGAAAAACTCCACCAGCTGCTCCCAGGAGATCAGGCCCTTTGACAACAGCAGGGTAATTACCAGGGGAAGCGCGGTTTCCAAACCCACAACGCCAAAGGGCGCGGCCAGGAAATCTTTTTCTTTATCCTGCCGAGTGTGGGGTGCATGATCAGTAGCAATGACCCCGATAAGGCCTTCCTGCAGCGCCTCCAGCAGCGCCTTCTGATCAGCTTCTTCCCTTAAAGGAGGATTCATTTTCGCATCGGTAGAAAAGTGCTCCACCGCTTCTTCCGTCAGGAATAAATGATGGGGGGTTACTTCCGCAGTAAATGGAACGTCACGCTTTGCAGCCCATTTTAATAAGGCGACGCTTTTTTTTGAACTGATATGCGCAAAATGAAGCTTTCCTCCCACTTCTTCCTGCAGAAGCAGATCCCTGGCCACCATGGCTGCTTCCGCCGCGGGCCGAATTGCCGGAAGACCCAGGCGGTAGCCCGCAGGGCCGGCATGAACGACGCCATCCTCCGCAATGGTGAGATCTTCGCAATGGGATATGATTGGGAGCCCCAGCGAAAGGGCATACTGCATGGCCTTCAGCATCAGGCCGCTATCCATCACAGGCCGCCCGTCATCGGAAAAACCCTTGACCCCTTCCGAGGCTAGCTCCCACATATTTGACAGTTCTTGCCCCTGCAAGCCCTTTGAAATCGTCCCCAGGGGATAAACGCGAGCCAGACCGGTTTTCCGGACGCGCTCTTGGATATAGGAAATAACCGTCTTGTTATCAGCAGGGGGGGAGGTGTTCGCCATACATGCCAGGGAGGTAAACCCCCCTGCTACAGCCGCGGCACATCCGCTTGCAATTGTTTCTTTGCCTTCTTCCCCCGGCTCCCGGAGATGGACATGCATATCAATAAGGCCGGGAAGTACAACTTTGCCCTGGAGATTGACAACGGGCACATCGACAGTTAAAGGGGATCCGGAAACCGCCTCAACCTTGTTCTCCCGTATCAAGATTTCGGCAGGTCCGGCCCATCCTGCCGCCGGGTCGTACAAAATTCCTCCTTTAAGCAGCAGTTCCATTTAAGCCATCATCCTCCCAGAGATAACCAGGTCTAAAACGGCCATTCGCACATAAACCCCATTTTGAACCTGCTTTTGAATTAGTATTTTTTCCGGGTAAACCTTCTCCAAAACATGCAAGGCTCCCCTGCTCAGTTCAACTCCCAGATTTACCGGCCCGGGATGCATGACAAACGTTTTTTCCTTTAATGCTGCCAGCCTTTTTTCATTTAGTCCATACATGGCCGCGTATTCAGCGGAAGAGGAAAAAAGACGCCGGTGACGTTCCGTCTGCACCCTCAACAGATAGAGCACATCCCCACGGGGAAGAACATCATCGAGGGAATAAGAATAACCCATTCCCGGAGGGACAAGCTCCGGGGGAAGAAAAGCAGGCGGTCCAACCAGGGTCATCCGCGCGCCGTAAGCCGGCAAGGCAAGAAAATGCGAACGGGCAACCCGGCTGTGCAGGATATCTCCCGCCATGACTACTTCCAACCCGGACAGAACAACCCCGGCTTCCTTCAAGGTAAAGATATCCAGGAGCGCCTGGGTCGGATGCTGGTAACAACCCTCGCCCCCGTTAATCAGGGGAAAATCTACCAACCCGGCTATTTTCCCGAACAACCCTGGAACTTTGTGCCGGTAGACGAGAGCATTTGCCCCAAGGGAACCGAGCGTTCTGACGGTATCTTCAAGACTTTCTCCTTTTTTTTCGCTGTTCTGGTCAGGGCGGAGATCTATCACATTCCCGCCAAGCTTGCGCGCCGCAAGCTCAAAAGAAACTCTCGTTCGGGTGCTGGGTTCCCAAAAGGAGAGGACAATATTCTTTCCCTTCAGAGCCGTAAAATTTGCTCCCCGGTCTTTTGCCTTGTAATAAGCCGCCCTCTCAAAAATCTCATCCATGGCCGGAACCGAAAGATCCTCAATAGATAACAGGTTGCCGGGAAACACGCGTTTTTCCCCCTTTTCACCGCAATATAATTAAAAATATGTATTCGGCAAAACTTCCCTTTCTCCCTCCATATTTTATTTTTTTCCACAAAAATTATGTTTTTTTGTCCATCTTCTGTTAAAATAGATTTTATAAAAATACTGGGAGGCTTTATTCAATGATCAAAAAAAAAGGATCTGCTTTTTTCTTGCTAATTATTGTAGTTTGTCTTCTTGCCTTTTCCCTTTCAAAACTCCTGCCGATTACTTTTTCCGGGGAAATTCCTGCTGCTGAGAAAATCCCGTCAGCAGGAGCGGATACAGAGGATACATACGAAGAAGAAAATCCCGCCTACGAAGAAGAAAATCCCAACAGTGAAAACCCCGGGGAAGAGAATGCACCCAGCCAGATACCGGAAACCCGCACCGATCCTGCGGAGCCCGATCCTGCTGTTCCGGAAAAGAATGACAACCATTCCCCGCAGCATCAATACATTATCGAACAGCTCAGTTTTTTACAGAGCCCTATCCCCGGAGCTCTCGTTACCAGCAGGGACTCACAGCTTCCGGGAGCACCGAGAACATACCGCAACGGGACACATGAAGGCCTGGATTATTATGACGGAGCCTGCGGCGTCCCCATCAAAAACGGCGATCCTGTTTATGCGGCGGGAGAGGGAATAATCTTGCGCATAGACCATGAGTATACCGAACTAACCGAAGAGGAAAGAAGCAGAATACTGCAGGTTTCCGGCGAGCAAGAAAAAACCCCCGCTGATATTCTGGATAAATTAAGGGGACGGCAGGTATGGATACAGCATTCCGGCGATATTAAAACAATTTACGCACATCTCTCCGGGGTTGCAGATCTGCATGAGGGCGATCGCGTGAAAGCGGGAGATTTTATTGGAACTATTGGAAATTCCGGCACCAGCGATGGCGTGCAGGGAACCTCCGCAAACTCCCACCTGCATTTTGAAATCTGGATCGGTGAGCGCTATCTGGGGGAGGGGCTTTCTGCGAAAGAAGCGAGAGCGTTGTTAAAAGAAATACTGGAATAAATTTATTCTTTCTCCCTCTGGGTAAGATATCTCAGCATGTTGTGATAGGCGCGATACTGAATATTTAATACTTCGTTTATAATCTTGTATTTCGCAGACAAACTGGAGGTGGAAACTCTATACTGGTCCGCCAGAGTCTTTTGGGTAAGATTTAAAAAGTGGTACCTGGCCAGGGCATATTCCAATGCCGCGGACCATGTCTCAACCTTGTGAATAAGGGGATAACGGGGATAAAAGTTGTTTAAGAAGTCTATCCAAATTGCCTGTACATCCTCATAGAAAGTTTCATTGTAGCACTGGCTGGAGCGCATGTTTTGCAGCGTGCGCTCCAGGACATCCTGCCAGGGCTGCAGCCATCTGGGTGCCAGAAGGGGATAAAAGGAAAGGTCGATATCGCGCAAAGATCCTTCCATAAAGACGCGGACCAACCCCTTCACACCCATATTTTTTAACTCAAGAAGGGCCTTAAGGCGCAATCTTTGTTTGATCCAGGGGTTCCTGACAAATTCGAGCAAGTTTTCTTTACCGCCTTCATCGGCCAGCAGGCTGTACAAACGGATTGCCTTTTCCACAACCTGTTCGTTTTTATGATAAAGGGCCTGCCATAAAACAAAGCGCATGCCCTGATTCTCTCGGTAACGCTGAAGCAGTTCCTCCTCTTCAACACAAATTACTTTAGTAATAGGAATATTGCCCCTTCCTGCGGAAATTAGTTCTCTGTCTACCTCAGTCAGGGCGAAGAGGATATCCTCCGCTTCTTCGGCCATTTCACCCTGGGGGGAAACCTGCAGATACAAATTAAGATAATAACGTGCTTTATCCACTTCATTCATTAACCCGTAATTGATAGCTATGAGAAAGTAACACCCTGTCAGCGATGGGTCCATTTTATTAACAATATGGGAGAAAATTTTGTTGGCTTTCTCCAAATGGCCCATCCTGCTTAAAAGGCATGCCTGGTTATAATGGTAAAGAGGATTATCGGGTTCAATTTCAATAGCCTTCTTAAAAAAAAGAAGAGCTTTTTCCAGCTTGTTTTTTTGAAAATAGTGGTTCCCCTTTTCAAAATAATAACTGCTCGTTTGCATAAAAGGTATTACTTTTTTATCGTCGCTCCTCCGGGTTTTCACTTTCCTCACCACTTTTGCGTAAAATCAATTCCATGTATATATTTCCACTTTTCAGCGGCAGTTATAATCTCTTTTAAAATAAATTTCGCTACAGATAATAAATCTCCTGCCCCCTTGGAATCTTTTCATTCCTTTAAAGCTTCACCATCTTTAAAACCGGTAAAAATCCTTCTTCCCAGAAAACGATCAAACTTTGTCCACTGCAGATCCTTACGGTTGCCGTCTTCCATCAGCTGCAAAAATTGCTTAAGCCTGGCGCTGACCAGATCGGCATGAAACAAAGCGAAAGCATTTATCGTCTTGGGAACTTCCGGCGAGCCCCATTCCTTTTCACCGTGATGGCTAATGACCATATGTTCCAGTTCCAACTGCAAATGTTCAGGAAACAAAGGTATCTTTTTTATCTTTTCCTTTAAAATATTCAAGCCTATAGTAATATGTCCCAACAAATGCCCTTTATCCGTTTGCTGAAAGGTAAAGCTGTCTTGATCATATTCCTCTATTTTACCCACATCATGAAAAACAGCCCCTGTTATAAGAAGGGAGGCATTAATTTTTTCCGGATAAAAGTCTGCAAACTTCAAACATAAATCAGCAACTTCCAGGGTATGCTCCAGTAGGCCTCCAAGATAGTTATGATGGATTAACCTGGCAGCCGGCGCAGTTAAAAATTTCCGGGCAATCTCTTCATCTGCGAACAGTTCATTCAGCAGCTCCAGGAGAAATTTATCGCTAACGTTCTTTACAATAATTTCCTGAAGTGTTTCCCACATTTCTGCAGGGTTTTTTTCAGACACCGGCTGGAAATACGAGCGGTTGACATGTTCCCTGTTTACTTTTTTAAAATAATTGATAATTAGCTGAGGCCCGTGGTAATCCTTGACTTCACCGGAAATCAATAAAATATCATCCTGCCTGATAGGCTCCGTAACCATGGAGCGATCCCAGATAATACCCCTGATGCTCCCGCTCACATCTCCGAGCATTAATTTTAGAAATGACTCTCCCGTCTTGGCTGGAGAAGAAAAAGCCATTTCCTGAATATCATAAACAACAAACTGGGATTGTACAGGAGTGCCAATTTTCAAGTCTTTCACAAATTGTTTGCTCAAACATTACCCACCCCTATCTCAAACCGTAAACCTTTTTGCAAAATTACCCTGCAGGCCTTGTCTGCTTCTGCCCGTCGTAAACGCCCCGAAAAGACGGATCTTTGCATTTCAGCTAGTCCAGCGACGGCCGCGGATAAAGACCGGCGCTCTCAACAATTTCCAGCATCGCTTCTTCCCAGCCGATAGCCATGATGTGCACTCCGGCAACCCCTTCGGTTTCCTTCAGCCGTTGAATGGTTTCCACCGCGATGCGGATTCCCTCTTTTTTCTTATCCTGCGAACCTTTAATCCGGTCAACCAGCTCTTCGGGAAGAAGCATACCCGGAATATTGTTTTGCATAAACCTGCATGCGCTGACGGATTTGATGGGTATGACCCCTCCCATGATATAAGCTTTCTTATGCAGGCCCATTTCCCGTACTTTTTCCATCCATCTTTCAAAACGTTCAAAATCAAAGATGCCCTGTGTCTGAATGAATTGTGCCCCGGCCGCAATTTTTTTTGCCAGCCTTATGTGACGGTATGCAAAGGGGTCGGCAAAAGGATTGGCCACCGCGCCGATAAAAATGCGCGGCAGGGGGTGATCAAGTTTTTCTCCGCTGATAAAAACCCCTTTATCCCTCATATTTTTCAGCGCCTGCAAAAGCTGCACAGAATCAATATCATTCACATTCTTGCTCTGGGGCTCACTGCCAAGTCCGGCATGATCCCCCTGGAGGCAAAGAAAATTTCTGCAGCCAAAACTGACGGCACCCAGCACGTCGCTCTGCAGGGCAATCCTATTTCTGTCCCTGACCGTCATCTGCACATTGGGCTCCAGGCCCATATTTATTAATATGGCGGCTATGCCGATACTCGATGCCCGGACAACAGCAGCCTGGTTATCGGTAATATTGAATGAATCCAGATGATTGCGCAAAGCCTCTGCCTTCTGCTTCAGCAATCTCACATCCGCGCTTTTCGGCGGGCCGAGTTCCCCCGTTACCGCGAAATGTCCGCTGCTAAGAATTTTTTCAAGCCTGCTCGCCGGTTCCAATCCTCATATCCTCCCTTATCATTGTTCTGGGACCGCCATGATGGGAGGCAGACCAATCCATGGGAGGTTGGATAGCTTTCATTCTGTCCAGCGCTCCCATGTTTGCAAGACGTTCGTAGATTAAGTGCCATGCACAGTCCATATCCTTATTGATTTCGCATTTCCCGTTCTGAGAACCTCCGCAGGGCCCGTTAAGCATGCTCTTGGCGCAGCGGGCAATGGGACAAATTCCCATGGTTAAATCGAGAATGCAGTTGCCGCATCCCAGGCAGTTTTCCGTCCAGACGCCCTGCTCCAAAGGGTAGCCCATAAACGTCGTATTTAATCCCGGCAGGAAAATTTTTTGGGGAAGCCTGGCCGTCAGCGCCTGGACGCCCACACCGCAGGCCAGGGATAAAAAGACATCGCAGTCCGGCATTGTTCCGGCAAATTCATCAATAAATTCATATTCGCACTGTCTAAGAAGAGTGCGGGCCGTGATTTCAACTTCTTTGCCCTTTTTTTGCAGCAGTATGGAAAGCGCGGATGCCGTTTCTACCGCTTCTCTTTCACCGCCGGAAAGGCAGACGGCAGCGCATGTCCCGCATCCCAAAATACAAATTTTTCTGAAAGGCTCCACCATCCGGGCTATCTCAGCCAGCGGCTTTCTTTTACCGATGATCATTCTCCCTCACCTTTTCTCCTTGACGATCTGTGCACACAAATATATTCGGCACTAATCACTTATTTTGAGACTTGAAAACATCCACATAGGAATCGCAGTAGATGTCCATATTTAAAAGGATCCGGGCAGTAGCTACCGCTTCCAGAAGCTCCTGATCACAAACATTGGCAATAGCGGAATCCAGGCCGCAGGCCATGGCCATTACAGCAAAAGTGCGGTTAATGAGTTTGCGATTTTTTGCCCCCTGGGATATATTGCTCAGCCCGAGGGTAGTCCGGGGAGGGGGATTGGAAAGCAGTTTTACCTGCCGGAGCGTCTCAAAAACCTCCGGCCCGTGATCCTGTCCAACATTGCACGGCAAAACAAGGGGATCTATATAAAGCCGTTCAAGGGGAATACCATGGGCATCACAATTGGCAACCAGTTCCATGGCCAGGGCAATCCGGCTTTCCGAATCCTTGGGGATGCCTTCTTCGTTCATAGCCAGCCCGATTACCTCGGCATCATATTTTAAGGCCATGGCAAAAACGCGGTCCATTTTCTCCTGAATTGCCGGTACCGAATTGATCATGGCAGGCCTTTTGCACACCTCCAGGCCGGCCTCAATAGCATCATAATCGGTGGAGTCCAGACATAGGGGAAGACTGCTCGCTTCCTGCGTCACCTCAACCAGCCACCTCATGGCACTAACCCGGTCTGCCACGGAAGGACCTACATTCAGATCAAGATAAGCCGCGCCCATGGCTTCCTGTTTCTTTGCCCATTCCTGAATAGGCCTGGGATCCTTTTCGCTAATTGCCCGGGCGATATCGCTGAACATCCCGTTAATTCTTTCGCCGATAAGAATCATGCGCATGCCCTCCTTCTAAACTGTTCTAAGTTGTTGCATAACTGTTTTCTTTCATCAGGTCATCAATGCTTTTCTTAATCAGCCTGACCGCACCGGGGTGACGCATAACCAGAATATCCATACCGGAGTGAAGCAAGGCCATCGCTGTCACGGCTTCCCAGGCCATGGAACGCTCCGCCTGTTCGCCCCAGCCGGGCTCCTCAGAAGCAGAAACAGCCGCTTCTTTCTTGTTCCACACTTCATGCCCCACATTGCCAATCATCGGCATGGCCAGCATTTTGTCGCCGTTTAATGCCCCAAGGCGGGCCCTTTCCATGATGGAATAACTGTACTCAAGGCCATAACCCAGCGCGGCAATGGTAGGATCCATGACGATCCGGCCGAGCAGCCCCGCGCTCATTTCCGAAATGAGGATGTTCAACTGCTTGGCAATGTTAATATCAATGGGAGACTGGGCTATCAGCGAATGCTTATAGGCCATGGCCGCGGCGGCTATGGACCTGTAATTGTCCAGCTCAGCCCCTCCCAGGAGCAGGTTTTCACCTTCCGCTGCTTCTGCCAGG
Organism: Bacillota bacterium; assembly: GCA_012728375.1. Lineage (GTDB taxonomy): Bacteria > Bacillota > Dethiobacteria > DTU022 > UBA8154 > DUNV01. The sequence goes on along the minus strand of JAAYFF010000025.1, from coordinate 78,897 downwards.
GGGCCGATTATCAGATTGTCCTTTTCCGCATTTCCGCAACCATAAACAATAAGCGGCACGCCCACAGCCTCCAGAACTTTTTTCAGGGTGGCAACGCATTCAGAGGCAGAAGCATCCCTAATTTCAGGATCCGCACTTTTAAAATATAGGGCGATCAGATCAGCGCCGTAAACATCCACGCATTTTTTAGCCCATGCTGCGGGATCGTTTAAAACGTCTGCAAAATACTCCTTTAAGCCGGCCGGCCAATCCTCCGGAACAATATCCCAGACCTCCATGGCTACAACAGGGCGATTGGGGATCTTCCCCTCAAAATGAAGAAAAGGCAGCGTTGTTTCTCCTCCGACTGTTATAGTATGGGAACGGGTTCCGCCTTCCGCTCCGGTCGCGCCTAAAACAACTTCCCGAATTTGTCCTCGATATTTCTCTTTATAAATTTCTACAACCATTATCCTTCTCCTTTCTTCCTGCCCGTTAAATAAAATATTCGCCTTTTTGCCGTTCCCTTTAGGAAAAATGCAATTTGGCAAATTTCTGGATGCCTGAAGCTTCCCGGGGGCCGACAATAACATTCCAGCCGGACTCTTCTTCAAGCTTTCCTTTAAGGACGGCAACAGCTCCGGGAATAACTATATTTTTATGCCCGACTTTTTGCTCCAGGCCGTATTCCTCCATGGCCCGGGCAATTGTTTCCGCGGTAAATTTATTATCGGCATAGGCTGTCAGCACCGAGGTTCCATTGGTGTCTACAGAGAGAATATAGCTGGGAATACGGGTAGCGCTCACTTCGCCCTCCACGAGGAAGTAAGTAAGGGAAAAGTTCGTTGTACAATAAACGGGGGAATGTTCGCCCGCATCGCCCACAGCATACAACCCCGGCTCTACGGCCACCGGTTTTTGGGGATCCGCGTAAATGTTCTCCCGCAATGTCAGAGCAGGAAGAAGGTATTCGGCCCTGTCCGTCCTGACAACAATAATATCCGCATATTTGGCGGTAGCGGAGGCAATCTGCATCATTTCTTCAGCAGGATCTTCTTTTGTCGTAAAGGTAATGACCGGATATGCGAAAGGGCGAAACTTCTTGCGAACGGCAAGGCGCCTTAACTGGGTCAGATCGGCAAGAATCCTGCTGCTGTCCTGTGCACCGGGATCCAGCACCAATTCACGGTATCCCAGGGCAATAACCTTTGCCGTCAGTTCGGCAAGGGCATGAAGGTCCCCGGCTCTCACGGCGAGGGCACAACCATGCGCTTTGGCCAGTTCGGTCATCTCCGCATAATTATCCCCATCTGCCGCATAAAGAAGCGGTTTTCGAGGGCCGAGAACCTGGAGGGCTGCTTCCATGGCTAAGGTGTCACGGGTAACCAGGATAAAGTTTTTATCCGTCCCGGCCGCGGCCTTCACAGCTGCTTCTTTAAAAACGGCAGCATCGCCGGAGGTGTTCATAAGGGCAACCATATCTACTTCATAATGCTGGCCGACCCGCTCAAAGGAAAGGCTGTTAATTTTATCTATCTTTGCCTCCACATCTTCGTTATCGTTGACAGCAACAGCGATCGCCACAGGATGGTTAAAGCGCTTATCATGGCGGAAAAGCTCCGTTTCGCCGCCCACTTTCACAATCTTTTCCCCGCTGCCGATGTTAACCGATCTGATGGGGGGTTCAGCAGCGGAAGAAAGCGTTTCCCTCGCCTCCGCTGAAAGCTCCGGGCAGGCGTCAACAGAAGACTTGCCGTTTGCCAAAGCCATCGCAAAGGCAAGGCAGGTAAGATAGCCGCACTTTTTACAGTTGGTCTTGGGCAGAAGCTTGAAAATATCCAATCCTGTTAAAGCCATTTTTTTCCTCTCTTTCCAATTATATTAAAGGCTTCATTCTCAGCGCGGGATGACCTTTCTCCTTTAAAAAAGGCAGGATTTCCGCAACGGTTGCACCGACAGCCTCATCGGCAATCTTATCAACAAAACCGGTCCCCAGGCCCTGGGATACGGCAGCTCTGCGCAGGCCGTCACCCAGGCGGCCTTTAAGTTCACAGGGCATCCAGACGACACGGGCCAATCCCCCGTCTGCCCTGATAAATTTTTTACTTAAAATATAGTCCTTGCCATGCCCCATAAAGCCCGGGGTCTGGACGCCATTGCCCACAAAACCGGCCAGGGTGGAAAAATCCATCCCGCAGGGGGTCATTCCCCGGTGCTCCCTCGTGGTAATCATCACGCCGTTGGCTTCGGGCACAATCCCCGTAATGCACTCAAAAAATCCGCAGGAGGTCGTGGGATGATCGAGAAAGGAATACAAGGAACAGGTTTTAACAGTACCATTACTATTTTGAAAGACAAAATCGTTTATACTTTTCCAGATTCCTTTTTCTGCGTCAATCAGCCCTTGTTTCCCGATCAAACGGTGGGGGCCCGCGGGGTTGAGCTCAAAGGAAACTTTGGCGTCCAGCCAGCTTACAGCACCGCAAAGTCCGGGGCGTTCCGGTGTAATAATGCAGATATGGTTGGGAGCAAGAGACTGACAGATGGCACAGGAATAAAAAACCTCCACCGATTCATCGGTGAGTCCTGCCAGCCTGGCGTCCCGCGCGGCGTAAATCCCCCTTGCCTCTTCAAGTTTTTCCTTTGCAGCTTTGGGATCAGTATAAACGGTTACCTGAACGCGATCAACAATCTCCGAAAAAACCTCTTTGATCCTGGCAATGAGAAGTTCCCCGTAGTGGCGGAATTTAAAGCCCCTGGCTACGCAATCCCTGCTGACCCGGTAGCGGCAGGCATCGCGCTGCCCTTCATGCCGGAGGCCTTGGCCCCAATTGATAAACTCATGGATGCGCCGCTCGATCACCGCTTCAAAGTCTTTCTGCATCCTGCGGCCGTAAACCTTTACGCAGATGCCGCCGCCTAAGGTTACCCCTTCCTCAACCCTGTCCACATCAGGGCCAATCACCTCCGCTTTGCCGTCCTCGATCCCGCTTTCGTCAACCATTGTCACCAATTCGAAGAAAGGTGCGCGGCTGCCTCCGAGCTCCAGGTACATCTCTTCCTCCCGGATCGCTTCCCCTTCAAAGGCGTAAGAAACGGCAAAGGGGACGGGAATATGGGCAATTTTAAGTTTAATCCCCCGCACTTCCATAGCCTTGCGGATAAGAGTATCATAATAGGGATGTGAAATGTACCAGTCAGGAATCTGTTCGTCCCCGGGAAGTTTGTGATCTGCCAGGACAGGGAACCCGAGAAAAATAGCGGCAAAGTGATTGGCCACACATAGATCATCCCTTTGGCCGAAATGCAGGACAAAGGCCCTGATCCTGCGCCACTGGTAATCGCGCTGTTCATCCCTTGCTCCCGGTGCAATCCCGCCGAAAGCAAGCCCGACCCGCAGAGCAAAGCCCAGAGCGTGAACCGCACCTGTTAATCCGCCCAGGGCAAAGGTCAGATAATCTTCGCCCAGCTTAATTCCGGCTTCAACAGCCTGTTCTGCCACCTCGCCGGCCAGGAAAATAAGGAAGCCTTTAGCCTGCAGGTCAGCAACCACCTTCTGCAATAATTCGGCTGACTTCGCCTTGCCCATCAGGATAGCTTGACCGGGAATGCTCCAATCGGCCAGAAGAATCCCACAGCTGCGCAAAAGAGAGTCGCCGGGGAAACGCGCTCCAACACCGGTCCGGGCATCCCTGCCATTTAGGCAGCGGAGAGCTTCCACAATTTCCTCGGCATAAGCGGTAGCCTCCCCACAAAGAAGTGCGTTACCGAAGTTTAGCTCTTTTTTTATCCGGCTTCGGACACGGTCTAAGATGGGAGCCAGTTCACCCAGCCTGGTCACTTTTTCACCGCTTAAACTCCTTATGACAGGTAAATAATAATCCGTTTCAGGGAAGCTGACGGGATAATCCTGCCCAAAGGTTAAGAGCGATCGGCGAAGCTCGTACTTAGCAGAGCAGATAGCGGCAACAACGCCGTTATAGGCTTTTTGAAAAAGCGCCAGAGGAGGCCGGGAACATTCTATTACCCATTCATATATTTTGTCAAAAGAATTTTCCCATTTATTCTTTCCTGCCCGACAGATGGGCATCAGCGCCAGCCTCCTAACCTGAAAATAAGTTCACAGGATTTTGTTTTGGTAGCTATTTCGCTACGGGTCATTTTTATTCCTGCACCGGTTTTTTTAAAAAAAAAGACCCCTTGCGGGATCTTAAAGGGCGGCTGTTTCATTATGCTGTTTCAGGAGAGTTTGTTGCAGGTTCTTCCTTTTTCGCACCTTTTTTAATAAAAGCCAGCTTCTCTTCTTCTTTTTCTTTCTCCACGCTGATTGTATCGCCGGCTGTAAACGTTCCTCTCAACAACTCCTCGGAAATTCCGTCTTCCAGCCTTTTTTGGATTACACGCCTTAAGGGGCGGGCACCATAGGTGGGGTCAAACCCCTCCCGCGCCAGAAGCTCCTTAGCCTCTGCGGATACGTCAAGCTGTAAGCCGTAATCGGCAATACGCTTGGAAAGATCGGCGAGCATCAGGTCCACAATCTGAGCAATTTCTTCTTTAGTCAGGGGTTTAAAGACAATGAGATCGTCAACCCTGTTTAGAAATTCAGGGCGAAAAGTCCTTTTTAGTTCCTCCAGCAGTCTGCCCTTCATGTCTTCATAGCTTTTTTCCACATCGTCCGGCTGAAAGCCCATTGTCGGCTGTTTTTTGATAAGGTTTGCCCCAACGTTGGAAGTCATAATGATCACTGCATTGCGGAAGTTTACCGTCCGCCCCTTTCCGTCCGTCAAACGGCCGTCTTCCAAAATTTGCAGCAGGATGTTAAAAACATCGGGGTGGGCTTTTTCAATTTCATCCAGCAGGATGACGCTGTAGGGTTTGCGCCGCACTTTTTCGGTCAGTTGACCTCCTTCTTCGTACCCCACATATCCCGGGGGCGCTCCGATTAAGCGGGCAGTGGTATGCTTTTCCATATACTCGGACATATCCAAACGAATCATGGCATCCTCATCACCGAAAATCGCCTCGGCCAGACTGCGGGCCAGCTCTGTCTTACCCACTCCGGTGGGACCCAGGAAAATAAAGGAGCCTATCGGCCGCTTGGGGTCTTTCAGACCCGCCCTGCCGCGCCGGATTGCCCGGGAGACAGCCTGCACCGCTTCATGCTGACCAATAACGCGCTGGTGTAAAATTTCCTCCATGCGAAGCAGGCGCTCCGACTCTTCTTCAGCCAGTTTTTTCACCGGAATTCCGGTCCAGCTGGAAACAATATGCGAAATGTCATCCTCAGTTACAACCGCTTGATCGGAAACAACCTTTTTTTGTTCCCATTCTTTCTTCAGCTCCATCAGCCTGGCTTTAAACTGCTGTTCTTTATCCCGCAGCTGGGCTGCATGCTCAAAATCCTGGCTCCGGACCGCGGCCTCTTTTTCTTGCCGTATATTTTCCAATTTTTCCTCCATCTCCTTCAAATCAGGAGGCGCTGTATAATTGCGGAGCCTGACCCTGGAAGCCGCTTCGTCAACGAGGTCAATTGCTTTATCCGGCAAAAAACGGTCTTGTATATACCGGTCGGCCAGCTTTACTGCAGCTTCCAGAGCTTCATCGGTAATTTTAACCCGGTGATGAGCTTCGTAGCGATCGCGCAGCCCTTTGAGAATCTCCAAACTCTCTTCTACAGAAGGTTCCCCTACGACTATGGGCTGGAAACGCCTCTCCAGTGCAGGGTCCCTTTCAATATATTTCCTGTATTCATCCAGGGTGGTCGCCCCAATCGCTTGAAGTTCCCCTTTGGCCAGGGCCGGTTTAAGGATATTGGAGGCGTCAATCGCTCCCTCGGCTGCACCGGCCCCGATAATGGTATGCAGCTCGTCAATAAAAATAATTACATTTCCGGCCTGCTGAAGCTCAACCATTAATTTGCGCAGGCGCTCTTCAAATTCACCCCGATACTTTGTTCCGGCCACAACTGCAGCCAGCTCCAGGGTAACCACTCTTTTTTCCAGCAGGATATCAGGAACGTTGCCCTCGGTTATTCTCTGGGCCAGCCCTTCAACAATCGCCGTCTTTCCGACCCCCGGTTCCCCTATTAAAACCGGGTTATTCTTCGTCCGGCGGCTTAAGATCTGGATTACCCTTTCTATTTCCTGATCGCGGCCGACAACAGGGTCCAGTTTTCCTTCCTTGCCCAGTTTGGTAAGGTCGCGCCCAAAGGCATCAACTGTGGGGGTTTGGGGAACGTTTTTTCCTACAGGTCCCCCTCCAATTTGCGGTTCACCTCCGAGGAGCTGAATCACCTCCCGCCTGGTCTTCTTTAAGTCAATACCCATATTGGTCAGCACCTGGGCGGCAATCCCTTCTCCCTCCCGCAGGAGGCCCAGCAGGAGATGTTCGGTTCCTACATAATTATGCCCAAAATTTTGTCCTTCTTCGATGGCCAGTTCGATTACTTTTTTTGCCCTGGGTGTATAGCTGATCCCTTGAATAATACCTTTATCACCTTTACCTGTAATTTTCTCTATCTCGGAACGGATCCGGGACGACTCAATGCCCATATTTTGCAAAGCCCTGGAGGCGATACCTGAACCCTCCCGGATAAGTCCCAGGAGAATATGTTCTGTTCCGATAAAGTTATGATTTAACCTTTTTGCTTCCTCCTGGGCCAACACCAAAACCTGTTGCGCCCTTTCAGTAAACCTTCCGAACATAAACATTTCCTTGCACTCCTTTCCTCTTATTTGTAGTCTTGTAAAATTTTTTGTATCTGAACCGCTCTTTCCAAATCACGTTCATAAGCATTTAGAGGCCTTCCCTTGAGATACTGCAAGCATCCGGGTCGGGTGACTACCAAAAGCTCGTTTAATACTCTGGTGGGAATTTTTTTGATAAGCCCCAGATCTACTCCGAGGCGAACATCCGAAAGAAGCTGCATTGCTTCCTGCGAAGTGAGAAGCCGCGCGTGCAGGAGAATACCGAAAGCCCTGCCGGCCCGGTCCTCCAGCTTCTCTCTTCCTTCATTGAGCAGCTGTTCCCTGGCCTTCTTCTCTTGATTAATCAGCTGTCTCGTCACACCATAAAGGTTCTGCCAAATTTCTTCTTCCGATTGCCCCAGGGTAATTTGGTTGGAAATCTGGAACAAATTTCCGGTCATCTCCGTTCCTTCTCCATACAAACCTCGTACAGCGAGACTCACCTGGTTGACGGCAGCTAAAATATGGTTAATTCTTCTGGTGATTACCAGCGCAGGAAGGTGCAGCATTACCGATACCCTCAAACCTGTTCCCACATTGGTAGGACAAGCTGTCAAAAAGCCTAATTCTTCATGAAAAGCGTAATCCACCTGGGATTCAAGAAGATCATCATACCGCGAAGCTGTGAGCCATGCCTGTTCCAGTTGTAAGCCCGGTAGAATGCATTGAATGCGAAAATGATCTTCCTCGTTAACCATAAAGCTGACTACCTCGTCCTCCGCAACAGCAAGGGCCCGGGCATATGTCTCTTTGGTAAGCAGCGGACTGATTAAATGTTTTTCCACCAGTACCTGCCGGTACACAGGTGGAAGTGCATGAATATTAAGGAAACGAAACCCGGGCAATTTATCCTGATGCTCCCGGAAGGTCCTCTCTACCATCCCGAAAATTTTCTCCAGCTGCTCATCTGAAGCGAGGGAGGGAAAGGGGAAATTGCAAATATTTCTAGCCAACCTTACCCGTGTACTGATGACGAATTCCGCGTCAGGCCCCGTCCCCTCCATCCATCGACTGTACAGCTCTTTTCTTCGCTCTTCCTCCTGCTCCTCCAGTTCTTTGTTTTGACGAACAATTTCTTCCAGGGAACTTTTACCGGAAAAAGTTTGTTTTTCTTCATGCTTTTCATGGTTATCGCTGCTCAAAGCTACCACCTCCCAAACGACGGCCGCCGCTTTCCAGCCTGCGGATTTCGTCTCTTATTTGCGCCGCCTCTTCAAAGGCTTCTTCCGCAATTTTTTTCTGCAACTCCTGCCGCAAACGTTCAATTTCCTTTTTTATCTTTACGTCAGCTCCAGCCCTGGCAGGAATTTTCCCCATGTGTTTCGGGTTTCCGTGCAGGCGACGGAAAAGGGGAATCAGTGCTTCACCGAAAGCCTCATAACAGCGGCTGCAGCCGAAGCGGCCGATTTGGCCGAATTGTGCATGGGTCAGACCACAAGCACTGCACTGCAAGCCACTGGAAGCAGCCTTCTTGGCAGTTCCCCCGCCTCCATGGGGAACAAGCCCCATAAATCCTGAAAAAAACTGGTGTAGAGGAAATTTTCCCTCCCAGGGGAAATCAATTATTTCACCCTTTTCCCTGGCACAAGCTTCACAAAGATAAACTTCTGTCTTTTCCCCATTCACTATTTGCGTAACATGCACAGAAGCATTATTCTTGCCACAAGACTGACATAGCATTTTATTTTCCGGACGATAAATGTGCAATTTTACGAGAGCTGCACGCTACCGCCGCTTTCCCCCCTTTGTTAAAAATTGACAAAAATCTTTTGCCTGTTTCCCTGTTTTCAAACTTCATTCAAACTTCAATCAAAGTGAACCTGTCCTGCTAAAACAGTCAACATATTTCTAAGCAGCAGGCTCCTTAACTTTGCCTGCATATATTCTTCTTCAAGATAATTAAGTGTTTCAAGAGCGGATTCCATAAGCTTTCGCTCCCGGAAGGAAATATATTTTTCTTCATAAATTTTTCTAAGGAGCATTTTTGCTTTTTTATCGTTAATCCGCCCCTCCTGAATCTCCGGCATTAACATGGACAGCAACTTCTTAGCAGGTAAGTTTAATTTTTTAATGCTGACAAAACCTTTCCCGCCCCTTTTGCTCTCCACAAGGAAACCTCTTTCCATGGTAAAACGCGTCTCCAAAACATAATTTACCTGGGAAGGAACGCAGGAAAATTTTGCAGCCAGTTCTTTTCTTTTAATCTCTATATAACCGGAGGCGCTTAAGGTAAGCAGCTTTTTCAAGTAGTCCTCAATTCCATCTGCTAAATTGCTCATCGCTGCGTCTCCATTTCTTTTAATTAACAGGTTATATCTTTGACCATCTTTGACCTTTACTCATATTATACTCCTTTTTCCCCCTAATAATGCAAATATAATCTAAGTTTATTTTGATGGCTTTTTCTTAAAATAATGCAGGTTTTGTTCTTTTTTCTCATTCTCAACAAGAATCTCTCGGAAATACTCTTTTTATTTGCAAATAAAATTCTAAAAGGGGCCGCCCTCTGGTCGGCCCCTCTCTAGGAAGCCCGGTCATAGATACGCCGGGACATAGCTGGAATATTGCTTCAAACTATTTTGCCTTGCTGAGCAGGTCCAAACACCCGCCTTCCGGCAATGGGCAAGCTTTAGCTTATTCTTTTTCTTTAAAAGGCTCCTGCTCATAATACCAGTCTTCAAGTTCCCGAAAGGAAGGAACTTTTTCCCCCCTTCGGCAAATTGTTTTAATTGCTCTGACATAAAGTACCTGATAGAAATAAAAATATGAACAACAGCTGGTGCAAAGATTCGACCAGAGATGTTCCTGGCCTAACATGGACATAAGTAAACGAGTACAATTGGGGCATGGTTTCCAACGGTAAGCAAAAACCCATTCCCAAAAATGCTCTTGAAAAACAGCAAGATTATCCTCCAGCTTTTTCTTCTTTTTCTCCTGAAAACTAACGACTTTCATGATTTACTTCCCCCCGGAGCAAATAACTCAAAGCTGACCATTGCCCGATCACCTTTATATCATAGCCTAGTTTTGCCGGATTCATTCATCCCCGGGTCACATTTTGGGAAGTTACTTTTTAACTGTCATATTTACCGGTACTTCGTCTCCGTCCCATCCGACCTCTATTATTCCCTCTAATACGGCCACCCTGTATAAAAAATCGGATACATTTGTCCTCTGGGGCAATCTTAAGACAAACTCAATGGTAATAACATCCCTTTGAAAACTCTCCAGGTACTGGGCGTCTCCCAGGTCAACCTTGACGACATAAATCCCCAGTTCTCCTAAAACGCCGCCAACCCGACCCAAAAGTCCCGGCTGGTAAAAACCTTTTACCCAGAGCCTGCGCAAGCATCTCTTTCGGGTAAAGTAGCTTTCCAGGCTGCGAAGCACGATCAAGCTGATTAAAACCATTAAGGTGGCAAAAACAGCGCCCATATAAAAACCAATTCCCACGGCAAGCCCAATTCCGGAAACAATCCAGAGGGACGCGGCCGTAGTGAGTCCGGTGACGGTATTCCCGTGGCGGAGAATTGTCCCGGCTCCTAAAAAACCTACCCCTGTGACTACCTGGGCGGCAATCCGTGACGGATCTACATTTTCGCCGGAAAAACTATAAGCAGAAACCAGCATCACCAGGGCAGAACCCACAGATACCAGTATATGGGTCCTGAAACCCGCCGGCCGGTTCTGGCTCTCCCTCTCAAAGCCTACAATTCCTCCAAGAAGCAGGGCTAAAAAGAGACGAAAAGCAATTTCGAAATAACTGATTAGCGCCATATTAAACCCCGCTTTATTTTTAGTAATCGATTGTCACCAAGTCGTCGGGCATGGTAGTAAGTCTTTCCAAACCTGAATCCGTTACAAGCCAAACGTTTTCCAGTCCCACCATTCCTTTACCCGGAAAGATAAACTTTGGTTCCAAGGCAAAGACCATCCCCGGTTGGAGAAGATGTGGCGTTCCTTGAGAGAAAACAGGAAATTCATCAAGGTTGAGGCCGATACCGTGAGCAATAAATTTAACCTGCCCCTCCCCATACCCCATAAAGTAGTCATCAAGACCTTCTCCGGCTGCCATTTCCACAGCCAGCCGGTAAAGGTCCTTACATGCTAATCCCGGGCGGGCTCTGGCAACAATCTCATTTTGAATTGATACGGCAAGCCGGTATGCCCTCTCCAGCTCAGCAGAAAGCGCGCCGATAGAAAAGATCCTGGTATGATCCAGAATATAACCTTCATAAATGCTGGTATAATCTATTCCAATGGGCTCGTGGGGGGCCAGCGCCTTCCATCCGGCTGCCTGGGGGCTGGCCGGGGAAATACCCCTCCCAGCGGTACAGCTGTCCAAAAACGAGCTCATCGTACCGTTTTCACCGGAAAAAACATGGCAAAAAAATATCTCCATATTAAAGGTGCGCATGCGCACCAGTCCCTGGTGCCCCGCCTTCCGGTAAAGGGCTTCAATCTCCGCGGACACGGCCGCTTCCGGCTTTCCCACCTGCAAAAATCCAGGGATCTGTTCAAAAATTCTACAGGCTATTTCATTGGCTTTCCTAAAAAAATTTATTTCATATTCGGACTTGACCATGCGAATTTCCTTGATAATGCCTGAAATATCTACAAACTCCACCCCGGAGAACATTTCCTCCAGACGTCTAAAGGACTTTACCGGGAGAACGTCCAGTTCCAGACCAATCCTTTTAAGCTTTTTTTTACCGCGAAAATCATTTATATAAGCTTGCAGTTGTTTCATATCTCTCAGGGGGCGTATTATTTCCAATCCGGATTCATCCAGGGCCCTGGCAAAATTTCTCCTGACCATATAAAGAGAATTCCCCTCATCCGGAATAAATAAAAAACCCTGCTGCATCGAGCCGGTAAAATAAAAAAGATCCATATTTTCCGTTAAAAGGGCACCGTCAAGGAATTCCAGCCCAATTCTCTCCTGAAGCCTGCCCTGACGTCTCAGCAGCTCTTCCGCCGGTGTAAAATTCAAAATTCATACACCCCGTTTTCTCTCAATTTATTTAATTATTTTCTCAATTTTATTAAAATAAGCAAGACTTGTCAACTGCAGTAAGGGCGGAAAAACTTATTTTTTCGGTATCTCCTGACGGTCATGAAGAACCGGGGCAAACAATTCACCCCTTGAGCGAAGGCGGGGAAGAATGGTGTGAATGGTAAATGAGGAAGGTATAAGAGATGGGTTAGTAAGCTCCTCCCATAACAGTGGAGCTGAAACAGGGGCCCCTTTCAACGGCCGGGGCGAGTAAGGCGCAACAAGGGTTTTTCCCCGGGCGTTCTGCAGATGATCGAGATAAATTTTTCCCCCCCGCATGGAAACTTTCCTTTCTGTGGTTGTTATATCCGGAAGCTCGTTTTCTACAATTTTAAAAACAGCGGCAGTAAAGTCTCTAACCTGCTCATAGGAATAGACAGGCTTTAAAGGAAGATAAACCTGTATCCCACGTGAACCTGAAGTTTTCGGATAGGCTTTAAGCCCTTTCTTTTTTAATATTTTATGCAAAACCAGGGCAACCAAACACACCTTTCTGAAAGAAACTCCCTGCGGGGGATCCAAATCAAAAACAGCATAATCAGGTTTTTCCGGAGTGTGTCTGGATGAAAGCCAGGGATGGATTTCCAGGCAGGCCTGATTCCCAAGCCAGGCCAGAGTTTCAGGATCACTGCACAGCAGATAGCGGGTTTCTTTTTCACTGCCCTGAAAAACAGCTGTTTTTAACCAGGACGGGGCTCCTTCGGGGATATTTTTTTGAAAAAAACCCGGCCGGTGGATTCCTTCAGGAAAGCGCTGAATAACTAAAAAGCGGTTTTCTAAGTGGGGCAGCATAAAGGCGGATACTTCCAGATAATATTTGATCAGGTGATATTTAGTAATCCCTTCGCCCGGCCAAAGCTCTTTTTTTAAATTGGTAAGCGTTATTTTCTTCCCTCTTGTTTCCAGCAAAGAGGTCATTGAAGATTGCTCCTTACTAAGCAGGACAATGTTTTATGCGGGGAGAGCGCAGTTTTAAACCCGGGGTCCACTCGCTGAAAAGCACCTGCACCCTCCGGACGGGTTTTACCCATAAAATATTTCTTCCCGGTTGTTTGGGAGGAGGATTAAAAAAAAGAGGGTAATCTGAAGAGTTTTCCAGCCCCCATTGGAGCCATAAATCAAGTTCTGTTTCTGTCAGGCCGCTGCTTACACTTCCTATGTAGCGAACTTTTCCCGCTCCGTCACCGCCGCTGTTTTCTTCCACCCCCAGAAGCAAAGAAATCGGTTTTTTCCCTTTTAAGTATATTCCTCCGACGCAGGCTTCCAGGGTCTGCTGCAGTTTGGTTTTTATCCAGTAACTTGATTTGCGGGGACCGGGAACATAGGGAGTCCCCCTTTTTTTGGTGACTACCCCTTCCATTCCCCTTTCAGCAACCGCTTCCAGCAAATTTTTCCCGTCTGCATAATTTTTTGTTACGGAAACGAGGTCGTGTTTTTCCAAGGAGTTTTGCAGCAATTCCTGCCGGGCTTCCCAGGGCCTTTCCAGCAGCCAAGTGCCGTCCAACAGCAGTAGGTCGAATACCATGTAGTAAACAGGTATGCGGGAAAAGGGGGAACTGTTTTCCCGCTGCATGAGAGTAAAAAAACAGGGCTTTCCCCCTTTTAAAGAAATCAACTCCCCATCGAGCAGAAAACTTTGCCCTTTTACCAGCTCCGGCAATACGGCCAGTTCCGGATAAGATGCTGTTTTATCTTTAAGGCTTTTCCCCTGGAGCAAAAGCTTAACTCCGTCCCAGTATGCCAGCAGCCTCATTCCGTCCCATTTAACCTGGTAAACGCAGGACGGCTCCTGGGGCAAAATCCGGCTGGCCTGCGGCTCCATAGGAATAATATATTTTTTAAAGATAAACGATCACCGCCGGGATGTTGTTGTTACTTTTTCCTTCGGGGGTTTCCCCTCCTGAGCTGCCGTTTCTTTGCTCTTTTTTTCCCGCACTTTTTCCACGCTGGCCTGAAGTGCTTCCAACAAATCTACGACCTTTTCCCTTTCGGGCGATGGTGCTACGGCAATCTTTTTGCCTTTGATCTTGGCATCAATTATCTCCAAAAGTTTTTCCCGGTATGTATCATGAAATTTTTCCAGAACAAAAGGAGTTGCCAGATTTTCAATGAGGTCTCTGGCCATCTCCAATTCCCTGTCACGAATTGTTTCCTCTCCCGGAATGTCCGGAAGTTCTCGGGTATTCCTCACCTCATCGGGAAAAAACATGGTTGACAGAGCAAGAATATCCCTGTAAACCCTTACCACAGCAGGTGTCTTTTTTGTTCGTATGGTAATCCCGGCTACCGCGACCTTGCCCGTATCTTCCATGGCCTTGCGCAAAAGGGCGTATGGTTTCCGGCCGGTCCCGTCGGGAGAGAGATAGTAGGTACTTTGAAAATAAACAGGATCGATTTCTTCGATCCGGACAAAATCTTGAATTTCGATGAGGTGCTCGCTTTCTCCGGCAGCAGCTTTAAATTCCTGCTCATCCAAAATAACAAAAGCCCCTTTTTCATATTCAAAGCCGCGGGCGAGCTCTTCCCATGGCACCTCTTTTCCGCAGACGGGGCAGACCCTTTTGTATTCTACCGGGCTGTGACAGGGAAGATGCAAATACCTGAATTTCAAGCCCTTATTCTCTGTGGCGGCAAAAAGGCGCACAGGAATATTGACCAAGCCAAAACTGAGGGAACCCTTCCACATCGCTCGCAAAATAAAATCCCCCTTTACCCTATTATCCCGGTAAAAGGGGTTCCGTATACGGCTCCTTTTATTACAGATTCTTGTCAATAATATCGCTGAGTTCCTCTTTCTTGCGAAAACCGACAATTGTTTCCACCGGTTTTCCATTTTTAAAAAGCATCATCGTGGGAATACTCATAATTCCGTAGCGTGAAGCCGTCTCGCTATTATCATCTACGTTTACTTTGACAACCTTTAGTTTGCCTTGGTAATCCTTGGCAACCTCTTCCAGTACCGGCGCTACCATACGGCACGGCCCGCACCACGAAGCCCAAAAATCTACCAGAACAGGTGAATCCACATTTAAAACTTCATCTGAAAATTGGCTGTCTCCGATGTCAATGGGTTTTCCATCCATAGTTTTCCTGGTTTTTCAACCAGGGCGCACCTCCTTTTTAAAGTTCTATGTAACATTCTTGTACCCCGTGAGGGTTAGATTATTTTGTATGTACTTAAGGGCCATGGTGGCAGCGATAGCTCCATCCGCCGCAGCGGTGACAACTTGGCGGAGGACTTTCTGCCGGATATCGCCTGCTGCGAAGACACCGGAAATGGATGTTTCCATTGCCTCATTGGTTATAATATATCCTTGACTATCTTTTTCTACACCATCAATAAACCCGCTGCTGGGCACGCGCCCGATATATAAGAAGGCTCCGTCAACGCTGATTTCCGAAACTTTATTATCGGTTACATTTTTAAGAACAATTTTTTCCAGTTTCTGATTCCCTTTAAATTCTTTGACTACCGTTTCGCCAAGAAATTTAATGATGGGATTTTCCGACAGTTTTTTCTGCAAATACGGAACAGCTCTCAGAGTATTCCTTCGGTGAATAAGTATAACCTCTGCAGCGAACCTGGAAAGGTAAAGGGCTTCTTCTACAGCAGCGTCGCCCCCCCCGATGACCGCCAATCTTTTTTGCCGGAAAAGAGGGCCGTCGCATGTTGCGCAAAAAGAAATACCCCTTCCGGTAAAAATGCTTTCACCTGGAACCCCAAGTGTGCGCGGTGCAGTCCCTGTAGCGATGACAAGAGTTTGTCCAAAAAAAGCTCCGGAAGAAGTTATAACCTTTTTAACCCTGCCTTCAGGCTCCACCCTTTCTACAAAAGTCGAAACCATTTCCGCACCAAAACGGGCAGCATGTTTTTCAAGGAGCAAGCCGAACTCAAAGCCGCTGATACCCTCCGGAAAACCGGGATAATTGTCCAGCCTATCCGTTAGGGTAATTTCCCCACCGGCCATTCTCGGTTCAATAACCAGTGTGCTCATTTGAGCCCTGCCACCGTAAATAGCCGCCGAAAGCCCGGCCGGTCCTGCCCCCAAAACGATCATATCATATATTTTTTCCTTATTGTCCCGAGAATCCATTCTTTTCGCCCCTTTTTATCACTTACGTTATAAATTTTACCAGATTAATACTGAGAAAGCAAATTATTAAGTCATTATCGGTCATGATTAAAAGTGCTCCTTTAAACATTGCCTTCCCGGCGGCCAATTATACTAATTGAATCCTTACCAAGTCAATTGAAACTCTCCGCACCGTAACAGGATTAAGAGGAGGTAATTCGGTCCTATTGTGGAATAAAATAGTATGTAAAGGTAGGGGAAAGGTCTCAAGCTGTAGAATTTTAGGAAAAACATACAAAATAATTCTTTTGGACATAACTTTTAAATAAAAGATTATATTACCCTTAAAAGAGCATTACAGGAGGGAAAAGCCGATGTACGACAGCAGTAACAAAAGGCAAAAACAGCAGTGGGAAATATCCTTTGAAACATGGCTTAACAGCGAAGCGCTCGATGAGGAGAGCAAAAAAGAACTCCTTCAGATAAAAGATAATAAGGATGAAATTATGGAAAGGTTTGCTGCAGAGCTGGAATTTGGTACCGGCGGCCTTAGGGGTATCATGGCCGCGGGGACAAACAAAATGAACAAGTATGTCATCCGCAGAACCACGCAGGGGCTGGCCAACTATATAAATCAACAATACCCAGAGATAAAAGAAAAAAAAGTGGCTATTGCCTATGATTCCCGCTTTAACTCCCGTGAATTTGCCGAGGAGACAGCGCGCGTTGTTGCAGGAAACGGAATTAAAGCGCTTATTTTTAGGGAAATGCGCCCCACCCCCCAGCTTTCCTTTGCTGTCAGGGAATTGGGCTGCCAGGCGGGAGTAATAATTACCGCCAGTCACAACCCTCCTCAGTACAATGGCTTTAAGGTTTACGGTGAGGACGGAGGCCAGGCGGCAACAGACTTGGCTGCAGAACTGTCCGCAAAAATTAAGGAAGTGGATTATTTCACGGGCATAAACCTTCTCTCCAAAAATGAGGCAATAGAAAGGGGTTTGTGGAAATATATAGAAGAAAATTTTGACAGCATATATCTCGAAAAGATTAAATCTCTTTCTTTGAACCAGGGCGATAAAGACATAAGAGTGGTTTATACTCCTCTTCATGGAACAGGTTTGTTTCTCATTCCCCGCCTGCTCAAGGAGCTTGGCTACCGGAACGTTTTTATTGTAGAGGAACAGGCCGCTTTGGACCCCGCGTTCCCCACCGTGGAATCTCCCAACCCGGAGGAAAGAAAATCATTTGACCTGGCGCTGCGGCTTGCGGAAGCAAAAGATGCTGATCTCGTCCTGGCAACCGACCCGGATGCCGACCGGGTGGGCTGCGCGGTCAAAGCTCCCGGTCAGGGATATGCCTTTTTAAACGGCAATCAGGTTGGAGCCCTGTTGTTGGAGTATCTCCTCGGCCGGCTGCAAGAAAAAGGCGGCATTCCCGACAACGGGGTGATGATTAAAACCATTGTTACAGGGAACCTTGGGAAAAAGATCGCTGCCTCCTATGGAGTGGAAACAGTGGAAACGCTGACGGGATTTAAATACATCGGAGAAAAAATGAAAGAATATGATTCCACAGGGGAGCGCCGGTTTCTTTTTGGATACGAAGAAAGCTGCGGCTATCTGGCCGGAACCTTTGTGAGAGATAAGGATGCGGTCATTTCTTCATCCCTGCTCGTAGAAATGACCGCCTATTATAAGAAACAAGGGAAAAATGTGCTCGAAGTCCTGGAAGAGCTTTACAGCAAACATGGCTACCATCTGGAAGTGCTGGAGTCCATTCAGCTGGAAAATATCGCCCAGGCTGCAGAAATACTCCGCTCTTTCCGGGATAACCCCATGGAGATGATCGGGGGGCTGAAAATAGAGGAGCGTAGGGATTACAGGCAGGGGAAGTTCTTCAACATGCTTACGGGGAAGGAAGGAGAACTCCTGTTGCCGCGCTCGGATGTCCTCTTCTTTGCCCTTGAAGGAGGCGCTTGGTTTTCCATCCGCCCATCAGGAACGGAGCCAAAAATTAAATACTACTTTTCCGTTAATGCTTCCTCCCAAAAAGAGGCGGAGGCCAAAATGTCCGCGCTAAAAAATGACGTTCTGGCGAGGGCTGCTGCGGCAAAGTGACCTTGACAAACCGCTAAGTTAGTGCATGACAAAATACAAAGTATTATGATATAATAAATATAGTTTGTTAAACTTAAAGAAAACGGGAGGCTTAAAGCCATGAAAGAACAGGTCGAAAAAGCGTTGGAAAAAATTCGCCCCTCATTGCAGGCTGACGGAGGGGATGTGATCCTTCTCGATGTCGATGAGGACGGCACCGTTAAGGTGCAATTAACCGGCGCCTGCGGCGGATGCCCCATGTCCACCATGACTTTAAAACAGGGGATTGAACGCCTGCTCAAAAGTGAAGTCCCTGGGGTAAAGGAAGTCGTTCAGGCTTAGTCCACCGGGAAAAGCGAGAAATCCTTTGGAACGAAAGCTTAGCTTGAAAACCGCCCCCATCAGCTGTCTTAAGCGGGGCTTTTTTTTTAGGAAGGAGGGCAAAAAACCCCATGGACGCAATACTGTTGATTCGTTACGGCGAAATAGCTCTGAAAGGAAAAAACAGGCCCTTTTTTGAAAAAAAACTAGAGCAAAACATAAAAACAGCGCTCCGCGGTTTGGAGCCCTTTAAGCTAATATTTCAGCGGGGACGTTTTTTCCTGCATATTGGCGGGGAAAGGCTCTTTTCCGCCCAGGAAAGGCTTCGCAGGGTCTTTGGAATTGTCTCCGTCAGCCCGGCCTACCCGGCAGAACCGGAGCTGGCTGCAATCTGCCAAGAAGCCCTCGCTCTTCTCCGAAATAGCTACTTTCCGGGAGTCAGCTTTAAAATAGAGACCAACAGGGTCAATAAACGGTTTCCTTACCCCTCCCCCGAGGTCAACAGCCAAGTCGGCGCTTTTATTTTGAAAAGCGGTCTGGATGTAAAAGTCGATGTCCATCAACCGCAAATTCTTATTCAAATTGAGATCAGGGAGCGAGTAGCTTATCTTTTTTGCGAAAGATACCCCGGGCCGGGAGGGCTGCCCGTCGGTGTTACCGGAAGGGGGCTCCTTTTGCTTTCCGGTGGAATCGACAGTCCTGTTGCCGGTTATATGGCATTAAAAAGAGGAGTTACTCTGGAAGCGCTTCACTTTTACAGCCCTCCCTTTACAGGGGAAGCTGCCGTTAATAAAGTAAACGATTTGTGCCGGGTTCTGGCTTCTTACGGAGAAAAGATTAAGCTCCACCTGGCACACTTTACGGAAATTCAAACGCAAATCCGCCTTCACTGCCCGGAGTCGATGACCATCACCCTTATGCGCAGGGCCATGTTTCGCATTGCAGAAAAATTGGCCGCGCGAAGGGGTATAGAAGTCCTCTTCACCGGTGAGAGCCTGGGACAGGTAGCCAGCCAGACTTTGGAGAATCTGACGGGAATAGATAGAGTTGTTTCCATACCGGTTTTAAGGCCGCTCATTGGATTTGACAAAGAAGAAATCGTCAATATTTCCCGACAAATTAATACCTATTCCATCTCCACCCTTCCTTTTGAAGATTGCTGTACCCTTTTCGTGCCCAAACACCCGGTGACCAGGCCAAAACCGGAAGAGCTGGAAAAAGCAGAAAAGAAAATCCCCCTGGATGAATTACTGGCTTCATGCCTGGAGAAGATAGAAACAAGAACAGTTAACCCCTAAAGGTTTGACATGCAAGACTACTACACTGGAGGCAAGAAAAATGAATGAAGAGATTTATCTGGACAATAGTGCGACCACTCCCATAGACCCTCGCGTCATGGAAGAAATGGCCAGAGTAGCCTTGCAGATCTACGGCAACCCGTCCTCCCTTCACCGCAAGGGCAGGGAAGGTGAAAGGGTACTCACCACCTCCCGGAAAGTACTGGCCGACTTTCTGGGCGTCCGGGACAGCGAAATCATCTTTACCTCCGGGGGAACGGAGTCAAACAACCTTGCTATCCTGGGAATCGCCCGGCGTTACCTCAGGAGAGGTAAACACCTGATTACAACAGCAATTGAGCATCCCTCCGTCCTGCAACCTTTTCAATTGTTGGAAAAAGAAGGGTTCGAAGTCACATACCTGACGCCGGATTCCAGGGGGGTTATCGCTCCGCAAGACCTCCTGAAGGCCTTAAAACCGGAAACCATCTTCGTGAGCATCATGCATGTCAATAATGAAGTGGGCTCCATACAACCCATTCAAGAAATCTCCGGGATCCTGAAAAGGGAAAAACCTGAAATCATATTTCATGTGGACGCAGTGCAATCATTTGGCAAAGTAACCCTTCCTCCGGGCCTTCAGGGGATTGACGCCCTCAGTATCAGCGCTCACAAGCTGCACGGACCAAAGGGAACCGGTGCCCTTTACTTAAAAAGCGGGATAATGATCGAACCTCTTCTGCTGGGTGGAGGGCACGAGAGGGGGCTGCGGGCAGGAACGGAAAACACGCCCGGAATCGCAGGTATGGCGCTGGCTGCCCGTTACAGTTTTGTGGAAATTAATAAAAAAGCAGCTCAACTTCGCCAGATGAAAAAGCAATTCATTTCGGACCTGCAAACCCGGCACCCGTGGATCAGGATCAACGGACCCGGAGTTGATGAAAAGGAAAGCGCGCCGCATATTGTCAACATTTCCTTCCCGGGGCTAAAAGGGGAAATTATTGTCCACGCCCTGGAGGAACAGGGGATTTATGCCTCTACAGGCTCAGCCTGCCACTCCAACAGCAAAGGGGAAAGCCATGTCCTGCAGGCAATGAAGCTCGGCAGGGCGGAAATGGAAGGGGCTGTCCGCTTTAGCTTTTCTGCGCGGACAACACAGGAAGAGATCACTAGAGCGGTACAAAGGATTAATGAGGTAATTTCCGGTTTAAAACAATTAACTGAGAAAATGGCGGGGGTATGATAAAATTTATTAATAGAGCGGGGTTCAGGCGCGCACTTTCAGCTTTTTTATGGCGCTATGAAGCCCTTCGAGGCTCAGTTCATACATGGGGATAATAGTGCGGATCATACTGATGCTCTTCGCACGGTAATTTTTGGTCTCATCCCATGCCGTGGCGGGTATTGGGTTGAGCCAGACTGCATGCTTAAAATGGCTGATGACGCGCTCCAACCAGACCAACCCCGGTTCATTATCATTTACATCCCAATCAATCGAACCGCCAACCATGGTAAGTTCAGCCGGAGCCATGCTGGCATCGCCTACAATAATCAAGAGGCAATCCGGATCGTGCTTTTGTAAGAATTCAGTTGTTTTTATGGCATTGCTGGAAATGCAAGCGGGTTTTATATAAATATTTTCATAAATACAATTATGGAAATAATAAAAATGAAGCTCTTTAAAATGAGTCGAGCGCTTTACCGCGGTAAACAGCTGGCTGCAAAGGTTGATATAACTGTCCATCGAGCCCCCCGAGTCCATCACAAGGAGCACTTTCAGCTTGTTCTTGCGCGGGCGATCCCAGACAATTTCCAGACGGCCGGCGTTCTTGCTCGTTGCCTCGATGGTGCCGTCTAAATCGAATTCGTCTTTTGGGGCGTCATTGCGATTGGAAAGCTGACGAAGAACGCGCAACGCAGCCTCAAATCTCCTTACACCAATGATTACATCGCTGCGATAACCCCGGTAAAGCCTATCACCCGCCACTTTCACAGCTGAACCACCGGAAGGATTACCGCCAATGCGTATACCGCCAGTAGGGGTATAACCTCCCTGCCCGACCCGCGCTCCTCCGCCTTCACCGCCTTTTGTGCCGGCAGGCGAAGCAAGGTCTCTCTTCTCCCCTTTATCATCCACTTTGTGCTTTACCGCTTCTTTTTTCAATTTTCTAATCTTCCGATCCTGTAAGGGGTCCTCTTCATCTTCGTTATCTTCGCTCATTAGCTGGATCACTTTTTTATCTTTTTCCATCCATTTTAAAGCCTTTTCAACCACCTCATCGGGCGTTTCTATATCCTTAAAGTAGTTATAAAAGGCTTGGTCGTAGCTATCAAAGTATGCTTCGCTCTTAACCAGCACAGCCCTGGCCAGATAGTAAAAACTGTTCAGGCTGGAATAAGCCAGGCCCTTGCTGAGAGCCTCCATCAAGGTCATCCACTCAGTCAGGGAAACAGGAACTCCGGATCTTTTCAGCTCATAAAAAAAGTTAACAAACAACGGGGTGTCTACCCCCCTTCCCGAAAAAGTTATTCCGCTTACTTCTTATTATTTATGTGAATTGTACCAAAGCGGCACTATAAAGTCAAGTTTACCTTTATTTTCTACTTTTTCCTTTATATGTACTGCCCCTTGCCGCTAAGTTAGCCAAAAAATGACGAACAAAAAAATGACAGGTCTGACGTATTTGCTATTTTTATTTGTCCCGGTATCAGGTATAATAAGTTGATGCCACTTACCTGTTTATCCACCAGGAAAGGAGACAATTTGAACCGTGAGGAGGTTTTATTATTGATACATAGAGTTTATAATTTTAACCCGGGCCCAGCCACCCTTCCCCTGCCGGTGCTGGAAAAAGCCCGTGAGGAACTTTTGGATTACAGGGGGACAGGCATGTCCGTCATGGAAATCAGCCACCGTTCCAGCGACTTTGAAGAGATTATTACCTCCGCAGAAGCTTCCTTTTTGGAACTTGCCGGTCTGAACAACCGGGACTACCGGGTACTTTTCCTGCAGGGAGGCGCCAGCCTTCAGTTCATGATGGTGCCCTACAACTTCCTTCCCGACGGGAAAACGGCAGACTACATTGAAACAGGGATTTTTGCGGAAAAAGCTCAAAAAGAAGCGTCCCGTATCGGCAAAACTCACATTGTTGCCAGTACAAAAGACACCGGGTATCGCTCCATACCCCGTCAAGAAGATCTGTCCTTTAGTCCGGACCCTGCGTACGTGCATCTGACGACAAATAATACTATTTACGGGACACAGTGGAAATATATCCCTGACTGCGGGGATGTTCCACTGGTGGCGGATATGTCCAGCGATATTCTTTCCCGGGAAATAGATTTAACCAAGTTTTCTTTGTTTTACGCAGGCGCACAGAAAAACCTCGGCCCTGCCGGGGTTACTGCGGTGGTCATTCGCAAAAGTATGCTGGAAAGAGTTCCCGAAAATATTCCCAACATATTCAGCTACAAAGTCCATGCTGAATCCGGCTCCCTTTACAACACTCCGCCATGCTTTCCCATCTATATTCTTCAGCTGGTTATGGAATGGCTCAAAGACCAGGGCGGGCTCAAAGCCATTGAAATCCTTAATGAAAAAAAAGCTTCGCTTATATACGAAGCAATTGACCGGAGCGAAAATTTCTACAGGGGACACGCACAAAAAGAATGCCGTTCAACGATGAATATCACTTTTCGCCTTCCTGATGAAAAAATGGAAAAACTGTTTCTGGAAGAAGCCGCCAAAGAAGGGCTAATGGGATTAAAAGGACACCGTTCCGTTGGCGGTATACGAGCCTCCATCTACAATGCCATGCCCCTGGAAGGCTGCGAAACCCTTGCCCAATTTATGGAGGACTTCTGCAACAAACACAAAGCCTGAAAAGCCGGAAGGAGTGAAGATTATGCCGACACTTTCACAAAAAGTTTCAGCGATTTCACCTTCTCCCACTTTGACTATTGATGCCAGGGCTAAAGAATTAAAAAGTGCGGGGGAAGATGTCATTGGCTTCGGCGCCGGCGAGCCGGATTTTGATACTCCTTTACATATTCGGGAGGCCGCCAAAAATGCCATTGATGAGGGTTTTACCAGATACACGCCGGCCAGCGGAATACCGGAGCTTAAAAAGGCCATTTGCGAAAAACTAAGGAAAGATAACGGGTTGGAATTTCAGCCGGGACAAATCGTCGTCAGCAATGGAGCCAAACACTCCCTTGACAATGTTTTTGCCGCCATTTTAAATAAGGGAGACGAGGTCATCATCCCCGCCCCGTACTGGGTCAGCTATCCGGAACTGGTAAAATTGAATGACGGAGTCCCCGTCATCCTGGAAACAAAGAAGGACAATTGCTATAAAGCGCGCACAGATGAACTGGAAAAAGCCATCACTCCCCGGACCAAAGCTTTTATCTTAAACAGCCCAAACAATCCCACAGGCTGTGTTTATACCAGGGATGAACTGGAGGGAATCGCGCATCTGGCATTAAAACACCAATTTTATATCGTTTCCGATGAAATTTATGAAAAGTTGATTTACGGGGAAAATGAGCATGTTTCCATTGCTTCCCTAAGCAAGGAGGTTCAGGAGCAGACTATCATTGTTAACGGCGTTTCCAAGTCCTACGCCATGACCGGCTGGCGAATCGGCTATACCGCCTCGTCTTTGCCCCTAGCAAATGCCATGGCCAATCTCCAGAGCCATGCTGCCTCGAACCCCAATTCTATTGCCCAAAAAGCAGCTCTGGCAGCCTTAAACGGCCCTCAGGATTGTGTGGAAGAAATGCGCCGCACTTTTACCCGGCGCAGGGATTACATGCTAAACAGGCTGAAAAGTTTTCCTTTTATTTCTGCTGTTGAACCGGAAGGTGCCTTTTATCTTTTTATCCATGTGGGAAAAACGTTTGCCAAAAAGTTCAGGGGAACGCTTATCGGTGATGGCGACAATTTTGCAGCCCTGCTCCTTGAACATTATCGGGTGGCCATTGTACCGGGAAAAGGCTTCGGAGCGCCGGAATATGCCCGCTTCTCTTATGCCACTTCCGAGGAAATTATTGCTGCGGGGCTTGACCGCCTCGAATCTTTTCTCCGCGAGCTGACCTAAAAAAAAGTACCCCGGAAGCGGAAAACCTTCCCCTTCCGGGGTAAATTATTTAAAAACTTCTCAGTAAAACTGCCTCAACATAAGCACGGCACAAGGAGGCGACTTCTTCCATCTCCTCCCTCGTATATAACTGTAACTCCTTCACCGGCAAGTTTTCATCTAAAACAACGGTGTTCCTTTTGAACTGTTGTAATACATAAAGGGGGGAGCCTTCCAAAATTTTGGCTATCCTCACCAGATCTTGTTTTTCCAAAAGCCCGGGAACTGCTGTTGTTCGAAATTCATATCTTACATTTGAATTCTTTAGTAATAGTATTGTCTGCTCAACTTTCCCATAATTAACTTTTCTTCCGGCAATGAGATCGTATTTTTCCGGGGGAGCTTTTATATCCACAGCTACATAATCCAAGGTTCCCTCTTTTAGAAGCTGTTCCAGAACTTCGGGAAAGGTGCCGTTGGTATCGAGCTTAACTTTTACGCCTACTTCTTTGGCCCCGGCGATAAAAGCGATAAGATCCTCCTGTAAAGCCGGTTCCCCGCCGGTGATACAAAGGGCTCCCTGAACATGCATACGTTTTTTTAAAAGGTCAAAAATTTCTTTCTCTGTATATGAGGGAAGGGTTTCAGGGTGTAAAACCAGATCCCGGTTGAAACAAAACCGGCACCGCAAATTGCACCGGCCCACAAAAACCGTGGAACAGACTTCCCCGGGAAAGTCCACAAGGCTGGTCTTTTGAAAACCGCAGATCTGCAAAGATATTCCTCCTCAACCTGTTATCCTTGCTTTTCCCAGAGAACAGCTTTGGCAGATGTCCTGTTCGTCTCCTTAATGACGACCAAAACCTCTTCACCGACCATTTCCCCCGCCCCCTCAATATCAAGGATATAACCGTGCAGCCTGGCTATCCCCCGCTCGGGATGGGATGAATGCTGCTCTTCTACCCGCACCCGGTAAATACCCCCTTCTTCCACAGGCAGAGCGTGCCTCTCAACCTCGCCTAATTTGCCGGTCATTAATATTTTATACTTTTCAATATGGAGATTATCTGATCCCCGAACAAAAATATTTTTGCCCGTTTCTGCCTCCATTTTTTTTAAATATAGCCCGCCGCTCCCGATCATCAGTGCCGCGACTTCGCTGTTCATTTCCACTAAAACAGCTTCGACTTTACTGTCTTTAAGTATTTTTTTCAATTCCCTCTCCACTTTGCTGCAAACCGCCTCCGGAGAAAGAACCTTGCCCTTGCCGTAGCAGTAAGAACAGGGTTGCTGCATATTGGCGGAAAGGCCCTGTCTGACTTTTTTCCTGGAAATTTCTACAAGGCCGAGATTGGTAATACCTAAAACCTGGCTTTTAGTGCGATCTCGGCTCATCTCTTCCCTGAGGCATTCCAGTACCTTTTGGCGATGGTTCGGGGAGTTCATATCAATCAAATCTACGATAATAATTCCTCCGATATCCCGGAGGCGTATCTGCCTGGCAATCTCCACGGCTGCCTCCATATTTGTTTTAAATATCGTTTCCTCCAGGTTTACCTTCCCAGTGTGCTTTCCCGTGTTAACATCAATTACCGTTAACGCTTCCGTTTCGTCAAAAACCAGATATCCTCCGCAGCGCAGCCAGACCACCCGGCTCAAAGAGCGGTCTATTTCCTCTTCAATACAGAAACGCTCAAAAATTGGTTCTTTATTGCGGTAATAAAAGACTCTATTTTTAAGTTGCGGCGAAAGCATTTCCAGGATCTCCAGGACTTTTACATATTCTTGTTCGTTATCGATAATGAACTGGCTAATGCGGTCATTAAAAAGATCCCGGATAATACGGTAAATTAAAGCGGCATCACGGTGAAGCAGAGCAGGCGACTTTTCACGGCAATACAGCTCTTTTGTTGTTTCCCAGAGCTGGAGGAGAAACTGCAAATCATTCATTAAACTCTCCCCGTCGATTCCCTCAGCGGCAGTCCGGACAATTACACCCACTCCTTCGGGCTTTATCCTTTCCGTTTCTTTTTTCAACCGCTCCCTTTCCTCCTGTGAGCTTATACGCTTGGAAACCCCCACATAATTTAAGCCGGGCATCAAGACGAGATAGCGACCGGGAAGAGAGATATTACCCGTCAAGCGAGCCCCCTTGCTGCCAAAAGGTTCTTTCATCACCTGGACCATTATTTCTTTACCAACGTGAAGAAGGCGTTGAATGGGCATCCTTTCACTCGGAGAGCCCTCACCCCGTAGCTGCGGGATATCATCAACATATAAAAAAGCATTTCTTTCTTCACCGATGTTGACAAATGCTGCCTGCATCCCGGGAATAACATTTTCTACCAAACCTTTATAGACATTTCCAACCATCCTTTGCTGCAAGGGGCGCTCAATATAAATCTCAGCAAGGCGTCCGTCTTCCAGCAGGGCAACTCTGGTTTCCCTATGATCATAATTGACAATAATTTTTTGTTCCATATTAAACCTCTGGATATCTAAGAATCAAAAATATAAAAAGAAAGCAGCTTAAGCCGGCAAAAACAGCTGCACTTTTTGCAGGTACTCTTCATAGGTTTCTCCTGCAGGAGTTAATAGCGTTTCTCCGTTTCGCAAAAAAATGTTCTCCCGGAATACTTTTGCCGTTTCTTTTCCCCCGGGGAAAAGTGATAAAACCTCTTCCGGCCTGGCCCCTCCCTTGCTCCCCGCGGCAAGCAGCATAAAAAGTTGAGCCCCGCCTGAATCATTTTTTATTTTCAGGCTGTAAATAAAGGGCCGGATATCCACTTTTCTCTCCTTTTTACCTGTTCTTACAGCCACGATCTCTTTTGCTTGGAGGATATCAGCGACGGTTAAGACGTACTGTTCAGAAAAACTTGGGAAGAGAGCTACATAAAGCGCGGCTTCTACGAGCGCGGATAATGGCTCAGCAGACAAATCAACGAAGGTAATTGTTTTAATAGCAAGCCCCCCGGGGAGCTGCTCCTGTAAAACCTGTTTTAGCACCTCCTTTTCCCAGCAACTGGTTAAATACAGATCAAGGTACTCATTTTTTCCTTCGAGCCCTACTGCCAGGGGAGCTGCGAATACCAAGCGCGGCTGCGGGTTAAAACCCTGGCTAAATGCTACCGGGATTGCTCCGCGGCGTAAAGCCCGTGTAAAAACGCGCTGGAGATCCAAATGAGAAATATACTTCATCTCTTTTTCCTTGGAAAAACAAAGCCTATAGCGATAAATTGCCATCCACCCCCATTCCGGGGCAGTTTTTTATTCCGCAGCCCCTGCAGCCTTCCACCCGGCAATCGCCGGTTGTTTCGCCCCTGATGGCACGTCTGTGCTCTTTTATTAGATACTCTTTGCTTACTTTGGTATCGATATGATCCCAGGGAAGGGGGTCGTCATAACCGGGTTGGAACTCTGTGTAATACTCCGGGTCAAGCCCTTCCGCTTCAAAGGCCCTTTTCCACAGGGAAAAAGAAAACTTATCGCTCCAGGCATCCAGCCGGCTGCCCATTCGGTAGGCCTTTTCCAGGACAGGGGCCAGTTTACGGTCTCCCCGGGCAAAAACAGCTTCAAGAAAGCTCATTTCCGCTTCGTGCCAGGTAAAATCCACCTTTCGCAGAGGGCGAAATTCCCGCTTTAGCAATGCCTGACGGCGTCTAATCTCCTTAAGGGGGATCTGCGGCTCCCATTGGAAAGGTGTATGCGCTTTAGGAACAAAAGTTGCTGTGCTGACGGTGATGCGAAAAGGGCCTCTGTTCTTCTTGTCTCTCTTTTCATAAATCGCCAAAGTATCTTGTACAAGTTTGACAATCCCCAGGATGTCCTCGTCTTTTTCCGTGGGAAGACCGATCATAAAATAAAGCTTAACATGGTTTCTCCCGGAAGAGATGGCTTCAGCCGCAGCACCTAATATTTCCTCCCGGGAAATCCTTTTGTTAATAACATTTCGCAGGCGCTGTGTCCCGGCTTCCGGAGCAAAAGTAACCCCGCCGCTCCGATTTCTTTGTACCCGGTCTGCCAGCTTCAGGGCAGAAGACTCTGCCCGTAGAGAAGGAAAGGAAAGCTGCACATCTTTACCCTCAAGCTCTTCCTTCAACTCGTCCACAAGTTCTTCAATTCCAGGATAATCTCCGCTGCTGAGCGAAGTCAAAGAAAGCTCCTCAAATCCCGTCCTGGCAATAATATTTCCCGCCAGCTGCCTCAACCTGGGGATCGAGCGGTTCCTTACCGGCCGATAGATGATTCCGGCCTGGCAAAAACGGCACCCCTGCGTGCAACCCCGGAAAAGTTCCAACATGGCCCGGTCGTGAACCACTTTCATATAAGGAACAGGAAAAGCTTCCGGATAAAAGCTATGCTCAAGGTCTACCGTTCTTTTAGTAATTTTGGAGGGTATACCACTTAGCAGCGGTTTAATACCGACAAATTTTCCATCCTTTTCCAAGGGTTCATAAAAGGAGGGCACATAAATACCGGGAATGGACGCAATCCGGCGTAGGAAAGATATCCTCTGCTGATCCCCGCTTTTTTTCCACCGTTGGTATTCCTCAAGGAGTTCGGGCAGGACCTCTTCGCCGTCACCGATGACAAAAAAATCAAAAAACGGAGCCAAAGGTTCCGGATTAAATGCGCCAGGCCCTCCTCCAACGATAAACGGGTCCCCGTCTTTTCTCTCCTTGCTTCTCAAGGGAATCCCGCCCAGCTCCAGCATGTTTAAAATGGCAGTATAACACAATTCATACTGTATTGTAAAGCCGACCAGGTCAAAAGCATGCAGGGGAGTCCAGGTCTCCAAACTAAAAAGGGGCAGTCCCCCGGCACGCAAAAGTTCCTCCATGTCCCGGGCCGGGGCAAAAACCCTTTCAGCGTAAACACCGGGGATATTGTTGCTAAGGGCATAAAGGATTTTCAATCCCAGGTGAGACATTCCAACTTCGTAAAGATCGGGAAAGGCCAAGGCAATGTGCAGCTGGACATCATCCGGATCTTTATGCACGGCATTGATCTCTTTTCCCAGGTAGCGGGCCGGTTTCTGCACTTTATCCAAGAGAGCCCGGTAATCAAGTTTTCTCATATGTTCACTGCTCCATAATAATAAAGTTTTGTTTATCCTTTATTCTAGACCGGGACAAAGGAAAATAATTCCTTTAAAATTTTTTGCTGCCTTACCATCCTTTGACTATTATATCATACCATTTGGATCATACATTTTACATTGATTTCTTTTTTGTAAAGTTATAAGATAATTGTACAAGGAGGGATTGCCATGAACATGGATGAGCTTGCCCGCCGGGTTAAGGATTCCTCAATCAGGCTGGCCGCGGCAACGACAGAAGTTAAAAATAAAGCCCTTGAGTTTATTGCCGCTTCTTTAACTGAAAGAAAAAACGAAATAATAAAAGCTAACCGTCTGGATCTGGACAGGAGCGAGAAAGAAAATTTATCTGCGCCGTTATTGAAAAGGTTAAATTTTGATGAAGAGAAAATCGCGGATGTGGTGGACGGCATCCACGATCTGATTAAGCTTGAAGATCCCGTGGGAAAAACCTTGCTCTCTACCGAGCTGGACGAGGGGTTGGAGCTGTACAAGGTAACCAGCCCCATTGGGGTCATTGGGGTCATTTTTGAATCGAGACCGGATGCACTTGTACAAATAGCAACCCTTTGCCTTAAAAGCGGAAACGGTGTTCTTCTAAAAGGTGGATCAGAAGCCATGGAAACCAACCGCATCCTGGCCGAGGTTATCTTAGATGCAACAATGAAGGCCGGCATTCCGGAGTACTGGGCGGCACTTCTGGAAACAAGATCCGATGTCAATGATATGCTTAAAATGGACGGCTATATTGACCTTATCATTCCCAGGGGTTCAAATGAGTTTGTACGTTATATCATGGACAATTCGCGAATTCCTGTTTTGGGCCATGCAGACGGGATCTGCCACTGTTACGTGGATGAGAAGGCGGATCTGAATATGGCTGCAAAAATCGTAGTTGACTCAAAAACCCAGTACGTGGCCGTATGCAATGCTGCAGAGACCCTTCTGGTGCATGAAAGTATCGCGCCTGCTTTTTTACCCGCATTAAAAAATTTGCTGGACAGCAAGAAGGTGGAAATAGTCGGATGCCCCCGGACTCAGTCTATAATTCCCGTCGCCCCTGCAACCCCTGAGGACTGGAAAACAGAATACCTCGATTACAAACTGTCCATTAAAATCGTATCCACGCTGGAGGAAGCTATTGAGCATATTAATACCTATGGATCAGGACACACGGACAGCATCATAACCGGGGACAGAGAAAGGGCTCTCCGTTTTATGGATTATGTGGACTCGGGGAATGTTTTTTGGAACTGTTCGACGCGCTTTAGTGACGGCTTCCGCTATGGATTCGGCGCGGAAGTTGGGATAAGCACCGGCAAGATTCACTCCAGGGGGCCGGTAGGCCTTGACGGATTGGTGATCTATAAATACAAACTAATAGGAAACGGCCATATTGTCGAGGATTATGCCAACCGCACCAAAACTTTTAAGCACAGGAAATTAAACAGGGATTTTGCTTAGTAGGGGCGCGTAGATACAACAAAATATTCAATGAACCGGATATATTAAGCACCCGGTGGTCGTTTTGTTTGCCTGGTCCTGTCGCGGCAGAGATGGCGCAGGGGCAGATGGATGCCCTTCAGCAAAGCCGCGGAGAGAAGCTGGCTTTCCGACAGCTCGTCGATGACGCGGCAGGTTCGGCTCAGAACGATTATCTGGTGGTATTTTGACGGTTTGAACCTTTTTAAAACATCAATAATTGCCGTGCTTTCCAGCGCCACTAGCTGTTCTCCTTTCAGAATTCCTGTTTTTTGCAGCATTCTTTCTTTTCTCACCAGGTAGCGCAAAAAGAGATAAATGGATGATTGCTGTTCACGCCCTGCTGCATAATAAAGGAAAAGACCTATTAAAGAAACCGAGAGAATTAAAAAGTCATAGTATGATAACAGCAAGCCGGCAATAAAAAACCCTCCTCCCAGGATCTTGCCATAACCCGCGCAAGCCTCCGTTGCCCGGTAAAAGCCCATTCTGGAACTGAGCAAGGCCCGGAGAATTCTGCCCCCGTCAAGGGGCAGCCCTGGAAGCAAATTGAAAAAAAAGAGAAAAAGATTGGCCCTGAGCATAAACGGATAATATGAGCTGCGGGCTAGAGGGGAAAAAAGAGAGAAAAGCTCTTGATAGTTATACAGCAACAAAAACACGGAAAGATTAAAAAGCGGCCCGGCTACCGCAACAAAAATTTCTTTCAGGGGTTCGAATTCCAAAGGTTTGGCCGGATGCGCCGCTCCCCCAAAGGGAAAAAGCTCGATCTTATCGAACTTAATACCGCAAAACCATCCTGCCAAAGAATGCACCAGTTCATGCAATAAAACAAAAATAAAAAGGAAAAGGGTTTGCAGCGGCAATCCTGCCAGCAGCCAGAGGAATAGAAAGAGTAAAAAAAAGGGGTGGAGCAAAATTTTCTGCCCCTTAATTTTCGCCAGGCACCAGCTCAAAAAAAAACCTCCTGTTTGCCTTTAATATCTTGCCATAATCTGAATTGCAGCTTTGCTTAAGGCCCAGATTGTTCCGTCAAATAGGGCAACGGGTCAAAGGGTTTCCCCTTATCCCGGGCTTCAAAATATAAAAAAGAATTCTGCACCCCCATATCCGGTCCTGTCCGGGCAATTCTGGCACCTTGCCTGACTTCTTCGCCCTCTTTTACATAGGTTTCCTTTAAGTAGCCATAGCATGTTTCCATGCCCCCTGAATGCTGCAACACTAAAAGTAAGCCGTAGTAGGGATCATTCTTGATCTTGCTTACCTTTCCCGCCGCGGAAGCGGTAATATCCCTTTCCCCTGAAGCGCTGAAAACTATTCCATAAGTCATATCATCCATCTGCAGTTTGGGATTATAACCATAGCCAAAGTTTTTCACAACTCGTCCTTCCAAAGGCATGGCAAACCGCAGGACGCTGCCTTCTTCTTTCCTTTCGCCAACCAAAGGGGCCAGCACTGCAAGCCCCCTTTCCGGGTTTCCCTCCCATAGGTCGCTTATCACAGGGGCAGCCTTCCTGCCGATGGCAATAAAATCCGTCTTCCAGGTAGTTAAATAGTTTATATTTTTAATTAGTGCCCGGGCAAAAGAAAAATTAAGCAGTGAGAGAAGAAAGACAATGAGGATGATGGAAACCACAAAGGTAACTTTAAAAAGAAGGAAACTGTGCATTTCTTTCAAAACCGAAAAGGGAAAGAGGTCAAAAAAAGATCGGTTCCCCCTGCCTTCAAATTCTCCGCCTTCACCCCAGTATCTCTTCTCCCGTAAGTTATCATATTCATCTAAACGCGCCCTTAGATGAAAACGGGGAAACGATTTCTGCCGAAATTTTTCTAACACATTAGACCCTCCCGGAGTAGTGCTGCCTGTACAATATATTCTCCGGGAAACGCGTTTATGCTAAAACTGAATTTTGTGCCGCCTCATCCCTACATTGAGCACAAACCCGATAGAAATCATATTCATCAGTATGGAATTGCCCCCATAACTCATATAGGGCAAGGGAAGCCCTGTTACCGGCATGATACTAAGGGTCATACCTACGTTCACCAATATTTGAAAAGTAAGCATTGTGGCTACACCGGCACAAATCAAGGATCCAAAACTGTCTTTGGAAAAAGAGGCAATCTTCAGGATGCGGTAAATTAACAGAAGATAAAGGAACAATAAAAAAACCCCGCCAAGAAAGCCCAATTCTTCACCCAGAACGGAAAAAATAAAATCAGTATGATGCTCGGGGAGAAATTGCAGCCTTGCCTGCGTCCCGGCAAAAAGCCCTTTTCCTGTCAGACCGCCGGAACCAATGGCAATCATGGATTGGGTCAACTGATAACCTTGGTCGAGAGGGTCAATATCAGGATTAAAAAAAACAATCAGGCGCATTTTCTGGTAATCCATTAGCCTAAACCATAGCAAGGGGAAAGCTGCTATTCCGGAACAGATGACAATAAGGAGATTCTTTACCGGGACCCCCGCCATATAGAGCATACCCAGAAAGATCGCCGCGAACACCAGGGCTGTTCCCAGGTCTGGCTGCAAGAAAATAAGAATCATCGGGATAAGGACATGCAAGAACAGGGGAATAAGCTGAACGGGGTTGGCCAACCTTTCCTTTTGCTCCACAAGCAAACGGGCCAGAGTAATAATAATAATAATTTTAGCCATTTCCGAAGGCTGAAAATCAATTACTTTTAAGTCAATCCAGCGGTATGACCCCCCGCCTTCTCTCCCAATAAAAAGAACCAGGCCCAGACAGACAAAATTAAAGGCGTATAAATACCAGGACAGGCGGTAAAAGTCCAGATAATCAATGCTGATAATAACGAGAATGGCAAAGAGCCCGATGCCGATAGAAATAGCCTGCTTCTGCAGATAAACAAACGATTCGGCGCCATCCCCCCGGGTAGCGCTGCTGATTACCAGTAGGCCGTAGGAACAAATTACCAGGACAATTATGAGCAGCTGATAGTCAAAATTTTTTAAGAGGCGGCGATCAAACATTCGTTTCCTTCCTTTCGGAACTTCCGAAAAAAACTCTTCTTACACCATAGACCGCTGTCCGAATAGAAGATAAACCTCCTCCTATTCCAGGTCTTTTTCAATTGCTAAACTGCTTTCTTCCGATTCCTGAGCAGTCTCATCCGCAAAATAACTTTCCAGTATTTTTTCCGCTACCGGCACGGCGCTTGCCCCCCCGGTACCACCGTATTTTATAAAAACAACAAGCGCTATTTCAGGATTATCCGCGGGCGCATATCCCACAAAAAACCCATGGGAAGGGATGTCGCTCCCCCGTCCCGCAACCTGCGCGGATCCGGTTTTACCCGCGGCTTTTACCGGGAGATTGGCCAGGCGGGAAGCAGTTCCTCCCGGCATAGTTACCTGCTTCATACCTTCACGGATGATTTCCCAGTTTAAATCCATTACTTCCATTTTGTGCAGAACTTCCGGCTCTGCTACCATCAGCACATTACCATCGCTGTCCACAACCCTGTCGACCAGGTAGGGACGATAGTGAATTCCTCCATTGGCGATCATGGAGACATAGTTGGCCAGTTGCAGGAGGGTAATGCTATGAAAGCTCTGACCGATGGAGGCATCCATAGTTTCCGCGGGGTACCAGGGCTCGTTGAAAGACTGCTCCTTATATTTACGGCTGGCAACAATACCGCCTTTTTCGCCGAAAATATCCTTTAGACCGGTAGGTTGCCCAAAACCGAATTCCCGGGCATAGTTGGCCAGATCGTCAATCCCTACCCGAAGTCCCAGTTCATAGAAAAAAATATTGCATGATTTGGCTATCGCCTGGACGATATTAAGGGAACCGTGCGCAGTTCCGCGAAAACAGGACTTGGTCGCGCCAAAACGCGTTACTCTTCCCCCGCAATACAACCTTTCCGTACTAGTAATAACTCCCTCTTCGAGCCCCGCAATACCGGTAACCATTTTAAAAACAGAACCAACGGGATAATGTTCCTCAATAGTTTTATTAACCAAGGGCCTGCCGGAGCTCTGCAAAAGTGTAGTATAATCTTCACTGAAGGTATTGGGGTTATAAGAAGGGATACTGGCCATGGCAAGAATTTTTCCGTTGCGCGGGTCAATGACTACTGCCCCGGCTTCTCCTGCATAGAAATTGTTATCTTCCCACTGCAACCTGACAGCTTCATGCAGGGCTTCCTCCACTACAATTTGCAAAGAAGCATCCAGGGTCAGGAAAAGATTGGCCCCTGGCTTCGGCTCTACCCGTTCAAACTCCCTGATCGCCTGCCCGGTTGAATTGACCTCAACCTGTAGTCCACCGTCTTCTCCTTTTAAAAATGGTTCCCATACCATTTCCAAGCCAGCCTGGCCCACCAAATCGCCCTCCCGATAGACATAGCCGGCCTCGTTCCAAAAATCTATTACCGTGCCGGCAACGGTTCCCTCGCCGAGATATCCTAAAACATGAGCAGCAAAATCATTCAAAACATAGTATCTGATCGGCTGCACTTCGATAACCACTCCGGGAAGGTCCAGGCGGTGCTCGGCAATTTTGGAAACCGTCTCAAAATCTACATCCATTTTCAGGCGGACTGGAAGATAACGCCGGTAATATTGAAGGTCAATTTTTTTTTGAATCTCCTCTTCTTCCATTTCGAGCAGCTCAGCGAGGCGAACTATTGTCTCATCATCGTAACCGCTTCCCAGATCAACGAGAGATACAGTAAAACCAGGCCTGTTGGTAACCAGTTGTCGGCCTTGTCTATCGAAAATTTCACCTCGGGGTGCTGTAATAGGTAAAATGCGCAAACGGTTCTTTTCCGCCTTTTCCCAATAATACTCATAATTAATAATTTGCAGGTACGCCAGCCTGGAAACGAGCAACAAGAAAACAAGTATCACAACAAAAATAAATATTCTTGTTCTTCGCAGCATTTCCTTATCCATCAAAGCCACTCCGGGATTCATGTTATTTTGGAATATGAGCAATTGGAATCAAGTTACTTACCGGATAGGGGATAAAAGTAACTTTTTTGCTCGGCCCGGTAAAGCAAGGGGTAAATCATCAACGTCAGGAAAAGGTGGTATAGGGCGCGGGGGATAAAAATTTGATCCAAGGCAAAGAAAAAAGAAAACTTGTTTCCCCAGAAGAGTTCAACCAGAAAATAAACAATAAATTCGTGGACAAAGGTTGCCAAAAAAACTGTCAGCATTGGGCCGAAAATTTGGTCTTTATAAATTTCCCTGGAAGAAAGTCCGGAAAAATACGCGGAGATCATTTTAGCCAGGCTAAAAAAGCCGATAGCAGGTCCATAAAAAAGATCCTGAAGAAAACCGCAGATAAGCCCCAGGACAATCCCCTTCTTTTCCCCCCATAAAAATGCCAGGCAAACGACAATAATAAGAAGCAAATCGGGCACCATGCTCCGGGCAAAGATAAATGAGAAAAATGAGCCTTCTATGATCAAGGTAAAACAAATAAGAATAAATAAAACAAAAAATGCTTTAAACGGCAGTTTGTTTCCTAAAACGCTCACTGCCATACACCTCTACCCTTCATTTTCGTGCCCCTCTGCTTCCTGCTCCTCGTTCTCATGAGGAAAGTCCATGACAATAAAAACTTCCTCCAAACGGTTAAAATTAACTGCAGGAAGAACAACCGCTTGCTGAAGCAACCCATACTGATCAAGTCCGGTTTCGAGGACAGTACCAATTACCAAACCCTTGGGGAAAATACCTCCCAGACCTGAAGAAATAACGGTATCACCAGGCTGGATATTGGCTTCCGGCGGAAGATTGGTCATGCGCAAAGAAGCGCTTTCTCCGGAAGAACCCTCCACGATACCTACATCGCCGGGCTCCCGGGAACGCATGACCAGAGCGCTCACAGCACGCCTGGAGTCCGTAAGAAGCAGAACCCTTGAAGAAGTCCTCGATACTTTAAGAATATTCCCCACCAGCCCCTGGGAAGTGATTACGGGCATGTTTTTTTTGACGCCGTGAAGGGCCCCCCGGTTAACCGTAATCGTCTCAAACCAGTTGCTGGGATCCCTGGCAATTACTTCGGCCGGAAGAAGCTCGTATTCTGTTCGTTCTTTAAAATCAAGCATTCCTCTTAACCGGTAATTTTCCTTTTGAAGTTCCAGGATCTGATGGCGAAGATTTTCCCTCTCAGCCAATTCTTTCCGCAATTCCTTGTTTTCTTCCTGCAGGTTCCTGAAATCAAAAATCCCCTGAAAAAAACCGGCCGTACTCGCTCCTAACCTGGCAACAAATCCCTGCACTTGTGAAAAGCCTGTTAAAAACGTATCTTTAACCAGATTAACATGGGCAAGATCTTCCCCTGTAAAAAAAACCAGAGAAAGTGCTAAAAGTATAACCCCAACCCCCAGGATGGCAACTACTCTCCAGACGGACGGATTCACCGCTTCACACCGCCTCCCCGAAAACCGCAACTATATCTCAAAATATTCTTTTAGGAGAAATAGAAACCCGTTTTAAAAGATCTATTGCGGAGAGGGCTTTTCCTGCTCCGAGAACAACGCAGTCCAGAGGGTTTTCCGCCAGGAAAACGGGCATACCTGTTTCCCCGGAAATAAGTTTATCCAGGCCCTTTAAGAGCGAGCCTCCCCCTGACATGACAATCCCTTTTTCCATTAAATCAGCTGCCAGTTCGGGAGGCGTTCGCTCCAAAGTTGTTTTTACGGTTTCTAAAATCGCGGCAACGGGTTCGGAAAGGGCACCTTCGATTTCCCAGGAGCTGATGGTCAATACCTTTGGCAGGCCGTTGACCAGATCCCTGCCACGAATTTCAAAATGCTCTTCCTGCTCGGCATGATAGGCTGAACCGATTTGCATTTTGATCTCTTCTGCTGTACGTTCCCCGATCATTAAATTGTAAGATTTTTTAATATAGTTGATAATGGCATCATCCAGTTCGTCTCCGCCAACGCGGATTGACTTGCTGGTAACAATACCGCCGAGGGAAATAACAGCTACCTCCGTTGTCCCGCCTCCTATATCAACAATCATGCTTCCCGTCGGGTCCTCAACAGGAAGGCCTGCTCCCATTGCTGCAGCCATAGGTTCCTCAATCAGAAATGCTTCTTTGGCCCCGGCTTGTTTTGTCGCATCCAGCACTGCCCTTTTCTCGACTTCCGTAACACCCGAGGGAACACAGATCACTACCTGGGGCAGGAACACAGTGCGCCGACGATAGGCCCTGCTGATAAAATGCCGCAACATAGTCTGTGTTACGTCAAAATCTGCAATAACTCCATCCTTCATCGGCCTGATGGCGATAATATTTCCCGGGGTCCTGCCAATCATTTTTTTAGCTTCATTTCCCACCGCTAAAACAGAGCCCGTATCCTTCCGAATGGCCACTACGGATGGTTCCCTCAGGACGATACCTTTTCCTTTAACATAAACAAGGGTATTGGCAGTGCCAAGGTCAATCCCGATATCTCTTGAAAAAAATTTAGAAAAAGACGGCATCTAATGCTTCCCCTTTCCTTCTTTAGGGAATTAGTCCCTTTTCTTTAAAACTTAAATGTTTACCTTCTCCGATGATAATATGATCAAGCACCTTTATTCCTAAAATTTCTCCGGCTTCCACAAGCCTTCTCGTTACATCAAGATCTTCCCGGCTTGGAGTCGGATCACCGCTGGGATGATTATGTACCAGAATAATGGCTGCAGCGCTTTTTTTAATTGGATAATGAAAAATTTCCCGGGGATGAACAATAGAGGAATTTAAACTTCCCACAGAGATATCTTCCAGAGAAATAAGCTGGTTTTTCGTATTCAAAAGAACAATCTTAAAGTACTCTTTATTGTAATAACGCATTTCTTCCATGAGGAAATTGGCAACTTCCCAGGGAGAAGTAAGGGATATGCCTTCCGGCTTCAGGGATAAAACCATGCGCCTGCCCAACTCCAGGGCAGCTTTTATCTGTACTGCTTTTGCCAGGCCGACCCCTTTAATCTTTTGCAGTTCTTCCAGAGTCAAATCCGGTAAAAAACGTAATCCTCCGGCCTGAGCCAGAATGCGCTCAGCCAAATGGACAACGCTCTCTTCCCGATAGCCTGTCCGCAAAATAATAGCCAATAATTCTGCATTGGAAAGACTCCCCGCACCTAATTCCCTCATTCTCTCCCTTGGGCGCTCTTCCAGGGGCAGGTCCTTGATGGTTAATTTCTTTTCCGCGGCAATCTCCTCCTTAATTTCCCCAGATGGGGAAGCCTTCCGACTTCAGCATTGCGGCAAGCCTGGACAGCGGCAAGCCTACGACATTGAAATAACAACCCTCTATCTTTTCCACAAAAAGAGCTCCCCTGCCCTGAATGCCATACGCCCCTGCCTTGTCCATCGGCTCACCTGAAAAAACATATGCCCTAATTTCCTCTTCATCCAGTGGGCGCATTCGAACAAGAGTTTTCTCCCTTACGGTAACTTCCCGGTTGTCTTTTATTAAAGCCAGGCCGGTAATGACGCTGTGAACCCGCCCGCTTAAGGATCTCAACATTTCCGCAGCTTCCTTCTCGTCCCGGGGCTTGCCTAAAGCTTTTCCCCCATTGAACACAGCTGTATCAGCCCCGAGGATAAATTCTCCCGGAAAGTCTTTGCGGACCCACCTGGCTTTGGCCAAGGCCATTTCTTCTACGTCTTCTTCACTGTAAATCCCCGGCTCCGAAAAACCGCTTTTAACCACGAGAAACTTCAGCCCAATTTGCTCCAGCAATTGAGCCCGCCGCGGCGAAGCGGAAGCTAGAATCAATCTTTTCAAGCGTACACCTCCAACTGGCCAGGAGAATTTGCTAGAACTTATTCAGAACGAAAAAATATTCGGCCTGCCGATGCGCCGGATGACATTCGCCAGATAAATTGCAGCCATGCCGGTAAAAAGACCGGTCGGCACCGACAGCAACAACAGAAAGGGAAGATATCCCCTAAATAAGAGGATATTTTGTACCAGCATCGATGCCAATACCAGCTGGACAACGTTAAAAACAACCGCACCAGCAATACTCACCGAAATAAGCGTTATCTTTTTCCTGCGGTACAGCTCCATCATGCCTCCCATGGCCAGACAGCTTAACACAGATCCCCCAAAGCTGAGATAAAAACCGAAGCCTAAAAAACTTCCCGAAATAAGGCTTCCCAGAACGCTGCGCAAAGAGGCGACCAAAAGGCCGCTACGGGTTCCGTACAAAACAATGGTCAGCAGCGTAATAATATTGGCCAGCCCGAGCTTGACTCCTGGAACAGGCAGCGGCACCGGAAGAACGGCTTCTATTGTATGCACGCCTACAGCAAAGGCGACAAGAATGGCCAGGTATACCATTTTTAAAGTCCGCAGCTGTTCCATTCCTCATCTCCAAACCCAGCTCGGATGTATTGTCAACTTCTATCTCCCCGTCTGCTGGGCATTTAACTGTATTTTATCCTCCAAGCCGGGTGAATAATGCACTTTGCCCTCTTGGTCAACAATCACACCATCTACCCCGGGAAAATGTTTGAGCAAAGACAGGCCCTTTTCCCTTCCCAAAACGAAAACAGCGGTTGACAGGGCGTCTGCCGTCAGGGCATCGCCTGCAACAATGGTAACGCTTGTTAACTGACGCGCCGGCTTTCCATCTGCAGGATTTAAAATGTGATGATATTTTTTCCCGTTTTTTTTAAAAAATCGCTGATAATCGCCCGAAGTAACGACGCTGCCCTCCCCCTCCAGCCGGAGGGCGGCAATATAGGTTCTATCTGAACCCTTCCCGTTAACATTGGGGTCTTGTATACCAACCGTCCACCTCTCGCCGGAGGGTTTTTCCCCATATATGCGTATATCGCCGCCGGCATTGAGAAAAGAAGCCTGAACATCAAATTTCCGGACTACCTCTATACCCCGGTCAATAATAAAACCTTTAGCAATCCCGCCTAAATCAAGCTTCATCCCTTTAAGGGGCAGAAAAACCGCTGACCGGTCTTCGTCCAGCTCAACCAGTCGGTAATCAATCAGGGGAAGAACCTTTTGCAGCTCCTCTCCGGAAGGCACCCTGGGATGAGCTGTCCCAAATCCCCAGAGTTCTAAGAGGGGGGCAACTGTGGGGTCAAAGGCCCCTCCCGACAGTTCGGCAAATTCCAGTGCTTTGCTGAGGACGAAAAAAAGTTCCGGGCTTACATCAACCCACTCCTCGCCTGCTGCCCGGTTAACTCGGTCAAGATCGCTTGCCGCAACTGTCCGGCTAAGAATGCTTTCCAACCGTTCCATTTCGGCAAATACCTCACCGGCAATGCGTTCAGAAGTTTTCTTGTCAATTCCATACAGGGTCAGGTCAACCCGGGTATCCATTAGCAAACGGGTTATTGTTGTCTTGTCATCGTCAGGATTGCCGGGTCTGCAACCCAAAGCAGAAAAGAGCAAACAGATACACAAGATCATCAGTACCTGTACGTGCCTTTTTCTCTGCTTTGATCTTTTCACCTGCCCGGATGGCTCCTTTCTTAGTTCGACGTTTTCAGTAATGTTTTAACAATTAATTCATTTTTTGTAACTGCTCAGTCTAAAAAGTTTATAGACGATGGAACCGTCTCGCGGCAATGACAGATTATCGATTGGACTGCGAAGCAGTTACTTTCTTTCTACAAATACTATCATTTTTAAAGGGGTTAAGCAAGAAAATTTCCCGGGTAATAACAGGCATTTCAAACCTTCAGAATCCTTGCTATATCGACTATTTATTAATACTATCCTTCAGATTTTGCCTCACTTCGAATATAATGGCCGCTTTTACCGCCTTTTTTTTCCATCAAACGTATTTGCAAAATTTCCATGTCCCTATCCACAGCTTTGCACATATCATAAACAGTCAGCGCGGCAATACTTACCGCTGTCAGTGCTTCCATTTCCACACCGGTTTGTCCGCTGGTTTTTACAGTAGCATCAATTACCAGCGTCCGTTCATCTTCAAAAGAAAAGTGAAGATCCACTCCTGTAATGAACAGCGGATGACACATGGGAATTAATGACGGCGTTTGTTTGGCTCCGAGAACGCCTGCTACCTGAGCCACCCCCAGCACATCTCCCTTGGCCATTGTTCCTTCCTTAATCTTTTGCAGGGTATTTTTATGCATGCGGATTTTCCCCTGTGCCCGGGCCTCCCGAACAGTAATGCTTTTTTCCGTAACATCGACCATCCGCCCGCGGCCCTGGATATTAAAATGGGTAAAATTCTTTTCATCCAACTTCTTTTGGCATTTTCCGCCGACAAGTCTATGGGAAAAATGCCGCTTCCCTCCTTTTACTCTTTTATATGACAAATATATTTCCCAAAGGACCGGAAAACGGCAAGGTTTCCCTTGCCGTTTTAACCGTTTATGAAACTTAAATAATAATGTATTAATTATATTTTATTTCAAAACGAGAACCGTGCCCACGTCTTTAATAATGCCGCGCTTGCAGGCCTCCACGCATTTTCCGCAGTCAGTGCATTTTTCTCTATTTATGACTGCCAGGTTATTCTCCACGGTAACAGCCTCATTCGGACAGGCCTTGACACACGCCCTGCAGCCGATACATCCCACTTCACAGGCCTGACGGACAACTTTGCCGCTGGCTTTTGAATTGCAGGGGATATATTTTGCTTTCCTGTCAGCAAGTTCAATATGAATAACATTCCGCGGACAGGCTTTGGCACAAACACCGCAGCCGGTACATTTTTCCGTATCAACCTGCGGCAGCCCGTTTGCGCCCATGGAAAGAGCTTCAAAGGGGCAGGCCTCCACGCAGGTACCGAGGCCCAGGCATCCGTAAGCACAGGCTTTAAAACCACCGCTGTACATCATTGCGGCCTTGCAATCCCTGACACCCTGGTAATCAAATTTATCGGGAGCAACATCTTTGGTGCCCAGGCAATGAATTTCGGCAACTTTTCTGCCTCCCGAGGCAACAGACTCAATTCCCAAAACCTCACAAATACTATCGGCAACTTTTTTCCCGCCGGGGATGCAACTATCCACCGGTATTTCGCCGGCAACGATTTTTTCGGCTGCGCTGCTGCAGCCGGCAAGGCCGCAGGCACCGCAGTTGGCACCGGGAAGAAGATCCGTTACTACTTCAACCCTGGGATCTTCTTCTACGGCAAACCGCTTGGCAGCATAAGCAAGCAATCCGCCGAAAAGCACCCCCAGCCCGCCGATAATAACTATGGACATGGTCAGATCCACTATTCTTTCACCTCCAGGTTAAAGTGTTACCATTCCTTTAAAGCCCATAAAAGCCAAGGAGAGGATCCCGGCGGAAACCAGTGTCACTGCGGCTCCTTTTAAATAGTTTGACATATTGACCAGTTCAAGCCTCTCCCGTATACCCGCCATAATAACCATGGCCAGCGTAAATCCAATCCCCGTAGCAATCGAGTAAACAACAGTTTCAATAATATTATGCCCGGACTGAACATTGAGCAGCGCTACACCAAGGATAGTACAGTTGGTGGTAATAAGGGGCAGATAAATCCCCAACGCCCGGAAAAGAGCAGGGTTGGTCTTTTTCAGGATCATTTCCACCAGCTGGACCAAACCGGCGATAACCAGGATGAAAGCAATAGTCCGCAGAAATTCCAAGCCAAATGGCTGCAGAAGAAAAAGATCGAGCACCCACGTTACAATAGCCGCCATGGTCATGACAAAAATAACAGCCATTCCCATCCCTACAGATGTATCAATCCGCTTGGTGACGCCCAAGTACGGACAAATACCCAGGAACTGGCTTAAAACAATATTATTTGACAAAATCGCCACGAAAATAATCGCCAGCAGATGCATCTTTAGACCTCCTTTACTCTCCTATTCGATACCCAGGCGTTTAAAAGCATAGTTGAACAATCCAAGCAGGATGCCCAGGGTAATAAACGCACCGGGCGGGGTGGCCAGCACCCCCATGGGTTCAAATGCCGTACCCATAATATTGTAACCAAAAATGCTTCCTGCACCGAACAGTTCCCGGATAATTCCAACGAGAGTCAGGGACATTGTGACTCCGACGCCCATTCCGAGGGCATCTAAGATAGAACGGATAACATTATTCTTACGGGCAAAGGCTTCCGCCCGACCCATAATAATGCAGTTCACCACAATGAGGGGGATAAAGATCCCCAAAGCTTTGTGCAGCTCCGGGACAAAAGCATTA
The DNA here is from genome assembly GCA_012728375.1 of Bacillota bacterium. GTDB lineage: Bacteria > Bacillota > Dethiobacteria > DTU022 > UBA8154 > DUNV01. Next base: position 34,524 of record JAAYFF010000025.1, on the reverse strand, counting down.
AGAACCATATCTGTAATGGTCACGAATGTAGCGATAACAAGAATGTAAGCCGGCATTCTAACCTTGTCGGGGACAAAATTCCGTATAACAGAGATAACAATATTGGAACACAGCAGAACAAAAAAGACGGAAACGCCCATACCAAACCCGAAAAATGCCGACGTGGTAATGGCAAGGGTCGGACACATCCCCAACAAAAGGCGAAAAGTAGGGTTTTCTTTTAAAAGCCCCTTACTGAACTCCTGAGCCAGTGTACTCATCTATTTTCACCTCCAATGTGATTATCTGTCCTAATTTGTCATAAAGTTCTCGCCAATAATATCCATCACCCGGCGAATGGAGCTGAGCATCCCACCGGTGGAAATTGTGGCACCCGAAACGGTATCTACATCAACGCCGGGAGAAATGGGATCGGCATAGTTTAAGCCAATAACGCGGCTTTGAAATTCTTCCCTTGTAATGACATCGCCGATACCGGGGGTTTCGCCGTGGGAGCTGATCCGCATCCCAATAATATCACCGCTGTTATTGACAGCTAAATCGTAGGAAATTTTTCCTCCATAGCCGTCTGCCTTGACCTGTCCCACTACACCGATGAAGTTGCCGCTGTTGTCTGTACAGTAATAAAATACTTCATCTCCGATTTCTTGCGCTTCATAATCCTCAACCTCAGGAAAGAACCCTTCCAATGCCTGCAGAAACTCGGTCATTGCCCTCTCCTCGATAACAGGGGCAGTAAACCCGTTTACCATGGAAAGAAGCCCTCCGCAGATTGCACCGATGATCAATAGCGTTAAAGCCATGCGCAGTCCGCTCTCACGCACTCTTCTTCACCTCCCCGAACTTCTTAGGCAAAGTCATGTTATCGATAAGGGGGGTAAGACCATTCATAAGAAGAATCCCAAAGGTTACACCCTCAGGCATTCCACCGAACATACGGATTGCCATAGTAACGATCCCGCACCCCAGGCCAAAAATAAGTTTCCCTGCCGGTGTAACCGGAGAAGTAACCATATCCGTTGCCATAAACAAAGCGCCGAGCATCACGCCGCCCGCCAGGACGTGGTAAAGCCCCATGTAAAGGCCTCCGTCGAAAAGGCCCAGGATAAACACGATCCCAATAAAGCTTCCCGGGATCCGCCAGTCAATATGGCCGCGGTAAAACAGCCATATGGCTCCGATAATCAGGGCCAGGGCCGATGTTTCACCTAACGCACCGCTCACAGTACCTATAAAAAGGTCTCCCAGGGAAGCATCGTATGTGACCAGGGGAGATGCCTGGGTTACCGCATCCGCTGTAAAACCGAAGGGGACCGGCTTAATCCAGACATTTCCGGCGACATGAGTACTCCAGGAGACAAACAGTACCGCCCGCCCTACCAGGGCCGGGTTAAAAATATTGTTACCTAAACCTCCATAAATATGTTTTCCAACGCCAATGGCAACGACAGAACCGATGACCACTACCCACCAGGGCGGGGCCGGCGGAAGAGTCATCGCCAGGAGCAAACCTGTAACCGCCGCACTGCCGTCACCGAAAAGGTTTTTTCTACGTAAAATAATTGCTTCTGTAGCCATAGCCGCTACCATGGCAATAATCATCGTTGCCAGGGCACGAAAACCAAAGAGAAAAACAGCCATCAAAGCTACGGGGAAAAGAGCAACCAGAACATCGATCATGATGCTCCGAATAGTTTCCGGTGATTTGATGTGCGGGGACGAAGAGACTACCAGCTTTCTATCCATTAATTTATCCCTCCTTCATAACGTGCTACTTTTTCCTGCTGGCCGCAATAGCGCCTTTGGCGATCCGGATCCACTGAACCAGAGGTCTCTTGGCAGGACAGGTATATGTGCAGCATCCGCATTCAAAACAATCCATCGCACCATATTTTTCGGCCAAATCATAAACTTTTTTCTCCGATGCCGCTCCGATAAAGCTGGGGAGAAGGTTCATAGGACAAACTTCCACGCATTTTCCACATTTAATGCACGAAGCGATAGGCTGCTCCTTCACAAACTCTTCGGTCAGAACAAGCACGCCTGAGGTCCCTTTAATGGCCGGAATTTCATCGGTTGGCTGGGCTAATCCCATCATGGGCCCGCCCAAAACCAGCTTGCGCGCATCGCTGGTCAGGCCGCCGCATTGCTCGATGATATCCCGGATCAGAGTTCCGTTTCTAACCAGCAAATTGCCCGGCTTCTTGATGCCCGGCCCGGTAACTGTTACCACCCTCTCATAGAGAGGCTTACCGAGTTTAATAGCTTCCGCCATGGCAATAGCGGTCCCGGTATTCTGATTAACCACGTTAACAGCCATCGGAAGGGCACCCGGCGGCACTTCTCTCCCCGTTGTCGCTTTAATAAGCATTTTTTCAGCGCCCTGGGGATACTTGGTGTGCAAGGGATGGACTTCAATATTATAATCCCCGCTGCTCTCGGCCACAGCTTTCCTGACACTGCTGATAGCATCGGGCTTATTGTCCTCAATACCGATTATCCCCCTGGTAGCCCCCAAAGCCTTCATAAATGCCTGCAAACCAAAGACAATATCATCCGCCCTTTCTAACATGAGCCGGTGGTCTGCCGTAAGAAAAGGTTCGCATTCCGCACCATTAATAATTACGGTATCAATTTGAATTTCCGGTGGCGGCGACAACTTTACGTGGGTAGGAAATGTTGCACCACCCATACCTACCAGCCCGGCCTCTTTAGAAATTGCTTTAATTTCTTCAGGCGTTAGTTCCTCCAGGGATTTATTAGGCTTCATACCCTCGTCAGGTGTATCCTGGCCGTCATTTTCGATAAAAACGGCAAGGACCTGAGTACCCATCGGGTGGTTGAAAGGCTCAATTTTGGACACTTTCCCTGAAACGCTGGCATGAATAGGAGCGGAAACAAAACCTTTTGGTTCACCAATCTTTTGCCCCATTTTTACCTCATCCCCCACCTTGACAATAGCTTCACAGGGAGCCCCAATATTCTGCTGGAGCGGTATAATCACCTGTGAAGGAGCCTTGGCGGGAGCAATAGGTATCCCGGAAGTGCTCTCTTTAAAGTAACCGGGATGGATCCCCCCTACAAAAGTCCTTTCACTCATCCACTAATTCACCCCTTTTTGTTCATTTTTGAATTTTTCTAACTACTACATACCTCCTGCCAACATCTTTAATTCGTGATTTTCTCGAGAATTCCTTCCTCCGCATCTTCTTTCTGCAAAAATTGCTCCATAGGGCTTGGTTACATAACCATACGTTTCATCAGGCCTTACAAGAATCGTGCCCCTTTACGGAGGCGAATCCTTTGAAAATCAAATACCCGCCTTACTGCAACACCCCCTTTAAGCCCGTCCATTCTTAACCAAGCGGCAGGCTCTTGACTAATGAAATCCTAGTTTATTATACCTTTTTCAAAAGATACTGCAAAGGTTTTTAAAAAGATCGAGGATATTGCTTTTTTTTGCAAAACCATAATCATTATAAACCGTCTTTTAATACGGTGGATTTATAACTTTGGCGCCTTTTTAACACATAAACACTTCAGAAAGGACCGGAATACATAGAAATGTTAAAGCAGGTTAGAACACCGGCTATTCTAATTCTTATCACATTTTTTCTTGTTAACCCTTTCACTTACTGCCTGGGTAAAAACACAGAAAATACCGTCTCTCCCGAAGTTTTACAATACCTGGACTCCGAACCGTTTGTCCCTGTCATTGCCTTTTTCAAAAAAAAGGCCCTCCCCGGGCAAGATCCTGCCGATATGAAGGCCGCTTCAGGGCGTGCGGCAGTTGAAGAATTACAAAGGGCAAATAAAGTTGCTGAGGAAGAAATACTCCCCATTTTAAAAGAAGAAACTGCCAATGGAAACCTTCGCGGCTACAAATCCCTATGGGTAATCAACGCTTTCTCAGCACAGATAAATAAAGAAGGCTTAAAACGCCTCTGCGCACTTCCCCAGATAAAAACAATCACCCTGGATCATCGCCGCGGCTACCTCTCCGCTGTTTCCAAACCGGAACGGGCTGTCTTTCAGGCAAGCATGTTCTTGGATGAATTCCCCGGCAGAGGCAAAGATCTTTTTAATCTGCAGGCTATAAATGTACCCCCCCTTTGGAAGGAAGGTTATTTTGGGGACGGTGTCGTCGTTGCCGTTATGGATACGGGGGTAGACCTGAACCATCCCGACCTGGAACAAAATTACCGCGGCAATCTCCCGGGCCACAGCCATAAAGACAGCTGGTTCGACGCCACGGGAACCCTACCCAACTCTGCGGAAGGGCCCGTAGATACACACGGCCACGGCACCCATATTACCGGGATTATCGTGGGCGGCAGCAAAGAAAAGCCGCTGGGCATTGCGCCGGGAGCGCGCTGGATTGCCGTCAACATCTTTTCCGATGGATATGCCTGGGATTCTCATATCGCCCTGGCCTTTCAATGGCTTCTTGCCCCCGGGGGGAACCCCGATCATGCCCCGGACATCATCAATTGTTCCTGGGCATCAAGACCTGAATTTGCAGAAGATTTCCTTCATTGGGATATTTTATATACTTTAGAAAAAGCTGGCATTACGGTAATTTTTGCCTCCGGCAACAACGGTGAGGAAGGCCCCGGCAGCCCGGCCAGTTACCCCCACTCTTTTTGTGCAGGCGCCCTTAAACAGGCGGGCGACCGCTTTGAAGCAGCAAATTTCAGCAGCAAGGGTCCTGTTCGCTGGCAGGATATTTCTTACATAAAACCGGACTTGGTTGCACCGGGCGTAAATATCGTTTCCACCTGGCCCGGCAAAAAATACGCTATCCAGGACGGCACATCCACAGCAGCAGCTCACCTTTCCGGAGCAGCTGCCCTTCTGCTGGGGGCCAAGCCCGATCTTTCCCCAGCAGAGATAAAATACCTTCTAAAAAGTACTTCCTTTTGGGATCCCCTCTGGGACAATTCCGGCTCCCGTCCCAATAATGTTTATGGTTACGGCCTTCCGGACGTTTACGCCGCAGTTAAACACGAGCCTCTCATGCCGCCGGAGCTTCTTTTTTTTGACGGTGCGGAAGAAGGAATCATTAACTGGAAAACCTCTCCGGAAACCCCCTGGAAAATTACCAGGGAACTGGCGGGAAGCGGAAGATTTTCCTTTGCCGACTCTCCATGGGAAGATTATAATAACAATACGTCTTCCTGGATTGCTACGGCAAAACCTATCCTCCTAGACGGATACCACAGCCCTGTCCTTTTTTTTCAACATTGTTATGGCCTCGCAAAAACCGAAGACAGTGAAGACTATGCTTATGTAGAAATTTCCGTTGACGGCATTAACTGGTCCATCCTCTACCGTTTTTCAGGAAGCAACGGCAAACTTGAACCTTTTTCCATTCCCCTCAGCTGTCCGGGGGAAGCGAATTCCCTCTATCTCCGTTTTCGGATTCAGAGCGATAATAACGGTTCAGGAATGGGATGGCACATTGATGATCTGACGCTTAAAGCGTATCCGCTGCCATTAAGGGCTCTCGATCGCCTCAGGCTAACGCCGGAAAAAACAAAAATAGCCCTGGGTGAGGAAACCGCTGTAAGGGCAGAGGCCATGTTTTCTTCCCGCATACTTAAAGAAATCCAACCTGAGCTGGTAACCTGGCATTCATCCAATCCGGCCGTTGCCCGGGTTGAAAATGGCGTCATTACAGGTCTTGCTCCGGGAGAAAGTATTATCCGGGGAACGTTTAACGACAAATCTGCAGAATTTAAGATTGCCGTCGTGGAGATAAAACCTGCCGTCCCCCATCCCGACCCGGGAACATATATCAATACGGTTGAGATCAGCTTGCAGGCGGGCAGCGGAGAAAAAATAACCTATACCCTTGACGGCACCGATCCCCATGAAAAAAGCACCGTCTATGAAAGACCCATTGTCATCGACAAAACGAGCATCTTAAAAACCCGGACCTACTTGGGCACCATTCCAGGGCCTGTCTCGGAGTTTTCCTACATAATCAAAAAAGGAACCCGTATCACCGGGACAATACAGCTCCAGGGAAAGCCATCATTAAACGGAGAAAGGATCTCCGCCCGTTTTATCTGCCGTGACACTAAAGAAATCTTTCCCGTTACATCTTTTGCCAAAGACGGTTCTTTTGACCTTAACCTTCCCCTGGGCTCTTATTTGCTAGTGATAAGCAGCAGACAGCATCTTACAAAAGTAATTGGGATAGAGCTGTGGGAAAAACAAAAGTTTATTAACCTGGGCCCCATCAAGATGCTAGCAGGGGATCTGAACAACGACAACAAAATCGATCTGACGGACCTCTCCCTCTTATCCCTGGCTTATTTTACCAAACCCGGCGATAAAAACTGGAATTCTCTTGCCGACCTGAACGGTGACGGTTTTGTTAATAACCTTGATCTGAACATACTCTCCCAAAACTACGGGTTATCAGGGGATGAAGCTCCAGGGCATTGATTTTATCACCATTTCAAGATAAAATAAATATAAGGGAAGGGGTAAAGCCCTTCGGAAATATTTAGAACTTAAATATTTTATTTACTAAAAGAGGTAGGGAAAGTTCAATGCCGGCTAACCTTACACCTCAGTACCATGCTGCTGAAGAAGCTTTTAAGAAAGCTTCCACGCTCGAGGAAAAAATTGAAGCCCTTCAGGAAATGCTGGCCGTGATACCCAAACACAAAGGGACGGAAAAACTGCAGGCTGACCTTAAACGACGCCTCTCCAAATTAAAAGAGGAAGGCGAGAAAAAAGCCAAGGGCAGCCGTTATAATCCTTTCTTTGTAGAAAAACAAGGCGCGGGGCAAGTTGTTATGGTAGGTTATCCCAATACCGGCAAGTCATCCCTCCTATCAGCCCTCACCAGGGCTAAAGCCAAAGTAGCCGAATATCCCTTTACAACTTCCTTCCCCTTGGCAGGAATGATGCCATATCAAGATATTTTTATTCAATTGGTCGATACACCGCCCATCAGCAGCGAAGGACCTCCGCCAGGCCTGTTAAATACGCTCCGGGGGGGGGATCTGCTGCTAATTACCATTGATACCAGCTCGGACCTCTGCCTGGAACAAACGGAAGAAACGCTTTCTTTTTTGCTCAATAAAAAAGTAATTTACGATCTGTCCGGCAAGCGTCCTCCCGCGGAAGACGGTAAGATTGGAAAAATACAAGTTCTTCCTTTCCTCATTGCCGCGACAAAATCTGATCACCCGCAAAGCCGGGAAAACTTAAAAATTTTGCAGGAACTAAATCCAAACCTTTCCTTTCTTCAGGTATCCGTTAACGACGAAACAACCCTTAATGCGCTGAAAGAAAAGATTTTTCAAGCGCTGGAAATCATCCGGGTTTATACCAAAGCTCCGGGAAAACAGCCCGATATGGGCACTCCCTTTGTCCTTAAAAGGGGAGAAACAGTCCTCGATCTGGCCTACAACATTCACCGGGATTTTCCGAACCGCCTAAAAAATGCCCGTATCTGGGGTTCCTCCAAATATGACGGGCAATCGGTAGCCCGGGATTATGTCCTGGAAGACGGGGACATTGTCGAGTTAAATGTATAATTTCCATTCCCGTATATCCAAAACTTTTTTAATTTTAAAAACTTTAGGGGGAGGACATTTTGAAAAGGAAAATTGTGCATATTGATGAAGATAAATGCACTGGTTGCGGAATATGTATCCCGGCCTGCCACGAGGGAGCAATACAAATTATTGATGGAAAAGCGCGCCTTATTGCCGAAAAACTCTGTGACGGCCTGGGAGACTGTCTGAAGGAATGTCCGCACGGGGCAATCACCATTGTGGAGCGTGATGCTGAGGCGTACGATGAGGAAGCAGTCAAGAAACATCTAAGCAGCATGCAGGCAACAGCGCTGGACTTTTGCTCTCCGGTCAGCGGATGTCCTTCCTCTTTGGCAAGAACCACCAGCCGTCCTTTTCCAATTGAAAAAGGGGAAAGGGCACCTTCCCTTCTGCGCCAATGGCCGGTACAACTGGCCCTCCTTCCGACAAATGCCGTATTTTTTCGGGAAGCAAATCTTATCGTTGCTGCGGACTGCGTTCCCTTTGCCTATGGCGATTTTCACCGTACTTTTCTGGGCGAAGGGACGGCCCTTTGCGTCGGCTGTCCCAAGCTTGACAATACAATAATATACCTGGAAAAGCTAACTAAAATTATCAAGGATAACGAAATACAAAAAATAACCGCTCTTATTATGGAAGTGCCCTGCTGTTCCGGATTAAAGCGCCTTTTGGAACAGGCAATAGAAGGCAGCGGCAAACAAATACCCCTGGAAGTTGTTGTTATCAGCATAGAGGGAGAGATACTTGAATAAATCTGTAGAAGCCCCCTTTTTTAAGGGGGCTTCAAACGTTATATCGTCCTGCAGCCCAAGAAATTTCGCTACTTGTTCAGCTCCTCCATGAGCAGCTTGTTGACGAGCTGTGGATTGGCCTGACCCTTTGTTTCTTTCATAATCTGACCGACCAGAAAGCCCATGGCTCTTTTTTTACCTTTGCGGTAATCTTCAATAGATTGCGGGTTTGCGGCCAGGACCGCGGAGATAATCCGGGAGAGGGTATCTGTATCGGATATCTGCTTGAGCCCCTTTTTTTCAATAATCAGCGCCGGATCTTCGCCGGTGTTAAACATCTCTTCAAAGACTGTTTTCCCTATTTTTCCGCTTATTTCACCTTTTGCGATGCTTTGCAAAAGCTTTCCGAGCCCGGCGGGCGTTATCTTTGATTCCGTAATATCCATGCCTGCTGCGTTGAGAAGGCCCAGGTACTCGCTTACAATCCAGTTGCTGACCGTTTTGGGCTCATTGTGAACGGAGAGGACGGCATCATAAAAATCAGCCAACTCTTTTGAGCTGGTGAGCACTTCTGCAGTTGAAGACGGAAGGTCGTGCTCTTCTGTTAAACGCTTGTAGCGCTCGTCAGGAAGCTCGGGAATAGTCTTTTTAATTTCTTGTATCCATTCTTCAGTAACAGGATAGGGTGGAATATTGGGATCAGGGAAACAGCGATAATCTGCCGAAACAAGCTTGCTGCGCATTGCCCGGGTCACACCCTTGGCTTCGTCCCAATGCCTGGTTTCGGGAATAACGCTTTCTCCCGAAAGCACAACGGAACGTTGCCTCTCTGCCTCGTATTCTATACCGCGATAAACTGAGCGGAAGGAATTCATGTTTTTTAGCTCCGTTTTCTTCCCAAACTCAGTGGAGCCAACGGGGCGTATGCTGATATTGGCGTCGCAACGCATGGAGCCCTCTTCCATTTTACAATCCGAAATGTCCAGGTAACGAATGATGGAGCGCAGTTTCTGCAGAAAAAGCCGTGCCTCTTCTGCAGATCGAATATCCGGCTCGGAGACGATTTCCATCAGCGGCACTCCGGCCCGGTTAAAATCAACCCTGCTGGAGGGAGAAGAGATAATGTCGTCCCCAATATGGGAAAGCTTGCCCGTATCCTCTTCCAGGTGGAGCTGGTGAATACCGACTCTTTTTGTTTTTCCATTAACCAGGAATTCTATATAACCATTTCTCCCCATGGGATAAAAATATTGAGAAATCTGAAAGCCCTTGGGCAAATCCGCATAGAAATAATTTTTCCGGTCAAAAGCAATCTTTGGAGCAATCTCGCAGTTGAGCGCCAAAGCGGCTTTAATGGTAAATTCTGCCGCTTTTTTATTTAACAGAGGCAGTGTACCTCCGGGAAGGCCCAGGCATATTGGGCAGACCTGCGTATTCGGTTCGGCTCCAAAGGCGGTACTGCATCCGCAAAACAATTTCGTATCGGTCAACAGTTCCACATGAACTTCCAGTCCGATTACGGTTTCATATTCGTGCAAAAAAATCCCTCCTTCTAATCTTGAACACTTCTAAAAATGGTAGACTTTAAACCGGATAACACAGCCAATCTCCTTAAACATTGGGAAAACGCGGAGGGTTTTCTTTTTCAAGGAGCAGGCCGGCTTGTAAAAGTTTTGCTTCATCAAAGGCCTTCCCGATAAATTGCACTCCGGCTGAGCCGCTAACAGATTCGGCAGGCACCGGAATGGTGATTGCCGGCAGGCCGGCAAGGTTTGCTGCAGCAGTGTAATAGCCCGCGGGGTCGGGCAGCAAACATGCCTTGTCGTTGCTGCTCAGCAGCGGCGCCTGAAAGGGAACGGCAGGAATAAAGAGCAGATCAAATGACTGCAGGCAGCTTTCCAATTCCTTAATAATAAGGGTGCGCATCTTTTGTGCTTTTTGGAAAACCATGCCGTAGTAGTTTCCCGCGGAGATGAGGGCTCCAAAAGTCAGGAACTGTTTCAGGTTGCTGCCAAAACCTTCTGTGCGGCTTTTTCTGTACATTTCCTGCAGATGGCTTCCTTCTACCCTGAGCCCAAATCGCACACCATCATAATTGCCCAGAGAAGAAAAGGCCTCCACAGCACGAATTATGGCAGCAGTGACAAGGGAATGCGAAAAATTCGGCAAGGAAACCATTTGTACCTGGAAATTTTCCTTCTTTAAATATTCCAATGTCTCAAGAAAGGCTTTTTTAATCCCCTCTTCCAGATAAGGAGCTTCCGCCCAGTTCTCCGGAACAGCAACCTTAAAGGGACCAATGTTTTCTTTTTCCTGCAGTAGCAATGTATATGAAGGTACCTCATGGGCAAATGAAGTGGGATCCTCCGGATCATATCCGCTAATAGCCTCCAAAATTGCGGCAAGATCAAGGACAGATGGGGCCATAATGCCGATTTGATCCAGGGAGGGAGCCACATCAACCAAACCTTTACGGGAAACTCTGCCATACGTAGGCTTAAGGGCAGGAATACCGCAGTAGGAGGCGGAATATCTCAACTCACCGCATCCGTCCGGAGCGAGGGCAAAATTCACAGCACGACTTGAGACAGCTGCCGCAGCTCCGCTGCCGGCTGTATATTCTGTATCCCAGGGATTTTTTATTTCCCCGAAAAAGGAGTTTTTTCCGGTTGCTCCAAGGTTGAACTCATCCATATTGGTTTTGCCGGCAGGAAAAGCTCCCCATTCCTTCAATTTCAAGACAACCGACGCTTCAAAAGGAGGTCGATAAGATTCCAGCATCCGTGAGGCACAGGTCGTCGTCGTTCCGCCTACGCAGATTGCATCGGACAGACCAAAGGAAACACCGGCCAGCGGCAGTTTTTTATTCTGCGCAATTTTTTGCGAGATGTCCTTTATTCCTTTCTCAATCAATTCGGGGTCAAATTTAATGAAGGCATTGCACTTTTCGTGTACTGCAGCACAACGCCGCGCCACATCTTCTCCGATTTGTTGCGGGGAAACCTCTTTGGCGTTGACTTCCCCGGCGAGTTTTTGAACGATATGTTTATAGAAATCCAAAAAATCAGGTCTCCCTTCAATTATAATATACCTTACTCGACAATCTTTGGAACCTGGATGTAAGGCGATTCAGCTCCAGGAGCATTCGACAACGCTGTTTCCAGCGGTAAAGAAGGTGCAGCGAGATCTTCTCTCACTGTATTTTTCTGTGCAAGGGGAAAATATGTGGCTTCCACATCATCCAGCGCACTACTTTGCAAAAAAGTTGCCTGTTCGAAGATATTTTTTGTCTGTTTCTCCAATCCTTCCAATTCTTCCGGCATCAGTTCCAGACGGGCATCCCACGACGCTTGCATGAACTCTTCCCGGGAAATTTCCAATCATCTTCACCATCCTTACTGTTGTGACATACACAAATTATAACACATTTTTTTCACATAGTGGAAATATACTTGTACATGCAAAAAAGCCCAAATTTTTTGGACTTTTTTGCATATAAGCATCATGTATCGAATTATTTTATTTCCCTTGATACTGGGCTTTACGCTTCTCCAGGAATGCGGCAACTCCTTCTTTCTTATCCTCCGTGGCACAGGCCAGGGCGTGGAGGTAAGACTCATGGGCCATTCCTTCATAAAGACCCATTTCCATGGAGCGGTTGACTGCTTCCTTGGCGTACTGGATGGCCAGAGGCGATTTGTTGATAATGCTGCCGGCCATTTTTTTAGCTTCTTCCATTAATTCTTCCTGGGGCACCACCTTGTTTACCAGCCCGATGCGGTAGGCCTCTTCGGCATCCACCATACGCGCCGTTAAAACCATCTCCATTGCACGGCCAAAGCCAATCATTCTCGGAAGACGCTGGGTGGCACCGTCGCCGGGAATAATCCCCAGGTTTACTTCCGGAGCGCCCAGTTTGGCGTTGGTAGAGGCAATGCGCAGTGTGCAGGCCAGTGCCGTCTCCAAGCCGGCCCCGAGGGCAAATCCGTTAATAGCGGCGATTACGGGCTTGGGCATTTCATACAGCATGTTTAATACTTCCTGGCGCCTGCGGGTCTGTTTGCGCCCCAGAACAAAGTCTCTAGCCTGTACTTCCTTGATATCCGCACCGGCCATGAAAGCCTTGTTGCCTTCCCCGGTTATAATCAGCGCTCTTACTTCATCGTCATTTTCCGCTTCTTTAAAGGCCTGGGCAAACTCTTCCACAAGGGCATTATTCATAGCATTCATGACTTCCGGGCGATTAACGGTAATAATCGCCAGAGGCGCTTCTTTTTCATATTTAATAAACTGGTACATCTCCATACCTCCTCTTTTTTAAAGTCTAAGTAACAAAAAATGGGGATGGAGGAAGGGATAATTCCCTTTCCCCCTTCCCCATACTTTTAGAAATAGTTTATAACAATTCTCGCCTTTTATGCAAAAGCAGGAATTCCCAGCTCGGCATTGCCGATAATCAGTTGCTGGATCTGGGATGTGCCTTCGTAAAGGGTATTGATGCGGGAATCGCGGTACATTCTTTCCAGGGCATATTCGCCCGAGAAGCTGTAGCCTCCCAGTATCTGCATAGCATCATAACAAACCTTGTTAACCATTTCGCCGCAGAAATACTTGGCCATGGAGGTCTCACGGGTATTGGGAACTCCTTTATTCTTCAGCCAGCCGGCCCTCCAAACGAGCATCCGGCCCAGTTCTATATTCAGAATCATGTTGGCCAGCAATGACTGGACAAGCTGACGGCTGGCGATCACTTTGCCAAACTGAACCCTTTCCTTGGCATGGGCCTTGGCAATATCGTAAGCAGCCTGCGCGGTGCCTACGCAACCTGCAGCAACAGTGAAACGTGCATTATCGAGAGCTGACATGGCAACGGCAAAACCTTTGCCGATTGGTCCCAAAATTTGGTCCTTGTGGACGCGCACGTTCTCCATGTAAATCTCGCCGGTATCCTGGGCGCGAAGACCGATCTTTTCATGAATGGGCTGCGGGTTCATACCAGGAGTACCTTTGTCCACCAGGAAGCAGGTAATACCCTTTGCTCCGGCATCTTTATCCGTTTTGGCAAAAATAAGAGAAACATCAGCCATATTGGCATGGGTAATCCACATTTTGTTGCCGTTGAGGATATAATAATCCCCATCCTTTTCCGCGACACTTTTCAAGCTGGCGGCATCGCTTCCCGAATCCGGCTCGGTAAGGCCGTAGCAGCCAAAAGCTTCTCCCCGGGCAATGGGGGGGACGTACTTTTTCTTTTGTTCTTCGGTTCCCCACTTCAAAATGGTCTTGGCCACCAGAGAGATATTCACGGAATAAGAACCCCGCATGGAGGAGCATCCGTAACCAAGCTCTTCCGCGACAATAGCGTGGGAGATGAAATCCATTCCGCTACCATCGTATTCTTCGGGGATGGATGTACCGATAATTCCGAGATCGCCCATCTTCTTCCATGTGTCCATGGGGAACTTCTCATCAAGGTCCCATTGCTTGGCATTGGGGGTAATCTCTTTTTCAACAAATTCGCGGACCATCTTTTGCACTGCCAGTTGTTCGGAATTCAGTTCAAAATCCATAAAATAACCTCCTTTTTTTTTCGCCCTTTCTGAAAGCTTGGCCGCCGGCTCAAGCCTGCAAAAACAGCATTTTTCAAAATTTAAGTTTTTCGCGTATCGCGTTATACCCGCACTTATCTTAACACTGTGGGCACGGGCGGATCCTGGCTGTAATCATAGAAACCTTTCCCTGATTTGCGTCCCAGATAACCGGCATGAACCATTTTCTCCAGGAGGTAGCAGGGACGGTAACGGGCATCGCCCAGCTTTTCATAAAGGGTTCTGGTTTTGGCCAGGTGGGTATCGATTCCAATCATATCGATGAGCGCCAGGGGACCCATGGGCAGATTGGAGCCCATCTTCATAGCCTTATCGATATCCGCGGCTGTACCGATCCCTTCTTCCAACACCCAAACCGCTTCATTCAACATACCGGCCAGGACGCGGCTGGCGATCCCGGCAATCCCTTCCTTGGCGGTTACAACGGGTTCTTTGCCTAAAAACTCAACGAGTTCCTTGGTTGTCGCAGCAACTTCAGGTTTAGTCGCCAGGCCGGGCATAATTTCCACCAGTTTCATGACCACTGCGGGATTGAAGAAGTGCATTCCGATTACCCGGCTTGGATCCTTGGTTGCGGAAGCAACCTCAGAAATGGAACAGGCGGTCGTATTGGTGGCAAGAATTATCCCTGCGGGAACGATCTCGTCAAGCTCGGCGAATAATTGTTGCTTGAGCTTGACATTTTCAGTAACCGCTTCAATAACGAAATCGCAGCCGGCAGCTTCTTTTTTATCGGTGGAAGTTTTAATCCGTCCGACAAGTTCTTTGGCTGCATCGGCAGTTATTTTACCCTTCTCGACTCTCTTGTTCAGGATCCCCTCGATATTGCTAATGCTGCGCTTGAGGATATCCTCGTTAATATCAACAAGGACAACGTTCAATCCCTGCTGGGCACAAAGGTGCGCAATACCTGTACCCATGATCCCGGCACCCAGAACAAATACTTTTTTAATATCCATAAAATTTCCTCCTCTCAAATACTTTTATTTATATGATTAAAATATACAAGAGCCTAGTTTAATCTTTCTACGATGACAGCCAATCCCTGGCCGCCGCCCACGCACATGCTGGTCATGCCAAGGGTCTTGCCATATTGTTTCAGGGTATTGAGGTTGGTGGTAACGAGTTTGGTACCGGTGGCCCCCACAGGGTGACCAAGGGCGATGGCTCCGCCGTGGATATTAATTTTCTCCCGGTTAAATTTCAGTTCCCTTTCACAGGCTAAATACTGGGCGGCAAAAGCTTCGTTTAACTCAATGAGATCGATATCATCCAGCTTCAGTCCGGCTCTTTCCAGGGCTTTAGGAATGGCGGCAACCGGGCCAATTCCCATGTACATGGGATCTACCCCTGCTTCAGCATAACTCACAATGCGGGCGATAGGTGTAACTCCCAGGGACTTAGCTCTTTCTTCAGACATAATCACCAGGGCGGATGCACAGTCGCAGAGTGCGCAGCTATTGCCGGCCGTTACCGTGCCGTCTTTTTTAAATACCGGGGGCAACTTGAGCATTTTTTCCAACGAAGCATCGGCCCGGGGAATTTCTTCCTGATCCACGATCACTGTCTTCTTCTTTTGGGTAACTTCAATGGGAACAATTTCATCCCTGAATTTGTCTTCAGCAACAGCTTTCGCTGCTTTCTGATGGCTCCACAGGGCAAATTCGTCCTGCTCCTGCCGGCTGATGTTGTATTTCTCTGCCAGGAGTTCAGCGGTATTGCCCATAAACATTCCTGCCAGCATACACTTAAAACCATCATAGTGCAAACCGTCATAAACGGGGAAATCCCACATGCGGGCGCCCCAGCGGGCCTGGGGAATCAGGAAGGGAACGTTGGAACCGGATTCGGTACCGCCCACAACCAACACATTATTATCGCCGCACATAATGGACCGGCATCCGTCAATAATCGCCTGAAGGCTGGAAGCGCAACGAATGTTGACTGTATAGGCGGGCACTTTGTGAGGAAGCCCTCCCCGAACAGCACAGATACGGGCAATATTCGGGCCAATTCCCGCCTGCCAACCGCAACCGAAAATTAACTGATCCACATCCTCAGGAGAGATCCCCGCCCTCTTAACAGCTTCGGCAACAACTGCTGCTCCCAGATCAGCAGCGGTCTTGCTCTTTAAGCTGCCGCCAAAGCTGCCGGCGATAGTCCTTACGGCACTTACAATTACTGGGTTTTTCATTTGTTTCCCCGAAAGCGTTCACTTTCGGGACTTCCTCCCTTCTATTTTTTTATAGATGCAAAAACCTAACCCCATCTTTTACTGAAAAATAATGCCTCCTCTTCCCTTTTAAGCCTTGATAAGCGTCTTGATTTCCGGCTTTGGCGAGAAGTCATGTCCATTTTTTTAACTGGACACGCGGAAACAATGTTTACTTTTTTAACCCCCCTTTCTTTTATTCCTTATGCCTTTCCTTGATAAGCCTACAAATTATCTACTAAACAGGGCTTTTATATGTTAAACCCAGATTTTTATAAAAGGGGAATTTGTCTACTATTAATGAAAATATGCAATTTATATGCCAACAAGAGAAGTTCTCCCTTTGTTCAAAATGGTGAAACTACTTCACAGAACCGGATTCAATGCTTTTTAATTTTTTCCAGAGAGTCGTGCGGCTGATTCCAAGCTGCCGGGCCAGATCCTTCTTGTCCCGCTTGCTCTGTTTATAAAGCTTTTCAATAATTTGCCTCTCCATATCTTCCATCTTTCCTACACCAATAGTTAAATATTGTTCTCCGGCCGGCACGAGACCCTGCTCGTCTTCCCTGTAGCGGTAAAGCTCATCAACCAGTTCCTCAATTAAACGAAAATTATCCGCACCCTCTTCGGAAAGAAAAACATATTTTTCAATGAAATTTTCCAGCTCCCGGACATTGCCCGGCCAGTCATATTCACAAAGATAGCGAATAATGGAGGGAGGGAATTCTTCGCTGCCGCTCCTGCTCCCCCTATACTTCCTGCAAAAATGTTCAATCAAAAGGGGAATATCATCTCTACGCTGCCGCAAAGGAGGGATATGCAAGTTTAAAACATTAAGGCGGAAAAAAAGATCTTCCCGAAAATTCCCCTTTTTTACTTCCCCGGCTAAAAAACGGTTTGTGGCGGCGAGCACCCTCACATCTACAGGAATAATCCGTTCCCCGCCGATGCGGCGCACCACTTTTTCCTGGAGAACCCGCAACAGATTTAGCTGCAGAGGGGGAGAGAGCTCAGATATCTCGTCCAGGAAAATCGTTCCGCCGTGTGCAAGCTCAAAAAGCCCTATTTTCCCGCCTTTCTTGGCTCCTGTAAACGAGCCCTCTTCATAACCAAAGAGCTCGCTTTCCAGCAATTCTTTGGGAATACTGGCGCAGTTAATAGCCACGAACGGTCCTTCGCGACGAGGACTCTCAGCGTGAATGCTATGGGCAAAAAGCTCTTTTCCGGTACCGCTTTCCCCGATAATTAAAACTGTTGAACCGGAAGCTGCAAATTTTTTGGCACGGTTTATTGTTTTTACCATTTCCGGTGAGGAGCCGACGAGATGATTAAAGGTGTAGCGTGAAACAAGGCCGCTGCTATGGAGTTTCTTGCGGATGGTAGCCTCGAGGTTCTGAATCTTGTGAACGCTCTGGAAGGTAATGACTGTCCCGTGTTTCTCATTGTCGATGTAAATGGGAATACGGTGAAAGAGGATTTGCTTACCCCCGATTTTATGTACCTCCTCTTTCCCCTCCCCGGAGGCCTGGTAAAAAATTTTCAGCAGGGGAATCGGCAGGTTCTCCACCTTTTTGCCAACCGCATCATTGCGGGAAACTTTGAAAATTTCTTCTGCAGAACGGTTGAAATGTGTTACTTCACCTTTTTTATTTACGGCAATAACGCCTGTGTATGTATGATCAATAATGGTTTTAAGAAATTCCGCTTTCTCCCGGTCCTTTTCGCGCATGCGCACAACATCCTGGGCCCACTGCAGGGCTTCAATAACGGCTTCCCGGGAGGGAAAGGCCATCACGCCCTTCATGCCGCGGATTTTGGCCATGCGCAGAATGCAAATACCCGAGGCGACAATAACTTCTACCCCTTCATCCTGCGCTCTCTGTATCTGCGCTTCAAGCTCCCTTTCGTCCCGGTAAAAGAAAAAGCTCAGGTCCTCCAGGGAAAGGATTTCATCGATCATTTTAAAATCATAAATTTCCTTGCACTTAATGTGGTCAAAATAAGCTATTTTCCGGCCTAACTGCTTGGCCTGGTAGAGAGCGCGAATAATATCAAAATTGGTCATCTGGATTAAAACAACGGGAATGGAAAGTTCTCTTTTGAGGAGCACGCCCGTGGGACCGCGGCTGATAATTACATCCGCACCCGCCTGTTCGAACCTTTTGCCCTTTTCCACTCCCTTATCCAGAAAAGCTTCCACGATCTCCAGTTTAAAATTTTGCTCCCTGGAAATCTGCCGGGCAAGCCTGGTTAACTCGGGAAGGGGGGAAATCATAACTATGCGGGCTTTTTTCATTGCGCAATTAAACCTCGTTAAAATATTTAACACATATTATAAATATTTCTTTTTCATGTCCACTTTTTTAATTCGACTCTCTCTGTAAAAAACCCTTTTTCCAGAAAATAAAAATATCGGTGCAAAAAAACATAAAAAGTTGCAAGTTTTTAATCTATCCGGAGTTACTCCGGGGGCCGGTATTTCATATATTCTTCCGCAGTATCGATATCAACGGTAACACCGGGAAAAGGCGTTTCCACTCCCCGAATCTCCCCCTCCGGAAGCAAAGGAATAATTCCTCTGCCTCCACGGTCGCCCTGGAGGGTCAATAGTAGTGGCCAGGTTCTGCGGTCAAAAATCTGGGGGTTACCTTTTTTTCCCTGAAATAAAGGATAAGTAACCAGATTTAAATTCCTACTGTAGTTTTTGATTAAGGCCCGGTAAACCTCCGGGTCAATAAACGGCTGGTCGCCCAGGGCAAAAATAACCCCTTGGGCAAGAGGGTTGCAAGCACTGATGGCAGCTTTTATGGAGGTGGACATTCCCTGCGCTGAAAAAGGATTCTTTACGACCCTGATCTTGTCCCCGGAGAAAAGTTTTTCCACCCATTCCTGTTCAGGACGGGTAACAATAAATATTTCGTCTGCACCGCCTTGCAGGGCATTTCCCACAGCATGCTCAAGTATAGTTTTCTCTCCAAAGCGGAGAGACAGCTTGTCTTCCCCCATCCTTCTGGAAAAACCCGCGCTAAGAATTGCACAGGAAACGAACGGTTTTAAAAAAGGCTTCCCCCATATATATTGTACGGGGAATTCTTCTGAAAGGGCTGTAAAAAGCAGGCGTGACACACCCGACAGGGAAGAGGCGGAAAAGGCTCCGACAACAGCATAAAGCAGTTCCTTATCTTTCATTAGGTCCGCTTTATTGACAACAGGAACCGCCCGGGCAGATGGAGCCTGCCTCCTGCCCCTCTCAAGCATAAAGAAGAGGCAGCGGATAAAATGATCCGTTCCAATCAGCCCGCCCTCCGCGGCACCGATCTGATGGACCAGCAGTTCCGGCCGGTGGACAAAGCCCGCCTCAATAGGCAATCCTAAAGCATCGGCTCCAAGCACAGGAACTATAGTTGTCGAAGATTGAGGAATAACGGGCTCATACGGAGCATACCCCTTGATGGGCCGCCTTGCCGCTCCGTCCGCTTCCACAAGTATATATGGAGCCAAACCCTCGGAAAAAAACTCGTCAACCCAGGCGGCCTCTATCCCCTTTACTTTATCGCCGGGAAGCATAGCGCTTCCCAACGCAACAACGTTATCGCGCTGCAAATAACTTTGAAGTTTTCTCCTTGCTTCAGCGAAATCTGAAGTGATGACCAGGGGAAAGTTCCGGGGAGGGAGGATATGGGTAGTCGTCGTCAAGATAACCTTTTTGTTTTCTTGTGAAAGCTCCTCCGCCAGGCGCAAAAGAAAAGATGTTTTCCCACCTGCGCCGTAAGCAGAGACAATTTCCCGTTCTCCCAGTCCCACACATTTGCTTAAACCAGGAAGCTTAAATAAAGGCATTTAAGTCATCCTCACGCGCGTTTTCACGGAATAATTTTATTTAAAGAATATTCAATAATTCCTTCTGCACCAGCCTGTTTTAATTTACAAACCAGCTCGCGGACCTTTTTTTCATCAATTACCGTTTCCACGGCTACCCATCCCTCTTCATCAAGAGGAGAAATTGTCGGCCTTCTCAAAGCAGGAAGCAGAGGAAGTATGGCCGGAAGCTTTTCTTTATGTATGTTCATTTTCAGCCCGACTTTTTCCTCCGCCATCAGAGCTGCCTGTAAAAGCATGGAGATTTGCTCAATTTTACTTCTCTTCCAGTCGACTTTGTAGCTATCTTTATTGGCAATAAAACGCGGCGTGGATGTAAGTATTGTTTCGATGATCCTCAGGTTATTTGCCTTAAGCGACCTCCCTGTTTCCGTAAGCTCGGCAATGGCATCGACAAGGGCGGGAGGTTTTACTTCCGTTGCCCCCCAGGAAAACTCCACAGAAGCTTGGATATTTTTTTCCTCAAGATATCTTTTCGTCACCTCCACAAGCTCCGTGGCAATTTTTTTCCCCTGAAGGTCCTCCACGCTGTTAATCTCTGAATCTCTGGGAACGGCCAGCACCAGCCTGATCGGTCTTAAGCCCTGCTTTGAATAGGTCAAATCTGTAATTTCAACAACATCGGCACCTGTTTCCGTAATCCAGTCCTTTCCGGAGATACCGGCATCCAGAATCCCGCTTTGTGTATAACGGGGAATCTCCTGGGCACGAATGAGAATACACTCAATCTCCTCGTCATCAATATCAGGAAAATAGGAGCGATCACTGACATGAATATTGAATCCTGCCTTTTTAAACATTTCAATAGTTGGTTTCTGCAGGCTTCCCGCGGGCAAACCAAGCTTAAGTTTTTCCACCTTTACATCTCCCCTCCTTTTTATGATAAAAAACGCATTAAGGGACAGTTCCCGCATCACCGCTGCAAAGCAAAAATTTAAAGGGAAGATAACGAAACCGTCCTTATAGTTGAAAAACTTTTCTCCCGTCCATTATAGCAATAGGGCATTCTGAAAACAACAACGAAAAAGCCGTAAACGCGCGAAGGGCTGCCGCCAGCCTTAAAGTCCCGGATTTCGGCAGCCCTTCGAGCTTAGATAAGCATACATTCGCTAAAAATGCTATTTTTTCGTTACAATCTCCGGCTTGGGATAAGATTCAAGGACTTTGATTGCTTTTTTAATTTCCTCGTCGGGAAGGGAATATTCCGTAAGCTTCCCTTCCAGGAAAGAATCATAGCCGGTCAAATCCAGCATGCCGTGGCCGCTCAAATTGAAAAGGATAGTCCTGGCAACGCCTTCTTCCTTGGCTTTTTTGGCTTCCTCGATCACCGCGGCAATGGCATGATTGGTCTCCGGAGCACAGATAATGCCTTCAGTCCGGGCGAAAATAAGCCCTGCTTCATAAGTTTGTACCTGATTATATGACTGCGATTCAATCAGCTCGTCAAGGACCAGTTGGCTGATCAGAGGGGAAACACCGTGATACCTCAGCCCTCCGGCATGGATAGGTTCAGGAAGGAAGTTATGTCCAAGAGTAAACATTGGCAAAAGAGGGGTCATCGCCGCAGTATCCCCGAAATCATAGGCAAAGGGGCCCCGGGTCAAGGTTGGACAGGCAGCCGGTTCAACAGCGATGATCCGGATCTCTTTCCCATAGATCTTATCCCTGACATAGGGGAAGGAGAGGCCGGCAAAATTGCTTCCGCCGCCAACGCAGCCGATGACCACGTCGGGATATTCGTTGATCATTTCCATTTGTTTTTGAGCCTCCAGGCCGATGATGGTCTGGTGCATCATAACGTGATTGAGGACGCTCCCCAGGGAATAACGGGTGTTTTCTGAGGTTACCGCATCTTCAACCGCTTCGCTGATAGCAATCCCCAGGCTTCCGGTGCAATCGGGATCCTCTGCCAGCACTTTCCGGCCATAAGCAGTGTCCGAGCTGGGGCTCGCCACACAGTTTCCGCCCCAGGTTTTCATTAACAGCTGGCGGTAAGGCTTCTGATTATAGCTTACTTTGACCATATAAATTTTGCATTCCAGGCCAAACAGGGAACAGGCCAAGCTCAGAGCGCAGCCCCACTGGCCGGCTCCCGTTTCGGTAGTTAGTCTCTTGATGCCGAAAATCTTGTTGTAGTAAGCCTGGGCAATGGCTGTATTCGGTTTATGACTGCCGGCCGGGCTGACGGATTCATTCTTAAAATAAATCTTGGCCGGCGTCCCCAGATACTTTTCCAGGGCAATTGCTCTTTGCAGCGGGGATGGTCTCCAAATAAGATATTTTTCAAGGACTTCCTCCGGAATGTCGATCCACCGCTGAGTGCTTACCTCCTGCTCAATCAGGTTCATGGGAAAAATGGGAGCCAGGTCTTCCGGTGCAATTGGTTTCTTAGTTTCGGGATGCAGCGGGGGCTGCATGGGTGTGGGCATATCCGCCTGGATATTGTACCATTGCCTGGGTATCTCCCTTTCCGGCAAAAATACTTTTTTCATCTCCATTTTTTAACCTCCTTTTCTATAAAAATAAAACCCTCGTCAAGGGACGAGGGTTATTCTCGTGGTGCCACCCAAATTTACTCCCAAAAAGGGAGCCTCTTTAGCCAAAGTACGGGAGTGCTTTCTGCTTACTCAAAGCCTTGCTTTGAGTCCATCAGGTTTTGCTCTCCGATACCCGTTTCTTTTAACGGCGAAATCCCGTCCCGGCCTACTGCGCATCAAACTTCGGCCGGGCGCTTCAGGGACCCATTCAACCGGCGATGGGGTACCGGGCTCTCAGCTTCAGGCTTTTGCCCTTGCCCGGCTCTCTGAACCCTTCTTTCCAGCCTACTATTTCCCTTCATCAGCTATTTCTCAATTATTTAATTGGATTTATCATATCATACACAAAATGCCCTGTCAACGAACATTCGGCAAAAATAACAAACTTTCTTTTCATAAAACCTAAAAGCAATGAGGCCTTGGGCGGGAACGGGGAAGCATAATCTCCCGTTGTTACCAGAAAGATCTGAGTTCCGCGCACTGTTTTTCCGGCTGCACTACTGCAAACGGCTCCTGCAGCACCATTAGCAGTGAATTAACATCCGACGTCTTTTGTTCCAGGTTTAAAAATAATCTGGGGATGACGCGCAGGTGCAACGAAAAGTATTTCTCTGTTCCTTCAGGGGCAAAAAAGAGTCCCATATTGAAACTGTATATATTTGCGGAGGAAAAATACCTGAAAAGCCGTTCCAGTCCGCTTACCAGCTCATCAATTACCGCTCCGTCAACATCGGAGACGGTATGGACATCGGGAAAGATGCCCAGAAATTCTCCCAGGACGCCCAGAGGTGCAAAAGAAGCAAGCCAGCAGCTCCTCTCCAGTTCGCCGGCAAACCTTTGCCCTTTTTCTTTCTCCGCCCGGCAGAGCTCCCTCCAGTAGTTTTGGCGGTGAACCTGGTAATAGCGCCTACTGTTTTCCAGTGATTTCCTTAGGAGATTACCAGGAGAATCGCTAACAATAATCTGTTGATGGGGGTGAACTATCCCGCCTCCTGAAGGGGGCATGTAATTCCAGATGACGATATTGTAAGGCGTTCCGAAACTTTTTGCCGCAATAATACGGAAAAAATCCATTTCTGCCAGAAAAGTATCTTTTAAAAGACTGGGTGACAACTCTTCCAGTGGTACCACATGGCGAGTGCCCATTACAGCCAGGGCGCTGAACCGGTCGTAAGGAGAGATATTGGGGAGAAGAGTTGCTTCGCCCCTGCGTATATGTCCATCTTGCAGAACTTCCGGCGGAAAACGCGGCGTCATCCTTTCGATATTCGGGGGGCAGAAAGGACAGCGGCTGCGGTTCTCGGGAGTGTCCCAGGAGGAAAAATCCTCCTTCCGCGGTTTAATCATGCCGAAATGAGCCAACCTTCTGCTTTCCCCGGTGAGGGGATCGTAACGGATTTCGGAATCGATTTCTTTCCGGGCAAAACCTTCACGGGGATCCAATATCGTTGTCGTTACAACTTCTGTTTTAAATTCAATCATGTATGTAAAGCCCCCTTGCTCCTATTATACGGTATTTTAGCAAATTTTTTTCTTTCCGGCTATTACCCGGATATAGATAATATCCCAGATAATGCAGGATTTGACAAACTTTCCGGCGAATTGAATTAATGACGTTAGGGAGAACTGTTGAAGCTCGTACACAAACTAAAAGCTCATTGTTATAATCTCGCTGCCGGGAGGTCGTAATTAATGAAACAACTTTTTGTAACATTTTTTTTAACGATTATTTTTATTGCCTGCATGAACGTGCAACCAGCCCTTGCCCTGGAAGAAAACATCCCCGTATTTATTGACGGTCTGCCGGTATCTTTGGATGTGCCGCCGGCTATGCAAAACGGGCGCATTTTGGTGCCTTTCCGGGCAATCGCCGAGGCGTTGAACGTAGAAGTTAACTGGGACGGTAAAACGCAGAAAATAAGTGCTGCAGCCGGAGAAGACCGGATCGAACTAACAATCGGCAGCAAAACCGCTTATCACAACCTAACACCCATTTTACTGGACGTCGGCCCCCAGATTATCGACGGGAGAACGCTGATCCCCCTTCGCTTCTTCGGCACTGCATTGGGCTGCACGGTAAATTGGGTTGAAAACAGCCGTGAGGTGCAAATTTCTTCACCGCCGACAAAAATGTACGTAACCGCTTTTTATGCCCTGGGCGACAGCAGGACAAGCAGTTGGACGGACCTTTTTGGATTGCCCTACCCGGAGTCCGCAAAAGGAAATACAGATATTGTCGGAACACTGTCTTTGGGCTGGTACAGTCTAGATAAAGACGGAAATTTATTAACAGAAAGCAGTACAGGCTGGAAAAGGCCGGAAGGCTGGGAGAATGTCCTTCTGGCTGCAGAAAAGTATGCACTGGAAACGGAAATGGTTATCCATGTCACCGATGCGGACGGTACCATCTCTTCTCTGCTGGCTAGTGAGGAGGCGATGAACAGAGCAATCGCTGCCATCATTAAAGAAGCGGAGATGTACGGAGGTGTTAATCTGAACTTCGAAGGATTGGGGCTTTCGCAAAGGGGAGAAAAGCTTTCAGCGGTACAAGATAAATTTACCTTTTTTGTAACAATGCTCTCCGGACAATTGCGTAAAATTGAAAAAGATCTTACCCTTACCGTCCATCCCCTCAATAGTGAGTATAAGGGTTATGACTATGGGGGGCTGGCCCAAGCAGCCGGCCGCATTATTATCATGGCTTATGATTATGGACCCAAACCCGAACCCATAAACTTGGTACGGCAAGCGGTTGAGGCAGCAAAAAGCTATGTTCCGTCCGAAAAACTGTTACTCGGTATATCCATCCCGTACGAAACACCAGTTAGTATCGCTCCCAAAATAGGTCTTGCCAAGCGTTACAACCTGGGTGGTATTGCTCTATGGCGTCTGGGCGTAATTTCCGGCGAAACCTGGGATGTATTGCGGCTCATGGTTCAAAAAAAATAAGACACCAAATAAAAGAAATTTAAGCGCTGTTAACCATTTGCAGCTTAATCTGCTTTGGTTTTTTTTCTTATAAAAATCCTTTTTTTGCACATAATAGTAATACTACAGCCTTGAGAAGCGAATAACCGGCTGAAAGATGAAGGGGTGACAAATTTGATCACAGCTGAAGTATCTTTATACCCTCTTAAAACTCCCCGTGCGAGCACTATCATTACCAATGCCATCAATTCTTTAAATAACGAAGAGCTTGAATATTCGGTGGGTTCAATCAGTACCCTCCTGAGCGGCACCGAGGAACAGGTGTGGAGCGGTCTGCAAGCTATGTTCCGGAATGCACAAAATTATGGAGAAGTCAGCATGGTAATAACTTTGACAAATGCGGCGGACTAAATTTAGATAACCGCCGTCAGCTTACCATCTCCAAAAAAGCCTGGATGCGCACCCTAATCTGCTCTACGTCATTTTCCGTGTAGTCGGTCTCAATGGTGAGATAAGGTTTTTCACATTCTTTTTGCACGAAATTCTTGATTAAAAAATTTGGCAAGCTTGCTTATGCCTATCAAAAATTGAATTTATTTGTTTTCATTCTTGATATTGATTATTAATGCAAAGGCAATTGTACCGTAAGCTACAAAACTCCGGAAGTATTCCCCTAAAGCCGCATTATTAAATAAGTTCTGTCCGGCCTGGGGTGAAACAATAAATAAGGTATGGAACAAGAAAATCCCCAAAATTCCATGTCTTATTTTTGCACTTTTGATACTTGCTCCCCCGGCTAAAAGAGCAGCACAAGAAATCACGTCCGCATTCAGATGTGCCGTATAAACATCAAACATGCCAATATTCTGCAAGTAGAACAACTGCCCGAAAGCCGCCAGCACAGTAGAGAGTATAATTACCTTAATGCGGATCAGATTAACATTTATACCGGAAACTTCTGCTTTTTCATTATTGGAACCTATCGCCTTAACCTCGTGGCCAAACCGGGTATTTAGGAGATAGTAAATACCGGCGGCAAAGAAGAGAACCACCAGTATCATAAAGATGGGAAATTCCCATGCGCCGATTTTTAACAGCCAAAGCTTATCAATGGTATTCCGGTACATACCCAAATCCACGGTATTCCTTACACCTATGCCTCTGGAAAGAATAATTTCCTGATTAAACACCGGAATAAAAGTGCCGAAGCCAACTAAAAAAATCAGCTGATAAATACTGTTAAACAGGAAACCAATAATGATTGTAGTTATCATCTCTTTTCCTTTGACCCTGTTTAAAACATGGCCGATGGCAAAGCCGAGAGCTACGGACAACAAGACGCCTAAAAAAATTACTGATAGTATCCCTGTTGCGCCCTCTACCTGGAAATTAATCACTAATAATAAAGCTGTCTGAATCGCCATGGCACCTACAGTAATGGCAAAATTCAATCCCATCCCTGCCACAACGGGGATAATCAACGATAAGACCAGAACTCCGTCCCTGATAAATCTTGTTAGGACTTGATTAAAAACAAAAGCCCCGGAAAATCCGGAAAATTGCCAGGCAAAGAAAGACAAGACCAAAAACACGGCCGGAACTAAATGCTCACTATCAACAAACCTATTTACTCTATTTATAATTCCGCCATCCGTTCCATCCTTTATTCTCACTGTTTGTTCCCCCGCCTGTCTTTTATTAATAATGCATACAGGATGATGCCATAGGTAATAAAGGTCCGTAAAATTTC
The DNA here is from genome assembly GCA_012728375.1 of Bacillota bacterium. Taxonomy (GTDB): domain Bacteria; phylum Bacillota; class Dethiobacteria; order DTU022; family UBA8154; genus DUNV01. The sequence goes on along the minus strand of JAAYFF010000025.1, from coordinate 7,301 downwards.
TGTTAGCTCCGGTATCAATATTTCATTGGCAATAGGGATAGTGAGCAGATACATGGTTTGAAGCAAATATGTACCTAATACTGCTTCGAAGATATATGCTTTTTTACCCGTGCTTCCCCCGATTAAAACCGCCGAAATAGCAGGAAAAGCCATGGACAAAGGTTCGTCGTAAAGCTGAATAAAACCGTAGCTTTGAGAATAAACACAAATGCCAAATCCAGCAATAACGGTGGAGATAATAATAGCAATAAGACGAATTCTCGAAATGTCCAGGCCGGATAATTTGCTAAATGCTTCATTTTCCCCCACGGCAATGGTTGCCCGGCCAACTTTCGTCTGAAAAAACAAGTAGATAAATATGCAGACAAGCCCGTAAAATGCGAACAATCCCACGGGTATTTCCAAACTTCCTACTTGCAGCAGCCACATATCATCCAAAACATTAGAAAAATAATTTTCCAGGCTAATTTTCGGTCTCAGGCCCTGACCGCCGATGGGATAAAGCATTTCGCGGTTTTGAAAGGGTACTAATGTCCAAAAATAATTCATCAAGGGGATAAATGAAAAACCAATAAAGGTACCGGCAATTTCTTCCCGCCCTTTGACTTTGTTAAGGATCAAACCATAAATCCAGCCCAAAAAAAGACAAATCACCAGACTGAATAGTAAAGACATAACAAAACCAAATAATCCGGTGATACGAAAATTAACGGCCAAACACAGGCCAATGAGACCACCGATAATGCCCACGGGCAGCCCAAAATTCATGCCCGCTCCCGCATTTATCATCGGGATTAGCGACAAAACCAGTATCCCGTTCATCACCAGCTTAATCAATGACTCGTTTAGTAAAACGACTAAATCCATATCTAGAATAAAGGCCAGACATATTAAAGCAATTAAAAAGAAGGAGATAATGATTTGGGGTGTTTGAATTTTATAGTTCTTCAAATAATTCTTCATAATCATGTTCCTTCTTCACCTGATAAAGCTAATCCAAACTCAAGATCGGATGAATCGGGGGATAGTATTTTAAATACTTTTCCTTCAACCATAACAGCGATGCGGTCGCATATTCTTTTTAATTCGTCCAATTCGCTGGAGGCAATGATAATGGTAGTATTTTGGGTCCGATTGATCTCGATCAGCATGTTCAGTATCTTTTCTTTTGCGGCGATATCTACACCCCTGGTCGGTTCCGTTGCAAACAGCAACTTAGGTTTAAGGGTCAATGCCCTGGCAATACAGACTTTTTGTTGGTTTCCACCGCTTAATTCCTTAACCTTTTGTTTAGGAGAAGTGCATTTTATTTGGAAATCGTGAATTAAATTTTGTACATGACTCAATGATTTTTTCCGGTCAATAAAATCTAAAATTTTTAAACCAAAACTTCTGGAAAACATATTTTTGATCTGATTACCGGGAAAAATGATATTTTCTTCAATAGTATGTTCCAGGAGTAAGCCTAGGCCTTGCCGGTCATCCGGCAATACATAGATACCTTTGATAATATTTGTTTTTGCCTCCATCTTCGTAAGCTTTTGATTTTCATAAAAAACCTCACCTTCAACGGGGTATAAGCCCATGAAGCCGTAACCTAAAGCTAATTTCCCATGTCCGGAAAGGCTGGTCAAACCTAATATTTCGCCTTTAAATACGGTCAGATCCATATCTTTAATTTCTTCTCCCGGCATTTTGACATGGAAACGTTTTAAACTGATTATGGGACGGCCTTTTATCTCCCTTTTCTCCGCTGCTGCCTTGCTGACCAGATGGCCGATCATATCCCCGGCCAAATTATTAATAGAAAATTTTCCTTTTTGATATTGGGAAACAAGCTTCCCATCCCGGAATACCGTTACCCGATCGCAGATCTGCTGCACTTCCTCCAGCCGGTGGGAAATAAAGATAATACTCAATCCGCCTCGAGCCATTTCCTGTAAAATATTAATAAGTTCCAACCCGTCTTTTTTATTTAGCACAGCAGTTGGTTCATCTAACAGTAAAAGTTTTAGATCTTGACGGCCGATTTCCCGGGCCAACTCAATAAACTGTTTGATATTTGTAGAAAGGTTCATGATTTTAATGCTCACATCAAGATTCATATTCAGTTTCCTCAATATTTTGGCGGCATCTTCATAATCTTGTTTTTTATTAATAAAAGAATATCTCCTGCCAAAGAGCCTATCAGTAAATTTATAAGTTCTTTCCCGGCCCAGCTTAATATTTTCTCCGGCAGTCATATCGGGAATAAGGGCAAATTCCTGATGCACCATGCCGATGCCCATTCTAATGGCCTCACTGCAGCTTTTAATATTTATTTTTTTTCCCTGAAAAAATATCTCACCCTCATATCCTCCGGTCTCTTGAATTACCGGACTGCCAAATAAAATATTCATCAAGGTGCTTTTGCCGGAACCGTTGGCACCGACAATACCGTGTATTTCGCCTTCTTTTATGGCCAGGTTAATATTTGTTAAAGCGGGATTGCCACTGTAGCTTTTAGACAGTTTTTTTATTTCCAGAATATTTTTCATGGGGAACTCCATATACATGTAATTGATATAAAGAAAACCTGGCTTACGCCAGGCCTCCGGCGCAGGTAAAAGCCTTAGCTTTCACTTATATTTTCTGAAAGTAAAATAAAAGACAGGCTGCCCTAATTTTTAAGACAGCCGCCTCTTCCCCGCGGGATGCAACCCGTTAATAAGGGAGTATTCTTAGTTATAACAATATAACAATTAATACAATATGGAATCCATAATCATCACATTATAATTCTCCAGCTCCGGACCCTCCGCATTGGGTTTGAACTTGCTAAAGGTAACTTTATATCCCATAACATCCTGGGCAAACTGGTTTAGCTGTTCAACATTTTTATAATCAAAGCCGGGGTCTTCAATCATTTTCTTTGCCAGTTCAACAGCATATTGAGGTAAGAAAACTGTTACAGGCACGGGCCATCCGCCTAATCTACCGGTCATCCCGGCTGCAGCTGCTTTCTCTCGAATCATATCGTTAATTTTATCGAAATCCCAGGCATCCTCTTCAGAAATTTCCAGACCCATTACTGTGGGGTAGGCTTGAGTGGGAGTAGGACAGCATTGTTCCGCTACCATAAACTTTAATTTCAACGCTTCATCAATAATGACATCATACATGGGGCAGTTTGTCCCAAAGATATTGGTATCAGGACCATATTTTTCGATTTGGCGGGGAATATCTTCTCTTAAAAACTGGAGCATCGGGCCGGTGCCGCTGCCGGTTTGCGGATCAGGAGTAACTACTTCTACCCACTCCATCCCTAATTCTTCACAGGTTTTCTGCATCATATCTTTTCTTTGAGCAATTACTTCTTTTGCTAAATGTGTGGGAAAAGAGTAGTGAATTAAGATTTTTGCACCCATTTCGTGAGCCTTTTTGGCAATGGTCTCCCCTCTTTTTACCCAGTCCGTATCCAAATTAACGTCAACATATTTGGACATTAGCACCGGATCATCCCAAATAGGAGCAGTTATGGTAATAATATCAGATCTGATTTCTTCCACCTTTTGCAGGGCAGGCAGCAAACCCGCCTGACCGGAAATGACAATTATTGCTTTCATTTGGGGATCATCTGCCAAAGAGATAATTTGGCTTAATCCTGTTTCAATCTCGGTAGAAAAGTTTTCCGGCAAAGTAATATGCTTAACGATATCCGGGTACTTCTTAGCCATCATATCAGCCGCTCTAAACTCATCTTCACTGGTAGACAGTGTAGGTGTCACCACACCAATTTTGTAAGCAGCAGCCTCCTGGCCGTCCTGACCGGTTTGATTAACTTCACCGGTCTGGGTTGCCTGATTTCCACATCCTGCCAACACGCTTACCATGAGCAATAATAATAATACTAAAGACAAAACTTTGTTTCTCATTCTTACTACCTCCCAAATCATCCTAATTACCTAAACTTTCTTCAACCGAAGCCGCTCTCAACCAATCATTTTTGGAATGAAATTCTTCTCGCAAAATCCTTTATTCCCAGTCTTCAAATTCGGCAACATTTTCTTTACTCACCAAGAGCAACGGAGAGTAGACTTCATCCGGGACATCATGCCCCTGCACGATCTTCAGAGCCAGAATCATCGCTGCTTTTGCATAAACAGGCATCGAATAGGCGATACTGCCGTCCAATCTTCCTTCCTTGATCGCCTCGTGGGCTTCGGAAATAAAATCAACCCCGAAAATGATCACCCCTTCGCGCTTGCCGGCGGCTTCCAGGGCATCCGCTGCCGCAAGGGCCATAACGTCGTTGCAGCAAAAGATGGCCCTGATATCCGGATGGGCCTGCAGTATGTTGGAGGCGACGTTATAAGCTGTGTTGCGGTCCCAGTTGCCGGGCTGGATACTGACAATCTCCACATTTTCGGCCGCCTCAAAGACCTTTTTGGCCCCGGCGGTCCGCCCTTCACTCTGCCCCGCTCCCGGGATACCCTGGATAATGGCTACCTTGCCTCCTTCTGTACCCAATTTTTCCACGATATATTCAGCAGCCATGGAACCCTGCTCCTCAAAATTTACTGTTATCTTGCCGTCAAGGTAACCGCCGGCCTCTTCCAATGCTTCCTCGCTGATCGGCGGACCCAGGTTAATGATCTTGATACCCTTTTTGTTCGCTTTAACAACACCCGGCACCAAGTTGAAAGGTTCAATGGGAGAAGCCACTATGGCTGCATAATCCCTTGCTACCATAGCATCCAGAGTCTCCAGCTGGGACTTGGTATCTCCCTCAGTAGGTGCAGCCATGACCGTGACCTCGATCCCCAGTTCCTCCCCCGCCTTTTCATAGCCCTCTTTCATGGAAACCCAATAAGGATTGGCCAACGTTATAATCAGTGCCCCAATTTTTTCGCCGGTATTAAATTCCGGCAGCGGGAGAAGCTGCTCCATTAGCACCTGCTCTAACTCCTGTGCTTTGGAGCTCAACACTGGACCGGTCGGTTCTTTTTCAAGCTCTTCTTCATTCATCTCTTCAGTGGCAGCGGGGTCGGCACCGTTTTCTTCTTCGCCGGCAGGCGCAGAAGAAGGAGAACCACATCCGGCTGCAAAGGCAACCAGGGAAAACAGCAACATAAACACAACCATTTTTTTCATTGTTTCTTTCATTGAGATGTACTCCCTCCCTTTATGTTTGTACCGGCAAGACCCTTTCTGGATCTAACCTCGGCAAAAATGACCGCCACAAGAATGATAATACCGATAACAAGTTGCTGGTAATAGGACGGTATGCTGAGAACAACCAGCCCATTACGCAGCATTCCCAGCAAAAGACACGCGATTACCGTCCCGGCAATACTTCCCCTTCCTCCTTTCATACTTGTTCCGCCCAGAACCACCGCGGCGATGGAATCCATCTCCAGCATCCAGCCGGCCAGAGGTTCAGCGGTATTAAGCCTGGCGGTAACAATTAGCCCCCCCAGGGCTGCCGCTACCCCGCAGAGGATATAGACCAATATTCTGTAAAAATGTATTGACACGCCGCTGCGGCGCAGGGCCTCCTCGTTTCCGCCCAGTGAGAGGGTATAGTAACCGAATCTGCTCATGTTCAGAACCACTGCGGCCAGGAGTGTCAGCAAAGCTGCTAAAAGCATGGGAGGATTAAACGGACCGATATGGCCGCTTCCCCACCAGGTAAAGGCCCTGGGAAAACCATAGATGGGGATTCCGCCGGTAATAATCAATGCCAGCCCCCTGGAGAGGGACATAACACCCAGGGTGACGATGAAGGGATTTATTTTTAAAAAAGAGATTATGGTGCCGTTTGCTGCACCCATTAACCCGCCGACGATCAAACCGCCGAGGATAGATATGCCGGCTCCCGCGCCGCCCTGCATGGCTGCGGCCATACAAACACCGCTCAAAGCAGCAACTGCTCCCACGGAGAGATCTATACCGCCGGAGGAGATAACAAATGTCATCCCCAGTGCCAGGATAATGTAAAGTGAGCTGTGATCGAAAATATTCCGGAGGTTATCCCAAGTAAAAAAAAAGGGGGAGGTGACACTTAGCAGGATAACCATGACCAGCATTACCAGGATCAGGAGCAATTGAGGTAAAATATAGCTTGACAATAGCTTGATTTTTAACCAGTTTACTTTCACGTTTCCCTGCATCTCAAAGCCTTTGTGTTGTTTTTTTCCCTGATTTTTTTATCATGCCGGTAAGAGCCGGTAATAAAACCGACCACCTCATCGGGGCTGGTGTTTTCCGTGCGGAAATCCTTGATCAGCCGTCCGTTTCTGAGAACACAAATCCGGTCAGAGATGGAAAAAACATGGTGAAGATTATGGCTGATGATGAGCACGGCAAACCCCTCATCACCAAGGCTCCTGATCAACTTCAGAATTTTGTCCGATTCGCCGACTCCCATGGCGGCAGTGGGTTCATCAAAAATAATCATCTTCCCCTGCTGCTTGACGCTCCTTGCTACCGCAACTCCCTGCCTCTGGCCTCCCGACAGAAATTCCACAGGTGTGGTGACGGAAGGAATGGAGACCTTCAGCTTTCTTAACAGTTCTTCGCTCTCCCTGTTCATTCGCTTCTTGTCTACGAAAAAACGAGCTTTCAAAGGTTCTCTTCCCAGGAAGATGTTGCTGGCCACATCGCGGCAGTCCACCAGGGCTAGATCCTGGTAAACAGTAGAAATACCCAGCTCAATAGCTCTAGATGGCGTCAGATGCCGAAAAGTCTTCCCATCCAAAGAGAGTTCGCCCTCATCCGGATACAATACTCCGGAGATAATTTTAATAAGGGTAGATTTGCCGGCTCCGTTATCGCCTACCAGTGCCGTCACTTCCCCGGGATACACATCCAGGTCGACACCGTCCAGCGCAACAACATGGCCGAAGGATTTTTTAATATTCCTCAGCCTGATAAAGGGATTCTTTCCCAACGTGCAGCACTTTGACATCTTTTTTCCCCTAAACAACCAGAAATGTAATATTATCCGCTCTGTATAGTATCAAAAACCATGCCCGAATCCCAATAGATTTTTTCTATTAAACGAACACTGACTATTTGCCAAACATAGAAAACTGTTTTAAAGGCAAAAAATGCCGTCCCCTTACAGCGCCTTTCGATGTAACGCTGACGGTATACGGCGAAAAAAATGTTGTTCAACTGTAAGCGTAAAAGATACCGGCACATAGCATAAAAGATTTGAAGGTAGTACAATCACCATAAAAGCGGTTGAAAAAGTTGAAAAAGTAGGCCAACTTTTTCAACCTAAAGATAAGGAGTGATTGTATGGATACACAAAAGGT
>JAAYFF010000024.1 GCA_012728375.1 Bacillota bacterium | reverse complement strand
TCTGGCAAGTTATTAATAGCATACCGTGCTTGTTCTTATCTCGGCATTAAGGACAGACCCTAACCTGGGTCTTTTTCTTTGCTTTGGAGTGGGAACGCCAAAAGACCAAAAGGGAAATTGCCTCCATCACGGATGACCTGCATTAATTTTTTGAAAAAAATCAGGAACTTCGCAGGAACTTTGAGCGTACATAGAAAAACCGAGATTTCACGGATCTCGGTTTATCGTGGTGGGCGAAGAGGGATTTGAACCCCCGACCCCCTGCTTGTAAGGCAGGTGCTCCCCCACTGCGCTAGTCGCCCAAAAAAATAAAATGGTGACCCCTAGGGGATTTGAACCCCTGCTGCCAGCTTGAAAGGCTGGTGTCCTAACCGATTAGACGAAGGGGCCAGCTTAAGTGGTGGGCCCACTAGGACTCGAACCTAGAACCAACCGGTTATGAGCCGGGAGCTCTGCCAATTGAGCTATGGGCCCAGATAAAATGGCTCCCCAGGCAGGATTCGAACCTGCAACCTACCGGTTAACAGCCGGTTGCTCTACCGTTGAGCTACTGAGGAATGCCCTAACGCACAGGAGTAATTATAACTGATAACAGAGAAACAGTCAAGTATATTTAAATACTTTTTAAAAAATGTTTTAGTCCAGATAATCCTTTAAGCGTTTACTGCGCATGGGATGTCTCAGCTTGCGCAAGGCTTTGGCTTCAATTTGGCGAATACGTTCTCTCGTCACTCCAAAAACCTGGCCCACTTCCTCCAGAGTACGAGTGCGCCCATCGTCGAGACCGAACCTCAAACGCAACACCTTTTGCTCCCTGGGAGTAAGCGTGTCAAGGACATCTTCAAGCTGCTCCCGGAGAAGTTCAAAAGCTGCTGCATCTGCCGGCGCGAGAACTTCGTGGTCTTCGATAAAATCGCCCAGATGGCTGTCGTCTTCTTCACCGATGGGGGTTTCCAAGGAAACAGGCTCCTGAGCTATCTTTAAAATCTCCCTGACCCTTTCCACGCTAATATCCATTTCCAAAGCAATTTCTTCCGGGGTCGGCTCCCTGCCCAGCTCCTGGACGAGCTGCCGTGAAACCCGGATTAACTTATTAATGGTCTCCACCATATGCACAGGAATACGTATAGTTCTGGCTTGGTCGGCGATAGCCCTGGTAATAGCCTGCCTTATCCACCATGTTGCATAAGTGCTGAATTTAAAACCCTTGCGGTAATTAAACTTTTCTACAGCTTTAATCAGACCAAGGTTTCCTTCCTGGATCAAGTCCAAAAAAAGCATTCCTCTACCTACATATTTTTTGGCAATACTAACAACCAGTCGGAGATTTGCCTCTGCAAGGCGCCTTTTAGCCTCTTCATTGCCGTCCTCCATCCTCTTGGCCAGATCAATTTCTTCTTCCGGGGTTAGAAGGGGAATTTTACCAATTTCCTTCAGATACATGCGAACAGGATCGTTGATACTGACACCTTCCGGAATAAAAGCATCTATGTCTTCTTCCTGCACAGACTTTAAAGAATCATCTTCCAGGGCATCTAGCTCGGCAATTTCATCAACCACCTCAATCCCCTGGCGAGAGAGCTCTTCATAAAAGTCGTCGATAGCATCAGTATTTAAATTAAAATCCTGTAAAGCATCAATAATTTCTTTATAAGTCAGGTTTCCTTTTTTCTTCCCCTTGTGCAGCAGGGAAAGTTGGATTTCCTGAACAGATAGTTTTTTCTCGACTTCTTTAGCCATCGACATTCTCTCCTTCCACGGAGCGATAGAGCTCTTCTTCTCTGGCTTTTAAATCCTGAAATTTTTGCAAGCAAGCGCTAATTTCTTCAATCCCGGCCCGCTCCCGAATAGATTTCAGCAATTTATTTCTTTCTTCAGTCCAATGTAGGATTCTTAGTCTTTTTAGGCAATCGTTCATTCTTCTGCGAGCCCTGGCATCTTCACCCAGCCTTATGGGGGTAGCCATCTCTGTGATCAATTTATGCATTTCCCGGTCGCTAAAGTAGCCTAAAAGAGCTGAAACACTGGTTTCCTGACGCTCCCGATAAAAATTGTACAAACCGCGGGCGATCTCCTGCATTGGTCCGGAGGTAAAAAAACCGGGCTCAATCTGTTGCCACAGTTCCACATTGAGAACAGGATTTTGCAGGACAGCAGAAAGTAATTCTTTTTCTGCAAGCTCCCTCAGTGTAGCACCTGTGTCCTTCCCGGCAGAAAAAACCTTCCCATTGCTCTTCAGCGAATGCTTGCTCCCTAAAGAAGATTTCTCCAAATCCCCCCGCAATACCTCTAGAGGTGTGCCTATTTCTCCAGCAATTTTTTTTAAGTACTCTTCTCTTTCCAGGGGTTCAGTTAAATCTGCAAGGATTTTGCGTGCTTCCTGCCAATAATGCAGGCGATCCTCTTCTTTCTGCAAACCGTACTTTTTTTTAATACGGAATAACCGGTACCCGACCAGCGGCCTGCCCTTGCTTAAAACGCTTCGAAAACCCTCTGCCCCGTTTTGCAGAATATAGTCCGCCGGGTCCATCCCCTGCGGCAGCTCGGCGATGTTTACCCTGCAGCCTTCATTTTTTAAAAGCTTTAGCCCTCTTAAAACAGCTTTTTCTCCCCCGGCATCGCCGTCGAAGACCATAGAAATTCTCTCCACACGGCCTCTCAAAAGGGAAACATGTCTTTCTGTAAGCGAGGTGCCAAGAGGTGCAATTGCTGTCTTAATACCATGTTGATGAAGAAGGATAACATCCATATATCCTTCCACAAGTATCGCTTCCTTCTCTCTCCTAATATGGGGAAGCGCCAAATGCAAACCGTAAAGAACTTTACTTTTATTAAAAAGGATAGTTTCGGGCGAATTTAAATATTTAGGCTCGCCCTTATCGATAACCCGTCCTCCAAAACCGGTGATTTGACCATGTTGATCCCATATAGGAAAAATTATCCGGCCACGAAAATAATCATAATACCTTGAATTTTTTTTTCCCAGCAAACCGGCTTTAAAGGCAAGCTCCGGCTCAATTTTAAAGGAGCGCAGGCTTCCGGTCAGCCCATCCCAGGAGTCGGCGGCAAAACCCAATCCAAACATCTTGATGGTCTCATCGCTGACTTTTCGCCCGGAAAGGTAGGTATAACCTTTCTTCCCCCTTGGATCCTTCCACAGCATCTCTTCATAATATTTCTTCGCCTTATTTAGGAGATCCTGCAATCTTTCCCTCAGCAAAAAAACCTTTTTCTCTTCAGAAGTGAAGTTTCGATCTTCTATTTCAACCCCTGCCTTTTTTCCTAGAAAACGCACTGCTTCGGGAAAACTGAGTTCTTCAATCTGCATGATGAAAGTAAAAAGATTTCCGCCACTCTGGCAGCCAAAACAGTAAAAAATCTGCTTCTCAGGGGAAACAGTAAAAGACGGCGTTTTTTCGGCATGAAAAGGACAGAGACCGGAATAGTTTTTTCCTGTCTTTTTAAGCTCTACATACGCGGATATGACTTCCACGATATCAAGTCGGCTGCGAATTTCATCAATAACTGTAGCCGGAATAAAAGACATTTTTCCTCCTAAAGGTTTACATAAGTGTTAAAAAGCCTGCATCCCGAAGAGACGAGGCAGGCCTATTAGTTCATCTGCTTTTGCCCTGTGAACTAATCTGTGGTATAACTTCAACATCTCTCCGCTCTCAGGCCTCCTTTTCCGCCTAACTTATTTAGTATATTCGCTGAACATAAAAATAATCCTGCTTTTACCTAAAAATTTCTTCAAGCTAAAATCTTTGCTGACTAATACTAAACCCGGCTCCTTGAATACTCATATTATATACTAAATACCAATTATTATTCTTTCAAATTATTATTCTTTCAAAGTTTTTCTTTCCTGTTCCTCAGATGAGCATTATTCTTTCCAGGGTTTTGGCAGAAAAATATCTTCATAGAGGGAAATAATATAATGATCCGTCATTCCGGCGATATAGTCGCAGACCAGGCGCTCCAGTCCCTCTTTATTTTTTCGGGCGTCAATACTAAAGGGCAGTTGTTCGGGATTTTCCAGCCAATAATTGTACAGCATCTTGACAACCCTTTTTGCTTTTTCCTCTTCCTGCTTGGCTGCGGAACCGATGTACACATGCCGGAAGAGAAAATCCCTTAAGCTGTCCGTTGCCTCCCGCATTCTGGAGCTCATGGAGATATAAGGTTTGCCCCAGCTATTTTCTATCAAGTCGCGGACCATGGTATTTAACCTTTCTGAACCGGTCCTACCTAAAAGTTGCATTGCCTCCGCGGGCATCTGTTCAATTGTAAAAATTCCAGCCCGCAAGGCATCGTCAATATCATGGTTTATATAGGCGATCCGGTCACAGATTCTAACAAGCCGGCCTTCCAGCGTTTGGGGTTCCGTATCACCGGTATGGTGTAAAATCCCGTCACGGACTTCAAAGGTAAGATTTAACCCCTTTTCTCCCTCTAAAAAGTCGACGACTCTCAGACTCTGTTCGTTATGCTTAAAACCTCCGGGATACAGCTCCGCCAGCGCTTGTTCGCCGGCATGCCCGAAAGGGGTATGCCCAAGGTCATGCCCCAGGGCGATGGCTTCCGTAAGATCTTCATTGAGAAGTAGTGCCCTGGCAACCGTCCTGGCCACCTGTGAGACCTCCAGGGTATGCGTTAAACGGGTGCGGTAATGGTCACCGCTCGGGGCAATAAAGACCTGGGTTTTATGTTTAAGGCGGCGAAAGGCCTTGGAATGGATAATTCGATCCCTGTCCCTTTGAAATTCAGTCCTCACATCGCACTGCTTTTCAGGCTCTTTTCGCCCGCGGCTTTTACTGCTCAAAGAGGCCAGCGGAGATAAAAATTGTTCTTCCCACTGCTCCAATTCTTTGCGAAGGCGCACTACTTTAATTCCCTTCCTTTATTCCTTTCCCTGACTCCTATTTTTACGGGTCTTACCCGTTTGAACGCCTGTTTTGGCGAAGAGAACCGGTGGCCAGACATACCTGGGCTACCCTTTTCCCAAGGACAACTGCCCTTTTGAGGGCATACGAATCTTCCCGGGACGGCTCCTGGGCGCAGACTCCATGATGGCCGGGAGCTTTTTCATCATAACAATCGCCCACAATGAGCATCCCCTGGATTAGCATCATGCTGTGCATGGCTTTAAGGGTCGTCTCCTGCCCTCCGAAACGGGCTCCTCCCGAACTTAGTGCTCCTCCCACAACATTTAATAATTTTTTTTCTCTCCTTAAACGGCGGGTTTTATCCCAGAACGTCTTTAATTGTGCAGAAACCGTCCCAAAATACACCGGGCTGGCCATCAAAATCCCGTCGACTTCCCCCAGTCGCGCCAAAACCTGCTCCAGTTCCGTTCCCCGGTAACATACCCCTGTACAGGGCGTCGAACAGGCAGTACAGTACGTCTTCTCCAATTTGTCCAGTATCTCCTGCAAATAAAGGGTTTCGGTTTTAACCCCCAACTCTGCAGCCGCTTCCAGGGCAACCCGGAGCAATTCGGCCGTATTTCCGTCGCGGTGTGGACTGCCGTTTAGTCCTAAAACAATCATTTTTTAACCCTCCAAATCTCCTAAATTTTTCACTTGAATTTCGCTTCATGTTTATGAGAAAATAAATAGACAAAAAAGGAGGAATTTCTCATGTTGAAACTAACAAAGAAACTATCAGCCTTCGCACTTATTATAATACTTGGGTCAAGTATCTTTTTTCCTTCTGCCAAAGCTGCATCTGCGCAGATGTCCTTCCCTGAAATAAATTCCGATTCAGCAGTGCTGATGGAATTTTCCCGGGGTGAAATAATTTTTTCCCAAAATGGTTCCAAACCCATGCCTCCTGCCAGCTTGACTAAAATTATGACCATTCTTTTGGCTTATGATGCCCTGGAAGAAGGTAGGGCAAAGTGGGACGAAAAGGTAACAATCAGCGAAAAAGCCTGGCAAACAGGAGGATCGCAAATGTTCCTGGAAGTTGGACAGCAAGTAACTTTTGGAGACCTGATCACAGGAATAGCAGTCATTTCAGCCAACGATGCCTGTGTCGCCCTGGCGGAGCACCTCTTTGGACTGGAAGCATCATTTGTCCAGGAAATGAATAATAAAGCCCGGGAATTAAACCTATCCAATACCAGATTTGAAAATGCCTCCGGGTTGCCCCACCCCGACCATTACAGTTCTGCCGAGGACATTGCCCGCCTTTCTCATCACCTGATCAATAAGTACCCCCAAGTCCTCAAGCTGTACTCGCAGAAAGAATTTTCTTTTAACGAGATCCCTCAAACAAACCGCAACCCCCTCCTAGGGCGTTTCCCGGGAGCGGACGGCTTAAAAACCGGCCATACTTCGGAAGCCGGCTATTGCTTGGTCGGAACCGCCGAGCAAAACGGGATGCGCTTTATATCCGTAATTCTTAACGCCCCCAGTGAAGCCATGAGGCTAAAAGACAGCGAAGCCCTGTTAAATTTCGCTTTTCGAAACTATTGTCTCGAAAAAATCTTTTCCGCCGGCGAGATTCTTTCCACCGTACAGGTCTCCAAAGGCAAAGAAAGAGAAGTCCGGCTGCAGGTCGTCAAGGCCGTCGAAGTGGTTATCCCTTACGACCGCAAGGAAGATTTACAAGTCCGCATCGACGTTCCGGAGAGCGTCTCCAGCCCGGTGACAAAGGGAACCGCTCTGGGAAAAATAGAAGTAACCCTGGACGGCACCGTCCTCCGGGAAGAGCCCCTCGTGGCTGCCGATGACGTGGCCAGGGCAGGACGCCTGGCCCTTCTCTGGCGTTTTTGCAGCGGGTTTATCTCTTCCTTGTGGAAAGGGCTGGTTGGGAAAGTACTAAGCTTTTTGCCCTGGTAATTAGACCGTATTTTCCCCCGTGTTTTTCGGCCGGAGCGGCTCGGGCTGCCTGGTTGGCAAGTTTTATTACCATTTTATCTCATAAGTCAATTATACCATATTTATGACCTTGCTGAATACTGTTATTCCCGATTTTAAACAATAACTTGAAAATGGAATGATAATTCCTATTGATAATGCCCTTAGGTACCGGGGCGGAATTATACTAATCTAATCTGTTCCCAGGCTGTTGTATACAATTAATGCATCTGTAATATGATACTGTTCGGAATGACGATCTCCCTTCGCACCGGCTGTAATTAAAACATATTCTTGCTTTCCCACATAAAAGGTTTTTGTCAAAGAAGCAGGATAGATTTTTTCTTCGCTATTTTTCTGTTTTAAAATGGCCTTATCCCCTAAAGAATCAAAATTATTTATTTGTTACCACAGTGTTTCCCATCGTTTCGAGATGGCTGGGCCTGTCAATCTTTTTTTTGGCTGTGGTTCTCATCTTATCCTCAATAAAAAATAGCGGATGACCGGGATTCTGCTGAAGATTTCATAGAAGAGTACAGGCATGGCTAAAGTGAATGGCGGTAAAATCAGATAAACTGCTCAGCTTTGTTTTTTATATAACTGTGTTAACAAAAACACCCCGCACAAGATGAGCCCAATGTAGAACATGGGGTACAAATAATTTACCACTATTTCCGCATAGAGCAGGCTGCGTAAAGGAAGGACCACCAGGCGCATGGAGGAAAACCAGACGCCGTATAGCAGGAAGGCGGCGCCGCGGGGCAACCGGCGCCGGAAATAGAACCACGGTACAGGGATTAAGCCCAAAAGTGCCAGCGCAAGTTCAAATAGCTGCGTAGGATAGAGACTTACGGTGGTGCAGCCCTTTAGCAACAGGGGAAAAATTTCGCTAAACAGTTCCTGCCCATTTTCCGGGAGCGGAAAGGGCACACCCCACCGCGAACTGGTGGCAATACCGGCACAACAGCCGTTAAGATAACAGCCCACCCGGGCCAAAGCAAAGGCCAGCCCTGTGGGCAGCACCAGCGCATCCAGCAACCGCCAGGCATCTGCGCGGGTAGCGCGAGCCCAGCTTAGCAGGACGGCCAAGGAACAGAAAATGCCTCCGTATAGGGAGAGGCCCGCCAGGCGCAGGGTATAAACTCGCAATGAGCCGCCGTAAGCCGCCGGATATTCCCCCACCAGTTCATCAAGGGTGGGATAGGCGGGCAGTCCCACCTTTACTGTATAATCCTGTTTGCCGCTTTTATGAAGCCCTATCACCAGCACCAGGAACAAGGTCTTATTTCTTTCTTTTTCTGAGAAGTCATTGGATAGCTTTTTGAAGTCTTTAAGCGTAACAGCCCCGCCGCCGCTGAGCACCTCTACTACCGATCCGCCACGGATAACAAAAACACGAAAATCGCCCCCTGAGACCGATACGGAAGGATCGATGCCTTCGGGGAGCCGCGACAAGTTTTTCTCATCAACAGTAATTGCTACCAGCTGGGCACCGAAAGAACCTACGCTCACTGTTGCGCTGCCAAAGACGGGTTCCTCCCCTTTTGCCACCATAGCGTCGATCTCCTCGGCCTTGGGTATAGTCAGCTCCAACTTGGTACCACTTTTTCCCTTCTTCCCTTCCTCTTCGCTAAATCCTTTCTTTCCGACAAGGGCGTTATGCAGCATATAGGCACTAAAGTGACTAACTTCACCTCTTATCAGCGCTTCGTAAAAGTCCCCTGCCCAAACGGAAGGCGGACCGGCAGAGGATAGCAGGGCCTCCTCCCAGCCGGCTCCCCCTCCAGCAATAGTATAGGCATTTAAGATAAACTTCTCCCCTCGTTTTTGCGATAAAAACTTGATCAGCGGCATGCGAGCGTAGCCGTTGACCGCATCATTTTCCAGGGGGAAGACGCCGGAAAAAACTAATTCTTCATGTTCCCTGACAATAGAAGGATAATCGCCAGCTTTCTGCCCTTCGAAATAGGTGGCGGTGGCCTCGTCAAACCAGAGCAGATCGCTGCCGCTTTCGACATAGTTTAACTGATTCGGTCCTTGGACTTGTCGTATTTTTCGTATGTTTGGAAGGCCGGGTGATAGCGAACGCGGTCGCCAACCGCCAGATAATTGTACATATGGTTTTGGCTGTCCCTTTCAATAATCTGCTTTTTCTTTCCGGCATCTGTTTTGATAACGGTCGTATATTCTGTATAGGTGTCCGCAGTATCATCTCCGTGCCTTTGCCGTTTTTTTTGGTATTTCTGTATAACAACGCCTTCCCACATCGGGCGTTTCATTTCTTTGACACGTACTAAGTTAATAACCAGCATTACCACGCCCAGACCCACGCCGATGATGATTGCTTCGTTAAGCGGCATTTCGTCGACAAATAACCCCGCCAGCAAAAACCCAATGGGAAACAACAGCGCAAAGATCCAGGCAAAGCCCATGGCGGATTTTTTGTTATTACGAGCGGCTTCTAAAATCTCCGGATCGTTGCTCCTTGGCGACCATCCGACTAAAGTTGTATCGTTATGTGGGGGATTATCTTGCCGGGGCGGGGCAGTAACTTGCACAGAGGCATTTGTCTCTCCCTCAGCTTTATGTAGCGACACGCCGCAGTTTGTGCAAAAGGCAGCATCATCCGGCAGTTTGGCTCCACAGCTTTGGCAAAACACGGCATCATCTCTCCTTGTGTTTGGTTTTTCTGTTCTATCCTTTTTTCGTCGTTTTCTGATCGCTTTCATGATTAGCTTTACTTTCCTTAGTGTCACAATTTAGAGAATGAGGGCAGGAAAGTCATCCTCAAAAAGGTTGATTTTAAGCGAAAAAGCCCCTCATACTTTAGTATGAGGGGCAAGTAAACCCTCTATTTACAATGCCAAACGCCGTCCGCTCATTATTTAACATAAATTGACAGGCAACAACAATAGGGTACTGTCTCTTTTCGGAAGAAACAGTACCCTTTCCTTCCAGAGTAGAACTTTCTCCCAAATATGTCAATGCTAATTTTCTTTATTGAAAAGCACGCAAATTTTTCCGGATATTTTAGTAGACACAATACAGTAAGCATATCCTATATGGTATTGAAATAATACTATGAAGGAGCGTTTTACTTGTAACCGATCTTTCGCATGCTCTTCATTGAAATAATATTTTTACTACTGTCAAATTTTAAAAGGGATTGTTTCTGTCCATACCGAATAATAAATAACCCTATTTAAAGGAATAAAAGGTTCCCGATCCATATTCCCGCAAGTAGGTGGTTGTTTAGAAGAGAGTTCCAAATATTTTTAGCAAAGAGAGGAGATCTTATTATGGGGAAAAGCTTAATTAATCTTTTAGTTTGCTTATTGTTAGCTTCTTTACTCTGTGCTTTATTACCTACTAGCGTCCTCGGTAAGCGTAAAAGATACCGGCACATAGCATAAAAGATTTGAAGGTAGTACAATCACCATAAAAGCGGTTGAAAAAGTTGAAAAAGTAGGCCAACTTTTTCAACCTAAAGATAAGGAGTGATTGTATGGATACACAAAAGGT
>JAAYFF010000023.1 GCA_012728375.1 Bacillota bacterium | reverse complement strand
TCTTTAACTAAGTTCTTCCCAGCTTGTTTTAACGCTTTGTTTCGATTACGCTTCTAACATAATCAATACAGGCTAAAATCGAAGTCATTGACAAAAGACTCCTCTTCTTACCTCGTTTAGTTATCAAAGAACTCTTTTTGACGAACAATGTTTATCATATAATAAAACATCAATATTGTCAAGAGGATAATAGACTTTTTATCAAAAATCTTTTTTGTAGCTGCTCAGCCTTTTTTAGCTATATGTCCGCGAAACTTGCATCGTGGTTATTTAGTTTAGCATGATTATCACAAAGAGACAATAACTACATTAATTAATAGGTAATGAACTAATCATAATATCACCTGAATACTGCAAAATACTTAATTAATCACATAAAATCATTTTATTCGACCAATAATTTGTTTTACCGTCATTTATTGCCTCTTACAGAAATTATTTTAGAGGGGTGCCCTGGTTGGAAAGACTAAAATTAATGACGGTTTCAGGTACTTCTCCCGCATAAATTGTGTCGGCAAGGGGCACTGTTGTATGCACTTCCACAGAAGACGAAAGGAAAGGAATGACTATACGGACCTCAGTTATTACGTTAAGATAGATTTTATGGCGAACCTGATTGATACCTGCATCGTCAAAAGAATCAATAAGAGTTGTATTAACTCTTCCCATGGGAATAAGTCTTATAGGAATAGATGGCCCATACGTGGCTAAAAAGTAATTGTCCAGTATTTCTCCCAGGGGGATTTTTATAGGTTCACTACTTATTTCAATAAGGGCATTTTTAGTAGCTAAGATTGTTTCCGATATCAACCGGTTAATTGCCATTGTGTTAACCTGAGCCATAATGATATGCCCCTCTTCATTAAGCTTTAAATTTATTAAATCCTTATATAGGATTCCCTTTGTAACTTTTTCTATAATAGCATTGTTAATGGCTTCTGTAGCAATATGATGCGTCTTCAACTCTGCAATGGAGAGTATGGCGGGGCGCATACGCCGTTCCATAAATAACATGCCCTGAAGAAGAAAAAAAATTATAAGACAAATAATTATAAAAGGAAACATGCGGTAATGAGACAGGTTTTTTTTTAAAAAACGCACAAGCTTTCGTTGTTGCATAAAAAACTAAACCTCCATTTACAACTATAAATATGTTTATTGTAAACTTTTAGAAATACTAAAAAGAATAACTGCTAAAGAGGTTAATGTATAAGGTTGATTATTTCTGAAGAATAGTTGTGATATAATTTATGAAGAGAAAAGGGGGAAACTTTATGCCGGAAAAATTAGGGATTAGGGGAAGCGGGGGAAAATCTGCGAAGAATTTAAATAACAGAGATAGCAGGGCGCAAGGGAAAAAAAGAAAGCGTAAGAAGAAAGTCTGGCGCGCTTTCAAAGCCTTGTTTCTTTCGGGATTAATTTTTGTAGTACTTCTAGGAGCAGGTACACTTGCTATTGTTTTTTCATATATCAAGGATGTTCCCGAGTTTGACCCTCATCTGCTCATGCCTGCGGTAACTTCTTACATTTTTGACAGCTCAGGAAAAGAAGTCGCAAATCTTTTTTACGATCAGAACCGCGTGGAAGTTTCTCTTGAATCTATTCCTCTTCACGTGCAGCAGGCTTTTATAGCCATTGAAGATGAGAGGTTTTATAAACATTTTGGTGTCGATCCTCTGGCAATACTGCGCGCTTTGCTCAGCAATTTAAAAAAACGCGATTGGACTGACCAGGGAGGAAGTACCATTACCCAACAAATAATTAAAACTGCGTTTCTCACCCCTGAAAAAACCTTTAAAAGGAAAATTCAGGAAGCATGGCTGTCAATTAAAATGGAGAGGCAATACTCAAAAAGTGAGATACTGGAAATTTATCTTAATCAAATTCCTTTTGCCCACGGAGCTTATGGAATAGAAGCAGCGGCAAATACATATTTTAACAAACCTGCTAAAGATTTAACGCTTTCCGAGGCCGCCCTGCTCGCAGGAATTCCACGGGCTCCCAATTATTACTCGCCCTTTATCAACTTTGAAGCGGCAAAACAGCGTCAAGCCCTAGTCCTGCAAAATATGTACAGACTGGGATTTATCTCTCACCGGGAAATGACTGCTGCCAAAGAGGAAAAAATCAAGCTTGGCGAGCCGCCCTCACGTCAGTATGACTATCCTTATTTTGTAGATTATGTGTTGCATCACGAACTTATCGATATCCTGACATCTCTCCCGCAGTATAATACAAAAGAAGAAGCATACGAAGCCATTTACAATATGGGTTTAAAAGTTTTCACCACACTGAATAGCGATATCCAGAAGGAAACGGAACGCATTATCAATGATGAAAGCCTCTTTCCGCAAAATATAAGGGTAGACATGACTCTCCTTAAAGAGATGATGAAGGAGAAAAGTTTAAAAAGCTACCCCAAGGAAGTTTTAAAAGAGGACGGATTACTCCAGCCCCAGGCTGCTGCAGTAGTGGCCAATCCGGTTACTGGAGAAATATTAGCTCTTGTTGGCGGCAGGGAATACAGCAAAAGCAATCAAGATCTCAGGTATCTCAGCCGTAGACAACCAGGTTCCGCTATTAAGCCTATCGTTGTTTATGCGCCGGCAATGGAAGAAAATCTTATTACCCCTGGCTCTATTATTGACGATGCTCCTTTTGTCAGAGGAAGCTGGGCACCGGAAAATTTTGACAGGCGTTTTCGCGGACTGGTTACAGTCCGGGAGGCATTGGTTCCCTCGCTGAATGTCCCGGCTGTAAAAACCTTTGCTCAACTAACTCCGGAAATCGGCCTTGATTATCTCAAAAAAATGGGTGTAAGTTCTATACAAGAGGACGATTATAATCTGGCTACGAGTATCGGAGGTATGACACTAGGAGTAAGTCCGCTGGATATGGCCCAAGCTTACGCTGTTTTGGCCAATCAGGGAATTAAAGTAAAACTCCATACAGTTAAAAGAATTGAAGACCGCAGCGGACAGGTTATATATGAGCACCGCAGCGAACCGCAAGCCGTCCTCTCTTCACAAACCGCTTATATGATTACGGATATTTTGAAAGACGTAGTCAGGAGAGGGACAGCCTCCAGGCTCAGAATTGGAAGGCCGGTCGCAGCCAAAACAGGAACAACCAGCGACAACAGGGATGCCTACCTGGTTGCCTATACACCGGATCTTGTCGTATCTTTCTGGATGGGACATGATATTCCCACAACAGGAAAAGTTAGCGGCGGGAGCGGAACAACTATTCCTTTTATGAATGCCATCTTAAGCTATGCTTTGAAGGATAAAGAACCGTCCGACTTCAGCAGGCCTTCGGGTATTACCGGGCCCGTAAGTATTTGCAGCAAATCCGGCCTGAGGCCGGGCCCGTATTGCTCTGCAGGATCAATTACCAGCGAAATATTCCCTACATCCCAGGTACCGCAAGAAACGTGCAATTTACATGTTGAAATGGAAGTATGCTCCTTAAGCGGCCTTCTAGTTGGTGAATTCTGTCCCCCGCAAAGTGTCGAAAAAAAGGTTTTTCTTTTAAGACCCGAATATGAAGTAACAGACGGGCGCTGGAGGGGAGGGGCCGGGAGGGCACCCGAAGATGCCTCACTTCAACCTCCCCAGGAATACTGCCAGGATCATTTGCTGTCCGGTCCCAAACCTGATGGATTTGTGGCCTATTTGCTGGAAAACCCCCTCAGGGCTCATCTCTGGTGGAACCAAAAGGAAAATGTCCAAGAATATCTGCTTTACAGAAGGCTTGATAATGAAGATGAATTTGCTTTGATGCGGAATTTACCCGGTAATACCAATCAGTTTCTTGATAACAACATTGAAGAGGGAAAAGTTTACGTTTATAAGCTGATCGCCGTTACTGTAGAAGGATTAAAGTCAGAGGCAGCCGAGATAGTGCTTGCTGTCCCCCCACATTCCCGGAGGGATCACAGGGATAATAACGGGGAGCATGAAAACGGAAGAGACGAAGATGAACATGAAAATGAAGAGAAAAAGAAAGAGGAAATAATTTTCCCATAGTATAACATAAACTTTAATTTTTTCTTAATTGAACAATGGTTGCGCCCGAACCTCCTTCACCTTCACCACCCAACCGGAAAGCGGCCACCTGGTTCAAATTTTTTAAATAGTGGTGAACTCCCTGGCGCAACCTGCCTGTACCTTTCCCATGAATAATATCAAAAGTATCCAGACCGGTTAGAAGAGCATCATCCAGATATTTATCCAGCTTTAAGACAGCCTCTTCCAGGGTCATCCCCCTCAGGTCCAGCCGCGGCCTGAGGGTATTGCTTTTTTCTCGAATAAGATCCATTTGTTCGCTTTTTTGGGAGGAAACAACCCTATTCTTGCCCTTTTCTCCTGCTTTCTTTGTTTCCAGAGGCAAAGAAAGATCCTTCAGACGGGTGTTAACCTTTAACAATCCGGCCTGCACCTGTATTTCTTCTTCGGTATAAATTCGAATTATACGACCGTAGCTGCGAAGACTGTTTATATATACCTCCAAACCTTCTTGCAGCTCCTCTGCCTTTAAGGACCTCCGTGCCTCTGTGCTTTCATTATTCAGAGAAAGGTCCTCTTGCAATTTTTTAAGGCTGCTCCTGGCCTCTTCGCCAAGGGCAAGGGCTTCTGTAGTACTTTTTTCCCGTTCCCTTTCTGCACGGTAAAGTTTTTTCAGAATGCCTTCAGTTTCTCTTTTTGTTTTTCTGATAATGCTGTAAGCTTCATCCCGGGCCTTTTGCAAAATATCCTTGCGCTGTTTTTCAAGCTTTTTCTTTTCTTCTTCCAGTTTTTGAAGGTTGGCTTGTATATCTATTTTAATTTCTTCAATTTCACGGCTGTTCTCGGCAAATTTCCGTTTTTCCTCTACAAGACCGCTAACAACCTCATCCAGGTCAAGAAAATCCTTGCGGACAAAAGAACGGGCCTTGGAGATTATTTGGGAATGAAGGCCCAGCCTTTCGGCGATAGCAAAAGCGTTGCTCTGACCGGGAACGCCGATCATAAGCCGGAACGTGGGAGCCATGGTTGTGGAATCGAATTCCATCGAAGCATTCTCCATTCCTTCCCTCATGTGGGCAAAAATCTTTAATTCATTGATATGAGTTGTGGCAACAGTTTTTACGCCCCGCAAATGAAGTTCATCCAGGATTGCCATGGCCAGTGCCGAACCTTCCGATGGATCGGTTCCTGCACCGATCTCATCGAGGAGAACAAGGGAAGATGACGAGGCTTCCTCAACGATTTGAATAATGTTTTTCATGTGGCCGGAAAAAGTACTTAAAGACTGTTCCATACTCTGCTCATCACCTATATCCGCCCAAATACCGTCAAACACCGCCGTCTCTGTTCCGCTTTCCGCCGGAAGGTGCAGGCCGCATTGGGCCATCAGAACGAAAAGGCCGATAATTTTTAATGTTACCGTTTTGCCTCCCGTGTTGGGTCCCGTAATGATCAAGGTGTTAAAATCGCTGCCCAGATGCAGGTCGATGGGAATTACTTTTTCGTTGGGAATCAGAGGATGCCGTCCCTGAACAATCCGGATATATCCCCTATTGTTCACCACAGGCCTTATCGCGTCCTGAGCTATACTGAGGTACCCCCGGGCTAAAATAAAATCGAGTTTACCGTAAATTTCCAGAGACTCTCTGATGGCATCGCTTTTCCCGGCTACTAAAAGGGTAAGTTGATATAAAAGACGCTCAATCTCCTCATTAATTTGTTTTTTTACCATTTGAAGCTGATTATTTAATTCAACGGCCGGGAAAGGCTCGATAAAAAGAGTCTGGCCGCTGGCGGATTGGTCATGAACCAACCCGGGTAGAAAATTGCGGTATTCCTGCTTAACGGGAAGGACATAACGTTCGTTTCTAATAGTAATAACGTTCTCCTGCAGGTACTTGCGATAATGTTGCGAGCGCAGGTAGGATTCCATACATTTATGAATCCGTTCCTGTAAATTCTTCTCCTCCCTGTGAAGGGAGTAAAGGACCGGGGTGGCATCTTCTCTAATCTCTCCGCTCTCCAGAAATGTTTTCTGCAATTGATGGCACAGAGAGGGAAACAGAGTAAGAGCGCCAATATATTTTTGAAACAGGGGAAACCTTTCCGCGGCATATTCATATTTCAAAAAAGTAGTTTTCACCGCTTCCAGGGCTTTTAAGAAAGAGCCGATCTCGACCAGTTCCTTGGCAGAGAGTATTCCTCCTCTGGATGCCCGTTGCAAATAGGGAAAAAGATCATCGCAGGGTGCAAAGGAAAGTTTATTTTCACGTATGATTTCCACCGCTTCCGATGTCTCATCCTGAAGCCTGTTAACTTTCTCCGGAGAAAGAGAAGGTTTTAATGAAGAAGCCAATTGCCTCCCCAGGGAGGTTCTAGTAAATTTTTCCAGCTGCTCGATTATTTTGGGGAGTTCAAGAGCAACTATCGCTTTTATCAAATTATCATCTCCTGGATACAAATTGGTTACCTTGCAGAAAAAAACGCCAGGGTTTATCTTGAGCCTGGTTAATTCCGATACGCCCCGAACTTTTAATCATGTCAAGCTCAATGTCAATTCCTTTACCCAGATAAAAGGGAAATTTAAAAAGGGGAAAGCCGTTCAGTTGCAAATCAATTCCCATGGCCATGCAAAGTTTCCCCGGGCCGTTAGTTAAATCGAGAAAAGACCGGCTTTTCTTTCGTCTTTTTCTCATCAGTTCCTGCCCTTCTACCGGTTCCAGAGCTCTGATAAGGACGGCTTCGCCGATTTCTTGAGCATTGGCAACCACATTGAAACAATAATACATCCCATAAATGAAGTAAATATAAGCCCTCCCGGGAGGGCCGAACATGACGGCATTTCTTTTTGTTTTTCCCCTTGATGCATGGCAAGCCGGGTCGTTTTTGGAAAGGTAAGCTTCTGTCTCCACAATTATCCCCGCGGTCGTGCCTTCCGGGGAATGATGCACTAACACCCGGCCGAGAAGCGCCTGTGCCAGGGTCAAAGCATCCTTGTCAAAATATTTCTCCGGCAGCGGTTCATAATCGATCACAATAAAAGAGCCCCTCCCTTTTACACCGGCTGTCCTAGGTTATCAACCACATGATGGAAAACATAATTAAAAAGCAGTGCCAAATAATGCTGCGAAAGGGCGACAACAACGGATGCTTCCACCGTATTGCTCCAGAAGGGAGTTTTAATTAACGAGATAAGGGCTACAACAAGGGAAATAACCAAAAATCCTTTTATTATGCCGAAAGCTCCGCCAAGAAGAATATTAACCGCACCGATGACTGGAATTTTGTTTAAGATCTTAAGCTTTTTGGTAATTATTTTTAATAAAAAAGCAACCAGTGAAAAAACAAGTAAAAAAGCAATAATATTTAGAAGCGCCTCTGCCAGCCATATTGCAGGAATCCCGTCTTTAGAGAGAGCGCCAATTATCTGGTCCAGCTTTAAAAAACTCTGAAGATAATTGCTGATATCGCCGCTCCAGCAAAGAGAAAGATAAAGAGCAATAAAAAAACTGGCCAACCCTACAACCTGCCGGATAAACCCGTCTCGAAAACCATTGTACAAATTGAGTATAAAAATAAAGATGAGAACATAATCAAGCCAGTTCATCAACTCTTATCACCTTTCAAGCATTTTCGCTTGAGCTCATCATTTCATTTCGAAATAGAAAAAGCGTAAATGATTCTGCCCCAATGAGGTCAATTAGAATAATGCATCCCTGATTGTTGCCAAGCAGGGATGCATTATATTATTCTGTTCAAGAAATATTATTCTTCGGAGGTTTCCTAAATCCTTTTTAACTTTTGCGCAAAGTCGCATTGAACTTCTCCTGCAGCGCTATTGCCACCTTTTCTAGGATCTGATCAATTTCCTCATCGGTCAGGGTTTTATCCGGATGGCGGAATGTCATGGCAAAGGCAATGCTGAGGCAATCTTCGGGAATTTGTTTCCCCTCATAAACGTCGAAAAGAACAACTTCCTCCAGAAGCTCACCGCCATGCGTCCGTATAGTCTGCAAAAGATCCTCCGCTTTAACTTTTCGGGAAACAATAAAAGCCGCATCCCGGAGTACCGAGGGGAAACGGGGAAGCGAACGAAATTTAGGTATTAATGTACATGCTTCCAACAGAGGTTCCAGCATTAACTCTGCAAGAAAGACTTCCTGCTTGAAGTCCAGCTTTTCCTGCAGAAAAGGATGCAGGCAGCCGGCGAAACCTATTTCTTTTCCCTGAACTAAAATTTTGCATCCCCTTGCCGGATGCAGTAAAGGCAAGCTTGCTTCTTCCCAGCGGGTTTCTTTAATTCCAAGACTTTGCATTAATGTTTCCAAAATACCCTTAATTTCATAGAAGCTGAGAGGTTTCGGGGGATTTTGCCAATCCCCAAGGGGTTTTTTCCCGCTGAGTACAAGTGCAAGAAATTTCTTTTCCAAGGGAAGTTTATTTTTTTCTGATGGAAAAAAGACCTTGCCTATTTCAAAGATAAATTGATTCTGAGTCTGGTGATTAAAATTATATTGCAAAAGCTTAAGTAATTCGGGTATTAAAGTAGTGCGCAAAACCGACTGGTCTTCGGTAAGGGGGTTTTGCAATTTAACGGTATTACGCCGTATATCATCGCTGGGAAGTTGCAATAGATCAAAGAGTTTTGGATTGATGAAAGAAAAAGTAATAACCTCCTGAAGGCCGCAGGATAAAAGCGTCTCTTTGATTTTGGAGATAACCCTTTGCTCGAAAGAACGCCTCCCGGAAGTTAAAACCCCGGCCGGCAAGGTGATCGGTATTTTATCGTAACCGTTAATCCTGGCCAGTTCCTCAATTAAGTCCACTTCGATATGCAGATCATTGCGGAAAGAAGGAATCTCAACATGAAAAGAAACATCATGTTCAAGAATATCTTTCTTTTTAACCACAAGGCTTAAACCTGTAAGGATTTCTTTAATTCTATCTTCCGGCAGGGAATACCCCAGTATCTCTTGAACCTTTGATTTTCGCAGGGTTATCTCCCGTTTTTGCATAGGATACGGATATTTATCGATAATACCGCGGAGTATCTTTCCACCGGCTATTTCATTTATCAAACGAACAGCCCTGTTCTGGACGAAGATGGCCCCTTCAGGGTCTACCCCCTTTTCATATCGCTGGGAAGCTTCCGAAGGAAGATTCATTTTTCTGGCTGTCATACGTATATTAACTGGTTTAAAGGAAGCCACTTCCAGCAAAAGACGGTTCGTTTCAGCGGTAATCTCGGTGTTTTCCCCGCCCATGACACCGGCAAGACCTACGGGTTCCCGGGTATCGGCGATAACGAGTACGTTCGGATCGAGAATTCTTTTTACTCCGTCCAGGGTAACGAGTTCTTCTCCTTGCTTTGCCCGGCGCACGATAATTTTCCCACCGGCAAGTTTGTCATAATCAAAAGCATGCATTGGAAAGCCGGTTTCCCACATAACGTAGTTAGTTACATCAACCAAGTTATTGATCGAACGGATTCCTGCGGCGAGAAGTCTAAACTGCATTTTCAGGGGGGACGGCTTAATGGAGAAACCCTCCATTATTCTGGCGGTATAACGAAAACACAGGTCCGGATCCTTTATTTCTACAGCAGCCAGCTCATCAATCTCTTTTCCCTCCTCTTGGACTTCATTTGGAGGAAGAACTATTTTTTTCCCGGTAATGGCAGCTACTTCTCTGGCAATGCCCAGCATTCCCAAGCAGTCACCCCGGTTGGGAGTGAGATCTATTTCCAGGACCGGTTCATTAAAAGGAAGAAGGTCGATTATTCTGTCTCCGGGTGAACATTTTATATCAAGAAGCATAATACCCGCTTCGTCTTCAGCAATCTCCACCCCTAGTTCTTCGCCGGAGCAAAGCATGCCCGGAGATACGATTCCTTTAATTTCTGCCTCTCGGATGACGGCTCCCCCCGGAAGCACGGCGCCGGTAAGGGCTACGGGAACCATATCTCCTTTTTTAATATTTTTAGCTCCACAGACAACTTCCAAAAATTCGTTACCTATGTCGACTTTGACTAATTGGAGGTTGGAAGCATAAGGGTGTTGCCGAAGCGATTCGATCCGGCCGGCAACAAATTTTTCGCCCAAAGGGGCAAAAACATTAACTGCCCCCGTTTCAAGCCCAGCCATAGTCAAGCGTTCTGCCAGTTCTTCCGGTAATAATTCAATTTCAACGTAATCCCGGAGCCAGTTGTAAGGTACTTTCATGCAAACGTCTCCCTTCATTCAATATTGCTGCAGCATGCGAAGATCATTTTGATAGAAAAGGCGGATATCTTCTATTCCGTACTTGAGCATGGCAATGCGTTCGATGCCCATTCCAAAAGCAAAACCTGTTACTTCTTCGGGGTTGTAACCTGATACTTCGAGCACTCGCGGATGAACCATTCCTGATCCCAGTATCTCAAGCCATCCAGTGCCTCCGCAAGTCCTGCACCCGCTCCCTCCGCAAATAATACAGGAAATATCCACTTCAGCGCTGGGTTCCGTAAATGGGAAAAAACTCGGCCTAAAACGAAGCTCTCTTCCCTCGCCGAACATTTCCCTTGTAAAAAGCAACAAAATTCCTTTCAAGTCGGCCATTGTGATCCCCTTGTCCACTACCAAACCCTCAACCTGATGAAACATGGGTGAATGTGTCATGTCGTCATCCCGGCGAAAAACTTTTCCCGGGCAGATAATCCTGACAGGAAGCCGCGGCGCCATGGCTTCCATAGCCCTGATTTGCATAGGAGAAGTATGTGTACGCAAAAGGACTTCCGAATTTATGTAAAATGAGTCCTGCATATCCCTGGCAGGGTGTTCTTTAGGCATATTAAGCGCCTCAAAGTTATAATAGTCCAGTTCAACTTCAGGACCTTCAACAATTTGAAAACCCATACACGAAAAAATCTCTTCAATTTCCTCAGAAATAAGGGTCAGCGGATGTTTTCTGCCAAGTTGAAAAGGCTTCCCAGGGAGTGTCATATCCAGGCGCTCTTTTTCCCAGCGCAAAGAAGCATCTTTTTCTTTAAGCTGCTTCTTTCGGCTTTCGAGCATTTCTTCAGCGGCATTTTTAAATTCATTCAGCAATTTTCCAAATAAAGGCCTCTCTTCAGCCGGTAACCGGCCCACTGTGCGCATTAAGGCGGTTACCTCTCCTTTCTTCCCCAGAAACTTTATCCTAAGTTTCTCCAATGCTTCGAGATCAAGTGCCCCATTAATGCTTTGCTGGAATTGTGATCGCAATTCCTCGATCTTTTCATGAATATTTTCCTGCATCAAAATTTAACCTCCCTGTAACGAACTGGTAAAATTATTAATAACTGTATTTTTAACCTTTTTACCTCAAGTTAAACTAAAAAACTTTCGGCCCTTATCTTGTATGGGACGAAAGTTTTCCGCGGTACCACCCTTATTAACTCACTGAGGAGTTCTCTCCAAAGCGATAACGGTATATTCCGAAACGGCTTACACGGCCTTGGCCTTTCAACCGTTAACTCCGGGGCGAACTTCGTCAAGGCCTCTTCAGAAGGCTTTCAGCCAGGGCCCCCCTCTCTGCAGATTGAGCACATGATTACTCTTCCCCTTCATGGTCTTAGCATTATTTAGTTGTGATACGAGCAAAGGCATTTATATAATAAATAAGCAGCTACTGATCCTGTACTTTCAAACAATTTCCAGAAAAATTCGGCGGTCAACATAAAAATGACCCCTTTCCTAAAATCTTTCAGGAACCTGTATCAATTATAGCACAATTCATTTAAAATGACAATGTTGAAGTAATTATTGGAAATTTTTCTGACGTTCGTTTTCCAGGACAAAAGCCGCCGCTGCAACAGCAGCGTTAAGGGTATTAAACTTACCATGTAAGGGAATAAAAGCTTTAATTTCTGCTTTTTCCAGTAAAGCTTTCCTCACTCCCCTGCTTTCGTTGCCGATAATTACTGCACTGGGCATGTTAAAATCAACATTGTAATAGGCAGTGTTGCCTCCGGGGTCGGCGGCAATTAATTGAATACCCTGCCTTTTCATAATGTCAAACCAATCGGGCAGTTCAACCTCCGAAACAATAGGAACGTAAAAGATACCTCCCATGGAAGCTCGTAAAGCTTTGGGGTTATACGGATCAGCCGTGCCTTCCAAAAGAATAATACCGTTTACCCTTGCAGCAGCAGCTGTTCTGATAATAGTACCCAAATTGCCCGGATCCTGTATACGGTCCAAGATAAGAAAGAACCCCTTTTTATAAAAAGCATCGTACTGTTTTTCAGGAATGCGGGCGATCGCTGCTACTCCCTGGGGTGTGTCCGTTTGGGCAATTTTGGCAAAGGTTGAGGTGTCTACCCGGAAAATTCTGTTTTTATCAATCTTTGTTATTAATCCCTCCGCTCCGGGTTTTGATGCAAATTGAGCAGTATAAATCAGACTTTCCAGTGTTACACCGGCTGACAGTGCTTCTTCAAGAAGCTGGTTTCCCTCTAAAATCATTTTCCCATTCTTATTCCTGAACTTCCTCATAGATAACTTGCGGTATTCTTTCAGTAAACGAAGCGGAAGAGAGACATCGGCAATCATAATATTATATTATCCCCATATTTCCGTACGATTCCAAAATAAAGTAATAAGCGCTAACACCATATACTAATGAAGTGAGAGCGCTATTGTGATTCCCTTTAAATCTTAACAAGCTTTTTCTTTCTGCCTTCTTTTTAGGAGAGAGACTTTTGTGCGACTTCTACCATTCTTTTGAAAGCATTAGGGTCGCTGACGGCAAGTTCAGCAAGCATTTTCCGGTTTACTTCTATTCCCGCTTTTTTTAATCCGTTCATAAATTTGCTGTATGAAAGTCCGTTATTCCGAGTTGCAGCATTAATCCGCGCTATCCAGAGCCTGCGAAAATCTCTCTTACGCACTTTACGATCGCGGTAGGCATAAGACAAAGATTTCATTACCTGCTGATTGGCGACTCGAAAAAGTTTGCTTTTTGAGCCAAAATATCCTTTAGCAAGTTTAAGAATTTTTTTCCTTCGTTTCCTGGTTGCAACGCTATTTTTTACTCTGGGCATCTTAAACCCTCCTTATCGGTTAGTTAATACGGCAGTAAAGTGCTGAACCGTTTAAGATCACTTTTTGCTACAAGAGAAGAACCGCGCAATTTTCTTTTTCTTTTGGGGCTTTTCTTCTCCAGAATATGGCTGTGAAAGGCATGAAATCTTTTAATTTTACCGGTTTTTGTCTTTTTAAACCGCTTCGCCGCTCCGCGATGTGTTTTCATTTTCGGCATGTCTTATGTCCCCTTTTTCGTTAATAGTTATATATTGTCATTTGGGGGAAAGAATCATCACCATATTTTTTCCCTCAATTCTTGGTTCCCTTTCCACAGTGCAAATTTGCTGAAGCTCCTCAGCAAATTTCATGCAAAGATCTCGGCCCAGTTCAGGATGCGTAATTTCTCTACCACGAAAAATAATTGAAGCCTTTACTTTATCTCCGTTTTGCAGAAAACGCAGGGCGCTGCGAACTTTGACCTGGAAATCGTGGTGTTCAATGTTAGGACGCATCTTAACTTCCTTAACAGAGGTCGTCTTTTGTTTTTTACGAGCTTCTTTTTCCCGCTTGCTCTGTTCAAATTTGTATTTTCCAAAATCCATGATTCTGCAAACGGGCGGCTTGGCCTGGGGAGCAATATTAACCAAATCCAAATTTTTTTCCCGTGCCAAGTTCAGTGCCTCTTCCAAAGGCATAATACCAAGTTGCTCCCCGTCAGTTCCAACAACTCTGACCTCCCGAGCCTTAATCTTGTGGTTAATAAGCAATTCCTTATTAATCTTTATTTCACCTCCGGCTATCTTTTTAAAAATAAAAATGCAGGCCATACCTCACCTGCATAAAAATCGCTGGTTACGAATCTTCGCCATGAAAACCCTGGTAACAGCTAAAACGCGTCGCAAGGTGAGAAGCTGAGCTTCTTCTTTTTCCGCAAGTAAATATACCACAAAGACAGATATTCGTCAAACACTTTTTAATATTTATTGCCATTATTTCGTTTTTTGCTGTATTTCATTCTTGATTTTTTCAATAAAATTTTCTAGAAGAACCGGACCAAGGTCACCTTTCTCACGCTGGCGGAGAGAAACAGTTCCGTCTGCAGCTTCACGATCTCCCACAATCAGCATATAAGGAACTTTTTTAACTTGGGCTTCTCGAATCTTATACCCTACTTTTTCATTTCTGTTATCAAGCTCTACCCTGATCGAATCTTTTTGCAGGCGCTTACTGATTCCCGCGGCATATTCATGCTGCCTTTCGGTAATTGGAATAACGCTGACCTGAACAGGAGAAAGCCAGAGGGGAAACGCCCCGGCGTAGTGTTCAATAAGCAGGGCAATAAATCGTTCCATGGCTCCGTAAACAACCCTGTGAATCATTGCCGGGCGGTGTTTTTGTCCATCAGCGGCAATATAATGCAGATCAAATTTTTCAGGCATTTGAAAGTCCAGCTGGATTGTCCCGCACTGCCAGGTCCGTCCCAGGGAATCCTGTAGGTGGAAATCAATCTTTGGACCATAAAAAGCCCCGTCTCCTTCATTAATCGTATAAGGAATGCCTTTCTTAATGAGGACGTTATGCAGGGCAGCTGTGGCTTTTTCCCACATCTCATCAGAACCCATGGATTTTTCCGGCCTGGTGCTGAGCTCAACAAGATACTTAAAACCAAAAACATCGTAAAAATGATTCACAAGATCAATTACTCCGGCCACTTCATCCTCAATTTGCTCGGGAAGCATAAAAATATGTGCATCGTCCTGAGTAAAACTGCGCACTCTCATTAATCCATGAAGTGTCCCCGATTTTTCATGCCTGTGAACCAGCCCCATCTCCGCTAAACGCAGGGGAAGATCCCTGTAGCTGTACATCCCCGATTTATAAATCAGCATAGCTCCCGGGCAGTTCATCGGTTTTATGGCATAGTCCTGTTCATCAATTTTGGTAAAGTACATGTTTTCCTGGTAATGATCCCAGTGACCCGACTGTTCCCAGAGCTGACGGTTTAAAATAACCGGCGTTTCTATCTCCAGATAGCCTGCTTTACGGTGTTCCTCACGCCAGAAGTTTTCCAGCTCCCGCCTGATAATAATACCCTTGGGATGAAAGAAAGGAAAGCCCGGACCCTCCTCGCGAAAGGAGAAAAGGTCAAGCTCTCTGCCCAACCTGCGGTGATCCCGCTTTTTGGCCTCCTCAAGGCGCTGCAGGTATTCTTCCAGTTGTTTTGCTTTAGGAAAGGCAGTTCCATAAATGCGCTGGAGCATTGGGCGTCTTTCATCGCCGCGCCAGTAAGCCCCTGCCAGGTTTAAAAGCTTAATAGCTTTGAGCTTTCCCGTTGAAGGCAGGTGGGGCCCGGCACAAAGATCAATAAAATCGCCCTGACGGTAACAAGAAATAGTGCTGCTTTCATCCAGGCCTTCTACCAGCTCAACTTTATACTTTTCTCCCATTTCGCTAAATAAGCCGATGGCTTCTTCCCTGTCCAGCTCAATTCTTTCTAAAGGCAGATCTTCCTTTATTATTAACCTCATCTGCTCCTCAATTTTTGTCAATTCTTCAGGGCTAATGGGCCGGTCAAAATCAAAATCATAATAGTAGCCGTCCCGTATGGCCGGACCAATCCCCAAACGGACATTGCCATAAAGATTTTTTACGGCCTGGGCAAGAACATGGCTGGCTGTATGGCGGTAAACCTGCATCCCTTCCGGGTCGTCAAAGGTTAAAACAGCCAGTTCCAGATCATTATAGACAGGTGTGTTCAAATCGA
This sequence comes from Bacillota bacterium, assembly GCA_012728375.1. Lineage (GTDB taxonomy): Bacteria > Bacillota > Dethiobacteria > DTU022 > UBA8154 > DUNV01. The sequence continues at coordinate 28,170 of JAAYFF010000023.1, read as the reverse complement.
TCACTTTCCCATCTATTTTTGCGGCGAGGGCTTCCTTTGCCAGCTTTCCGCCAATTTCGCGAAGAAGATCCAAAATAGTTGTCCCGGGTTCAACTTCCCGTAATCCCCAATCCTTCACAAGGACTTTTATTTTATGAGCTTGTTTTTCTTCATCCAAAGTTTTTGACCCCTTTCCGCTTCCTTGCTCCTTTACGCTTAGTAAATCATAATTCTTAATGCAAAGCCTGTCAAGACTGCAGCTCAAAAGGCAAATAAAAAAGCCCCTGTATTATACATTATACAGAGGACTTTATTCTTCTGGTGGGTCCTGTGTGGATCGAACACACGGCCTCTTCCGCGTCAAGGAAGCGCTCTCCCACTGAGCTAAGGACCCTTCAACGCCATTATTGTAGCAGACCTTAAAAAAAAAATCAAGCTCTTTAAGCGAATTGTTTCTAGAGAATTAATATCTTCTTTTGGAGAGGCGAAAGAGATCCAGCGCGCCCAGCAAAAGATGTGCAAGACCAAATCCAGTCATTCCGGCCTTTATTTTCTCAGAGTTTGCCAACAACATGCCGGCTAATGTTACAAAAGCCCCTAAAGCAATAACAGACCAGCTTGTCGCTGAAGCCTTCTTGTCATAATTAAATATGCTTGTTAAAAACATGCAGGCACCTCCTGACTTTTCAGTTCCATAATAGTTTCCCCAAGGCAAAGACCAAAATCCTTGAGAAAAACTCCCAAAAAGTGAAACGGCCAGAAAAACATTGCCTAAAGGAGAATTTTTATTTTATCGTCGAAACTTGCGGTTGCCCGGGAAATAACCGTTTTTAGCAAACATATCTACCAGATTTATCTTACTATACGTGTATTCCTTTTGCCTTCAATTGTTCCAATTTCTTCTTTGAACAGGTTTCACATCTAAATTCCGGATGTTTATCTTCCAACCTGTCATAGTTTTTTGTTTTAACCAGCCTGAACCCTTTGGAAACGGTGCCGCAATCAACACATACTATTTCTTCTTTTATTTCCCAAAGGGCTGAAAATATTGTTGATTTAAAAATATAGCGATCAACCCAAAAAAAGATTAAACCCCCAATTAAATTTGCCAAAATCGTTTTCGTCGTAACATCAAATGTCATGTAATACATGCAAATAGCTAATATAGGAGTAGATAACTGCCATCTGATGAGGTACATTAAATATTTCTTAAACATACGCTATCTTCCCCCAATTTTTAAAAGCCGGCCCTTAGTGTGCCAGCTTTCTAGTAAGTTTTCTTCAGCAATTGATAAATTTATTGTAACACACAGTTCGAACGAATGTCCATGCTCAGCATGAAAAAACAGCCCTCACCCGGAGGTTATTATTTCTATGATGAATAAAAGGGGCCTATAATACCTACCTCCAATAGGAAAAATAACTTTAGGGGGTGAATGCTTTGTTTACGAGGAAAAAGGCATCTACTGCCGGCAAAACCCTCATAGTCCTGGGCCGTATTGTCAGACGTTTCGGCAGGCTTGTGGGCGGCAGAATTGGTGCCGGTATAATGGGCTACGGTCTGGCTCATATTGTTCTGGGCAACCTTGCGAAATTCAGTTCAGGAATGAGATTCCGGTAGCCCTGCCTGGGCTCTCGCAGCCCAGGTTACTTACCTAATAAACAGCATTTACCCTCTTTCAACTTGTGATAATTTTTACAAGTCGTTTACATTTGCCTGCGTGTTGTTGCAACCGGAAACGCCTGTTATCATAAAAGGATGAAAACATGCTGATGTTGAATATATTAGCCTGACAAAATAAGGCCGAGGTAAACAGAGGTGAAACCATGCATTTCCCCGAGGAAGTTAATAAGATTATAGAGATGATAAAAAATAAGAAAATTCCGGATTCTTACCCAGAGTCGCTGCTAAGCAGATATGATCCGAAAATAGACAATTATGGATTGAGGGATATTGTGATTAATCACATGGGATATGCCCTAATAGCGAATGATTGGATAGTTCCATTAAGTTTATGGATAGGCGATAGAAAATGTCTTGAAGTGATGTCAGGTTCCGGAGCATTAGCTTATGCCTTAAGGAAGCAAAATGTAAAAATTATTCCGACGGATAATTTTTCCGGCGATGATAATTTTCATTATTTTTGGAAAGAAGATGGTATAATGTGGCTGGAAGTGGAAAAAATCGATGCTGTTAGTGCGGTAAAAAAGTATGGAAGGGAAACAGATATAATTATCTTATCGTGGCCGTTTATGAACAACGTAGCAACAGAAGTATTAGAAACAATGAGAAGTATCAATCCTGATTGCATGATGATATATATAGGAGAAGGAAGGGGAGGATGCACGGCAAACAGCAAATTTTTTAATCTGGCTGAACCGGTAAAAGACGAAGAATTTGAGAATGCGGTAAAGAAATTTAAACAATGGAATGGAATTCATGATTTCCCAAGACTTTTTAAATAAATATATTTCAGGGATGCTATAGAAATCAATCGGTTAAAAAGACGCTGACTATTCCACAATGGTTAAATAAAATCGCTGAAGAAAACCATGTTAATTTTTCGCAGATATTGCAAGCTGCCTTAAAAGAACATCTCGGCATCCATGACAAACCCTAAATCCGAGCCTTTTTAATTTTTTTTGCTTAAAAAAAACCGCCCTCCAGGACAGCTCCTAATCATGCAGTATAAATCATTTTTACGGGAAAAAAGTCGCGGAAAACCAGCCAAGCCTTACCAGATGATGGGTTCACCCACTAAGTCAGACGACCTTTCCCGGACTTACCAACATTACCGCTAAAAAAATTGGGCACTAAAGAACAAAAAGGCCGCTACTCTTGAAGCGGTCTTTAAATTTCTGCAAAGCTCAATTTTATGGTGCCGGAGACCGGACTTGAACCGGTACGATCTTATTAAAGATCGAGGGATTTTAAGTCCCTTGCGTCTGCCTGTTCCGCCACTCCGGCAAAAAAAAATGGAGGCGACACCCGGATTCGAACCGGGGGTAAAGGATTTGCAGTCCTCTGCCTTACCACTTGGCTATGTCGCCATAAAAAATGGAGCGGAAGACGGGATTCGAACCCGCGGCCCTCGCCTTGGCAAGGCGATGCTCTACCACTGAGCCACTTCCGCAAAAATGGTGCCGAGACCCAGAATCGAACTGGGGACACGAGGATTTTCAGTCCTCTGCTCTACCGACTGAGCTATCTCGGCAAGATCTGGCGGAGCCGACGGGACTTGAACCCGCGATCTCCGGCTTGACAGGCCGGCATGTTGACCGGACTACACCACGGCTCCCGTCGATCGGTTATAAGTATACACAAAAGAACTTGAAAAGTCAACTCTTAGGAAAAAATTTCGTGATGTAAAAAATATAGCCTTTGTTATTTGCTTGTTGCATAGTAGATTAAGCTCTGCAGCTCAATGCTAAGATCGGCATTATGGACATAAACATTATCCGGAACGCGAAGTTTGCTCAGTGAAAAATTAAATATTACTGTAATACCGCTTTTAACAATTTCATCCGCTGCAATTTGAGCCTGTTCCGACGGTACAGTTAAAAGGGCGACTTTTACCGAATGTTTAACTGCAATTTCTTTTATTTTGGAAATAGGTACTACTTCGACATCAATAATTTTTTCACCAATAATATTTGGATCGACATCAAAAACAGCTACAACATTAACATATGGATTTTTTGTAATATTGTAACGCGTTAATGCAATGCCGAGATGTCCTGCGCCAACAACTATAATATTGGTTTGTTTATCGAGGCCAATTATTTTTAAAATTTTATCCCGTAAAAAGCTCGTATTATAGCCTGTCCCTCTGGTGCCGAAAGCACCAAAAAAAGCCAGATCCTTGCGAATTTGTTCTGCTGTAAAGCCTGTTTCATCGCTTAATTCTTTGGAAGAAATAATATCAACCTCATTGGTAAGAAGGTTATCTAAGATGCGTAAATAAACAGGCAATCTTCGAATAACGGATTTTGGTGCACTTTTTCGCCCCATTTATCTTCCTCCTTTATCCCTCTCCTTTGTTTTAAAGATATATTGCTCAACAAACTGTGCAATTTTTACGCTATCATCTCTGCAAAAAAGGGGGATAGCAGTATCTCCAAAACGTTTTAACGCTTCTTTTTCCTCTTCTTTCGTATAGATGATAGCGAGCAAATTCCAAAGAGGATCAACATCCAATTTTTCTTTTTTTTCGGTCCACAGAAATATCTTGGGATAATCCCTTTTTTTATACCCCTCCAAGATAATCAAATCCACATCTCCGCAAAGTTGGAACAGTTCCTCCGGGAATTGTTCTTTTTCGGTGGTACGAAAAAGCGTAATTCTTGAAGGTGATGCCAGAATTACCGCCCGACTTCCTGCTTCCCGAAAAAGCCATGTATCACTTCCTTTACGGTCAACAGTCCCGTGTTCCTCCGGATCATGTTTTATTACTGCGACACTATAACCCAATATTCCCAGTTCACGGATCAAATTCCTTATGAGTGTTGTTTTACCTGTATTCCCCCGACCAATAACAGATAGAAATGGTATCATATTTGGTATCCTCCTTACAAATACTATTGTAACATAAAAATATATGCGGGAGAATTTTTGAATTATAACAAATTGTTCAGTAAATTAAGTTAATTATTTTTCAAAGCTTGCTTTTACAGGATACAGATGATAAACTAATTTCCGAAAAAATACTATATTTATGAAATATATTTTTTTTCAATAGCCAGTAAAGAAGGAGGATGATTTTTCCAGTTAATCATTCCATAAAAAAGCACGGTATAAAAGTTTTGATCGAGCTTTGAACAGTAGTCTAAGATTATTTTTTTTTCTTCTTCCCCTCCTGCATGGCCTGAATAGAGAACAATGGTAATGATTCCGCCCGGAGTGAGCTTTTCCAGGCTTGCTTTAAGTGCGGTCAACGTTGTCTCAGGTCTGGTAACGAGACTGTGATCGGATCCCGGAAGATAACCAAGGTTAAACATAACGGCAGAAACCTTTTCTTTAAGATAAGAAGCCAGATTTTCATGTCCCGAACAGATTAAACGGACTCGCGGCAATAAATTCGCATCAAGTAGTTTGCTGGTAGTCCTGGAAATTGCCTCACTTTGAATGTCAAACGAATAAACCTTTCCCTGTTCACCGACCAGTTCAGCCAGAAAAAGAGTATCATACCCATTACCAGCTGTAGCGTCGACAACTGTATCTCCGGGAGAAACATATCCCGATACGAGTTCTCGTGCCATAAGAAGAGGTTTTTTTATTGTTGTCAATTGAAGCCCTCCAGCCGTAAAATATAAGCGAGGAGTTTTGATAATGAAAATAAAAAGTACTTTTTGCCTGTTTGCTTGTATAATTACTATTGTAGCCTTTTTTATATCAGGATGTAAAGGGCCTGAAAAACAAGGCTCTCTCCCGGAAGAATATAACATGGAAGAAAAGGAAAATATGAAATTGAAGGAGGAACCGGTCCAGCGAGGACCCCTTTCCCCCTACACCGGAACCAGCGTCGATGAATTATTTACGGTTCCTTTTTGTGTATTAATCGAAAACCATCCCAAGGCCAGACCTCAAAAAGGCCTGGCAGATGCCGACCTTGTTTATGAAGTACCTGTTGAAGGCGGATATACTCGTTTTCTTGCCCTGTACGCTTCCCCCTATGGGGGAGAAATCGGTCCTGTTCGCAGTTCCAGGCCGTACTTTGCCTATCTTGTTAAAGAGCATAATGGAATAATGGCCCATTGTGGCTACTCTATCCATACCGAAGAGGTTTTAAAAGAAATTAATTTAAAATACCTTGATGAACGCTTTAACCCCCTTTACTACAGAAGAGAAAAAAGCAGAAAGAAGCCTCACAATCTTTATACTTCGCTGGAAAAACTTTTTCAAGGAGCGGAAGACAAAAATTTTCTGCAAGACAAGGAAGAGCAGCCGCAGCCTTTTTTCTCTTTTGACGATTCTCTTCAAGAACAGGAAAGGGAGCGGGAGCAAACTGCGTCAAAAATTGAAATAGAATTCAGTTCCACCAACTCTGTGGAATACCGTAAAAATCTTCAAGGTGACTATATCAGATATAATAACGGGGAACCTTTTCTTGATGAAGAAACAACACAAGGAATTGCTGTAAAAAATATTATTGTCCAGTTTGTAAATATCCGTACTTTTACTTCAGAAGGGCATTTAAGCATTAAGCTTACCGGAGAAGGTTCAGGGTTTCTTTTTTCAGGAGGAACTGTTGAAGAGATTAACTGGAAAAAAGAAAACGAGCAAAGCAAAACTGTTTTTAGCGGAGATAAAGGTGAACTTCTTTTATCTCCCGGTAATACGTGGATTCATCTTGTCCCGCAAAATGGGAAAGTAAACTGGTCGTCTTAACTTTTCTTGCGGACTTTTTCACTAATAAAAAGTTTTCCCTGCGAATCTACGCTGGCATAGAGAATTTCTTCGGTTCGCAAATCATATTTTTTCAGTTCGCCGTCCAGCCATTCATTTGTCAAACCTAACAAGCCAAGATTTTGCTGCATTACTTGCCCATCAAAAATGATGGGCAGAGGCATATCTTCTTCCGGAAGGCTGAGATTCATATCTTCGGGTGTCAAAGGTCTTTTGGAAGTTTTTGGCATAACGCTTATTTTACCTGATGTTTCAAGAATGGCATATTTCACCTCTGAGATATCAAAAATGCCTTTTTCCCTGAGCTGTGCCAGCAAATCGTTCAGATTATAGCGCTGTCTGCGCATCTCATTTTCTAAAATAATTCCATTGGAAATAATAATACTTGGCCCGCCGTCGATAATTTTTCTTAAAAAGCGACTTTTAAGACATAAGTAAGAAATTAATATTTCTCCTCCCACAAGGATAAACATGGGAATAAGTCCTATATATATGGGAATATCCAGTTCCTCCATGGGGAAAACGGCTATTTCCGCAATCATAATGGCTACTACAAGATCAAAGGTGGAAAGCTGTCCAACTTCCCGCTTTCCCATAAGACGCATAACTATAAGAACAGTTAAATAAATAATTATTGTTCTTAAGATAACATTTGACAACATAAAAGAATCACCCATTATATTTTCTCCCGGAAAACAGAAAATAACGGATGATTCATAAACCAATTTAAAGCAGGCGATAGCGGGTTGACATGCACAGTTCGCTGGCATAAAATTGATTAAGGATCCAGAAAATAAGGAGAGAAACGTTTTATGGATGAAAAAGAATATTTTTGCATTCGTCTTTCCGGAGTAGTGCAAGGAGTAGGGATGCGTTATTATATCAATAGTATTGCCCAAAAAATTAACTTGTCGGGATATGTTCGCAACCTTTCGGACGGCAGAGTTGAATGCGTAATCTATGATACTCCGCAAAAGCTTGAACAATTTATAGAGTTGCTTAATAATTCCCCTCGCGGGAGAATAGACGGCATTACCGTAACAGATTATACTGGGACAGAAAAATTTCAAGATTTTACTATCCGTTACTAAGTTTTACCAGTCAACAAAGAAAAACTTCTCTTTCTATGTTAATTACCTCTAGCCTGCTGTCCCGTTCAACGAAAGAGAGAACTTCGGATAGTATTTTGTCCAGATAAGCTGATTCATTGCTGACTAAAGCGAAACCAATCTCTGATCTCCTTAACATATCCAAATACCCTGTCTCAGCTACAGAAATGTTAAATCGATTTTGAAGACGATGCACAAGGCTTTTTATAACCTGTCTTTTCTCTTTTAGCGAATGACCTTCGGCAATCAATAAATCAATTTTGCACGCCCCCACCAACATTATTAACTCTCCTTATAAGCCGCCAGTAAGCCGGGCAAAGACAGTTTAAGACCGTCATAGGCCGCGATTATTTTTATGCCCAGCTCCTCCTGCAGCCTGGCAGCCAGAAGATATGGTTTATGTTGAAGCATGGATATCCCAAAATGAGTTAAAACCCCTATTTTAGGTTTTATTCCCTTAATTATCTCCTTAGCCTGCTCAAAATCTAAATGATAAATTTTACCCTGTTCCTGAATTTTAAAAATAACCACATTTATTATAAGTATATCCGCATCTTTATAAAAATCTATTAAATCAGGGAAAAACGCGGTATCGGAGATGAGAAATATTTTTCCATAAGGGAAAGCAAACTTCAAACCGTAAGTTTCCACCGGGTGATGGTGTTTTGCAGACGTTTCCATGGTAAATGACGGGAATGCATATTCTTTTTTCTCCTGAAGATAATCGATGTTATTAAGAAATTCGCGAAGATAAAATTGAACAACAGGATCTTTTCCTTCTAAAGCATCACGGGGGGCCAGTAAAAAACCTTTTTGATTTTTTCCACCGTCTGTCATTGCTTCAATCATAATATTAACGTCATTGGAATGATCAAGATGACGGTGAGTGAGGATTATTCCATTTAAAGAGGACGGATTTAGCTTCGGTTTAGAAGAAAAACATTTAACTAGCGAACCCGGACCTGGGTCAATGAGGATATTAACGTCACCTGCAGAGAGCCACAGTCCTCCTGAAGCTCTTAATTGCCTTGAAACAACAAAACGGGCACCGGCTGTTCCCAAAAATTTTAGAAAATCCTCCCGGTGCTTTTCCAAATCTACTGGTGTTGTCATCTTTCTCCTCCAACCACAATTATTTTAGCATAAAAAGAAGCATCAAACAATAAAAAACCAGCTTTGATATTTTTTGCCTTTCCAGAGTATATTATTTTGAAAAAGGGTTATGCTATGCCAGAGAAAGGAGGGATATAAATAATGACTACATTTCATATTATTCACATTATCGTAGGTATCTGGTTAGCAATTGTCAACTTTACTCCCATAATGGAGCCAACTTCTCTGGCATGGAACAACATTATCTTAGGTGTCATCGTGGCGGTTTACAACGCATTTTACCTCTTCGGCAGGAAAAGTGTCGATGTAAATCAATCATGAACAACTAATTACAGAAAAGTAAAGCAAAATCCCCCTGGTAACAGGGGGATTTTGTTGTGATGCAAAAATTATTTTATTCTGTTTTTTTTATGATCACTGACATCAAATAAACAAAAAGCGCTTTTCAGCAGTCAAACCGAAAAGCGCTTTTCTTTATGGTGTCGGGGATGGGACTTGAACCCACATGGTATTCACCACACGCCCCTCAAACGTGCGCGTCTGCCTGTTCCGCCACCCCGACATTCACAGCAAAATAAATATAGCATAAAAAAAACAAAAGATCAAGCTAGATCGCCACGGCAGAAGGGTTAAAAATATGCCTTCTCAAGGCAGAACTTCAAACCACACTGCAGATCTGTCCCCGGGATCGCGATTATAATTAACGGTAATTTCTTCACCTGCCTGAATTTCCTTTAAGGCGCGAAACTGCACCGCCATTTCCTCATCTTTAACTTCATAGACGGCATTGGGAGTATAGGAGTGGTTATACAGCGAGCCATATCCCATGGCAATAGCGGCATGCTCCTGATTCGGACCGCAGCGGAAGCAGTAGTTTTCCAAAATAGTATTCTTAAGATAACTGCATTCATCCGACGGCACAAGCAATACCGGCGCGCTTTCAATCAATTCTCCCCCATTTATCTTTCTACGGGCAAAGACTCCCCTACCTTTATTCAGACAGTTACCGATAAAAATCATAATATTCCTCCTGGCCTGAAGATTTAAACCCTCCCGGTTTCGGCGTTTTACGGTTATCTCTTCACCTTTTTCAATATCCCTTACCGCGAAAAATTCTATAACCAGGTCTTTAATATTATTGACATAATAAGCAGTGGGCTGTTCAGGTGAAGAGTTAAAAAATGATCCATAACCCAGAGCTATGGCTGCATCCCTGTTATCCTCTCCCCAGGCAAAGGCATAATGGCGCAGTACAGTATAAGAAACCGACTTCCATTCGCTGGGTTGAATAGGAATAACCGGCGAACATTCAAGCAATTCCCCTTTTTTTATTTTCTCAGCTGCGAAAACACCCTGTCGACGGAATTCAAGAAATGGTAAAGTTTTTGGCATTTTTTTCATTGTTGCACTCCTTGCCGATAGAGATGGGTTATTTTTGAGGGTTATTTTTAAGTATTAATTCCCTTTTACTTTTTACCACAATTTCCTCGCGAAAAGATTTTTTTTTCTTCAAGTTAAAGAGGTTTTTTCTCTATTTGGTGGAATTAATTTTATGATAAACGACCCGGAAGTTTTATTGATATTTATTGATGTAAAAAAAAAATCAATACTCCAGGGTCTTTACTTCTCTGTCGAGGGGGTGTTAACTTTTAATATAAAATTTTAATTAGTAGAGTGCTGTTGCTGTTATTGAATAAAAAAAAGGGGGTTAAAAAAAGTGAAAAAGTATCGTTTGGCACTAGTTATTATGGTTGCTTTAAGCATGATTCTGATGCTTGCCGCTGGATGCGGTACTTCACAGCCTGCTTCCGAGCCGGAGGGAGCAGGAGATGAGGCATCCGAAGGCACTTCAGAAGAAACAGTCGATGTTAAAGTCGGCACAGTAGGTCCTTTAACCGGTGGCGCGGCAACGTATGGAGAGAGCGTTCGCAACGCAGTACAAATTGCTTTGGAAGAAGCAAACGAAAACAAAGAAATACCGGGAGTAAACCTTGTTCTTGTTTCCGAAGACAGCGAAGGTGACTGGTCCAAGGCAGCCAACGCTTTTTCCAAACTTATTGATCAGGACGGTGTCAATGTAATAGTCGGCGCTGTTTTAAGTTCGGAAACAGCTGCAGGAGGCCCAATCGTTATGGAAGGTAAAGTGCCGACAATTTCACCTTCCTCCACAGCCACAGACCTGACGGTGGGCAACCCTTATCTTTTCCGCAACTGTCTTTCCGACGAGGTCCAAGCTTCTCAGCTGGCTGAATACGCAATTGCGGAACTTGGCTTTAAACGCTTCGCTATCCTTTATACCAACAATGACTACGGCGTGGCTTTGAAGGATGCCTTTGAAGCAACAGCCAAAGAGAAAGCCGAAGTTGTTGCCGTGGAAGCTTTTATGGACGGCGATGAGCATTTCCGTCCCCAGCTGACATCTATCCAGCAAAAAAATCCGGATGCTATCTTCATTGCCGGTTATTATACGGAAGCAGGCAAGATAGCGCAACAGGCGGCTGAGCAGGGCATTTCAGCGCAGCTCCTTGGTGCGGACGGTTTCTATTCTCCTGTTTTAGTGGAAATCGGTGAACAAGCTGTTGAAGGGGCCATTTTTACAGCCGGTTTCTTTTCAGCAGATCCGAACCCTGTCGTTCAATCTTTTGTAACCAGGTACACAGAACTTTTTGGCGAAGAACCCGATATGTTTGCAGCTCAAGCTTACGATGCAACGCGCATTGTCATTGAAGCCATGAAGAAATACGGTACGGATCGTGAAAGTATCCGGGAGGGTTTGGCACAAACAAAAGATTTTCCCGGAATTACCGGTTTAACGAGTATTGACGAAGAAGGAGATACAATTAAAGACGTGCTAATTCTTAAAGTCGAGAATGGCACCTTCCAGCGGCTGCGCTAATAATTAAGGAAAAGGGGCAGGTTAGTTTTTACCCTGCCCCTCTTTTCGGAAAACAAGCTTTTATAAAAATATTGAGGTGGGGCAATGTTTGTACAGCAGCTCGTTAACGGTATTATCCTCGGGAGTATTTACTCCCTTATTGCTCTTGGCTATACCATGGTTTATGGAATCATCATGTTAATAAATTTCGCGCATGGTGAAATTTACATGTTTGGAGCCTTTGCCGGCATGATCCTGGTTGTTTTCTACGACGTTCCTTTTTTTCTGGCCTTTTTACTGGCCATGGCTTTTGCAGGTCTTGTCGGCCTTACTTTAGAGTATTTAGCCTACAGGCCCCTTCGCCGCTCTACACGTCTTGCGGCTTTAATCAGCGCTATCGGTGCCTCCATCTTCTTGCAGAATCTGGCACTGTTAATTATGGGCGCCCGGCCTTATACTTTTCCAAGTCCTTTCACTCCTCGGGTTTACCAATCTACGTTACTGACCATTTCTAAGCTCGAAATTATAATCCTTGCTATTTCATTCCTGCTTATGATAGGCCTAACTTTTTTTATTCAAAAGACAAAAATCGGGAAAGCAATGCGTGCTGCTGCCCAGGATATAGATACAGCAAGTCTGATGGGGGTAAATGTCAATCAAATCATCTCCATTACCTTTCTAATTGGGTCAGCCCTGGGAGCGGCAGCAGGAGTAATGGTAGGAATTTACTTCCGGACAGTAACACCCACTATGGGCCTGATGCCTGGCTTAAAGGGTTTTGTGGCTGCGGTATTAGGAGGTATTGGAAGAATTCCCGGAGCCATGCTTGGAGGACTTTTACTCGGTATCGCCGAGGTTATGGCCGCAGCATATATTTCTTCACAATACCGCGATGCTGCTGCATTTGCCATTCTTATACTTGTCCTGTTATTTAAACCCGCCGGCCTGGTGGGCAGCGCCATTCAGGAAAAAGTTTAGCATTTTTTCTTCTTTAAAAGCATGCTTGTTGCCGATTTTAATGATAAAGTAGGTGGAAAGGCAGTTGATAAGTGCTTATTATTTGCAAATAATTATTCTGGTCGGGATTAATATTATTATGGCGTCAAGCTTGAATTTGGTTGTTGGTTATACAGGCCAATTATCCATCGGACATGCTGCTTTTATGAGCCTGGGTGCTTATGTTTCGGCAATTGTCACTTTGCAGACGGGTCTGCCATTTATAGTCTCTCTGCTTTTGGGTGCAGCAGTCGCCGGATTATTTGGTATTCTGATTGGCATCCCCACTCTACGGCTAAAAGGAGATTATCTGGCAATCGCGACCCTTGGCTTCGGCGAAATTATTAGGATAATTTTTTTAAACCTGAAGATTACCGGCGGAGCTGTCGGACTGCGGGGAATTCCTAAAGAGACGACTCTTTTATGGGTAATAGGTGTTACCCTCCTTTCACTTTTCGTCCTGCAGCGTATTATAAATTCCCGGGTTGGGCGTGCCCTGATTGCTATCAGGGAAGATGAGACTGCAGCGGAATCTATGGGAATAAACACAACCTATTATAAAACTCTGGCCTTTGGAGTCGGGGCCTTTTTTGCAGGTCTTGGCGGCGGGCTGTTTGCCCACTATTTCCGTTATATTCATCCAAACGTCTTCGGTTTTATGCGCTCCATCGAACAATTATGCATGGTAGTACTTGGGGGGCTGGGAAATATGTGGGGAGCCATAATTGGTGCCACCGCATTAACTGCCATTCCTGAGCTGCTCAGAGCCGGAGCCGAATACCGGCTACTGGTTTACGGTGCGATCCTGGTGCTGATGATGCGGGCAAGACCGCAAGGGTTGCTGGGTGAAAGCATCGGGCAAACCGGAGGCCGTTCTTTAAAAAGAAGGAAAACGTTATTTACAAAAATTAAACTTTTTCGCCGCAATAAGTAAAGAAACATTACAAAAGAACGGGCATTAACTTTTTATATATCAATATCTAGATCTAGAAAAAAGATTTTGAGCCTTAGCGGCAATGCTTGGAAAAGGGGTTGTTTGTGCATGCAGCCTGCTGAAAAGAATAGCACAATTCTCGAAATTAATGAAGTGAGCCGCCATTTCGGCGGCCTGAAAGCGGTGGACAGCGTTAACCTCGATATCAGCAAGAAAGAAATTGTGGGGTTAATCGGTCCAAATGGAGCCGGGAAAACCACTCTTTTTAACTTGATTACCGGTCATTACGAGCCCACCAGCGGGTCTCTCTATTTTCGAAATGAAAAAATAAATGGGCTGAAGCCCTACAAGATTACGGAAAAAGGTATAGCGAGAACCTTTCAAAATATCCGCTTATTCGGGATGATGAGCGTGTTGGATAATGTCCTGCTTGGAATGCATGCTCGCCTGCACGGAGGACTTGTTTCCACCGTTTTTTGCCTCCCCGGAAACAAACGGGAGGAAGCCGAAGCCAGAAAAAAAGCCCGCGAGCTGCTGGCTTTCGTAGGTTTGGGCAGTAAAGAAAAAGAGAAAGCACGCAACCTGCCATATGGTGAGCAACGGCTTCTGGAAATTGCCCGAGCTCTCGCGGCTGAACCGGAGCTTTTGCTGCTGGATGAACCTGCAGCCGGTATGAACCCGCAGGAAACAATGGAGTTAATGAAACTCATCTCACGTATCAGGGACGAAATGGAAAAAACCATTTTGCTCATTGAACACGATATGAAAGTAGTAATGGGTATTTCTGAAAAAGTGGCAGTGCTTGATTACGGGAAAAAAATCGCCGAAGGCCGGCCAAGTGAAATTCAGAGAAACGAAGCAGTTATTAGGGCTTACCTGGGGGATTCAGTGTAGGCTGCATTTAATAATTGGAGGAGGCAAAAGCAACTTGCTTACAGTTGAAGGAATATCCACATATTATGGCAATATCCAGGCTTTGAAAGAAATTAATTTAAAAGTCGAGGAGGGAGAAATTGTTACTCTGATAGGTTCTAACGGAGCAGGAAAAACAACTACTTTGTTAACAATTTCCGGCCTTTTAAAACCAGCCCGGGGGAGGGTTACTTTCTGCTCCCGGGATATTACGGGGGTCCCTCCTCATAATATCGTCAAAATGGGAATTTCCCATGTGCCCGAGGGAAGACGAATATTTCCCCAGATGACGCTTATGGAAAACTTGGAAATGGGAGCTTTCAGCAGGACTGATAAACGTGAAATTAAAAACGACCTGGAAAAGGTTTTTCATATTTTTCCCCAGCTAAAGGGTCGTGAAAAGCAACTGGCAGGAACGCTCAGCGGAGGCGAACAGCAAATGCTCGCCATGGGACGCGCTCTTATGTCCAGGCCCAGGCTTTTGCTCCTCGATGAGCCGTCCATGGGCCTTGCCCCAATGATCGTTAAAGAAATTTTTCAGATAATCGAAGAAATAAATAGCCAGGGAACTACCATACTCCTGGTGGAACAAAACGCCCAGATGGCACTTAAAACCGCGCAGAAGGGTTATGTTTTGGAAACAGGCAGAATTGTCATGCAGGATAATGCTTCCTCCCTGCTGGAAAATGATGATGTCCGGAAATCGTATCTGGGCGAATAATTGTCCTTCAAGTTACTCTTACTAATAAATTTAAGGACTGTTTTCAAAAAACCTGATAATACAGCGGGAAGGAGCTTTCTAGATGAAATCAAAACTCCTTCCTGCATAATGAAAATCAATTCATTTTTTAATTAATTGGAAATGTCAATCACAACTGCTGCAAGATCCGCAACCCGGTGAATCCTGCCCTACCCTTCGAATGGAAAAACCTCGCTGCGGAGCAAGATGGAAATCAATAATTACATCATTTAAATGTGGAGAAATTTTGTTATCGTAAATAAAAGAAATCCCATCTTTTTCCTCCAGATGATCCTGCCCTTTTACCGACTCTTCCAGAGCCAGAGCGAAACTAGGCCCGCCTCAGCCCATACCATTAATAAAAATTCGAATGTAGCAATCTTCCTTATCCACCTGTTTTAAAAATGATTTAAATTCTTCTACTGCTGCCGGAGTTACTGTCAGCATTCATTAACCAACCCTTTCTATTATTGCTTTGTTACTATGCCTAATAGTATACCAGAAAAAAGTTGCAGGGTATAGTATGCTAGTTTTAATTTTTTAAAAGTAATAAGGCTTATTATTAAAAACCAAATACATTCCGGCAGCCTAAGCTATTCTAAAAGTTCATATGTTTCGTTAAATATGTCAGGTTTGCAGGGATAACATTCCCCATCAATGCCGCGAATTATATAATCTCCCGGGCTTGCCAGGACGTTTCCCTCCAATGTTGGAATCATGACCTCCCTGTCAATTTGATATGCTTCAACAACGAGGGGTTTTTTTCTATATTTTTTTGCCTTGTTACTATTAAATTTAAACACCCGCCTAACCTCCTTCTCTACGGCATTAACCCCTATTTGATTATATAGTATAAGGATTCGATTTCTTCAGGATTGGCAGTTTCTAAACTATTCCGCAGCTCAGACAACGCATTGCGATTAAAAGCGCCCGGATAAGAACCAAGCATCCGCCTGTAAACGGCCCTGCTTGCTGTAGATTCATGGTGTTGCTGAACAAAGTTTATGATTTGGTTGATCATGTTTTCTTGTTCCATTGTAATCCTCCATAAGAAATTTTTTCTGCAGCAGCGAATATTTTGCACCCGAATTTATTAGATCAATTCGTGTTTCTTCACATTTAGTTTGCAAAACATCCTAAAAAATATTCTTTACGTTTAAACTCTCTCTGGCGCGAACCCTCTCAACTAATCTTGTGGCGGCGTCTATTTCTATAAGAGAGTCTCCAGTGCGGCACTGGTGAACAAAACCAATGATCCTGACAATCGTTTGGTCAAGATGGTCAAGCTCGCGATGATCCATTAGAGGCGTCCACCATGTATCAGCCCTGTCCCAATTTTCATCCAACTCTTTCAATTTCAACATTGCCTCATCCCATTGTTCCTTTTCCACTACCTGCCTTAACTGCTTTAAATTAGAGAGGAGATCCTGGGATATTTCGGAGGTTAGATTATACGTGTAAATGGAAAAAGCCGTAATTATTGCCAGCAGGACAATAATACCGATAAACAAACCTCTCAAGTACTTTCACCACAATTACTTTTCTGATTTGTTTTGCCTTTTACTTGAAAATACAATTTGCCGGATGTATCAAGACTGGCTAATAAAACATCTTTTACATTATGGATACCAAACTTGGATAGTTCCCGGGCAAGCCATTCTTCAGTAAGCCCGGTCCGGCACAAATTATCATGGTCAACCCGGCCATCGATAATTAAAGTTTGGGTAATGCCTTCATATTTAGTTGACACGCCTAAATCTTCAGGAGTTACGGGCCTTTTTTGTGATTTGGGAATAACGCTGAACTCTCCGTTACTTTCCATAATGGCAAATTCAACATCAGCAATATTATGGAAACCTGCCAAACGAAGCTGTTCCAGCAAATCATTAAGGTTAACGCGACTCTTTTTTAATTCCTGTTCCACCAGCTTTCCGTTTTCAACGAGTATGCTCGGTTTGCCACACAAAAAAGCCCGAACCTTGTTAACTTTCATTGACAACATTGAAACAAGAACCTGACCGCTGAGAAGCAGTAATATTGGTATAATGCTGTTAGTTAAAGGTATGCTGACATCCTCCATGGGAATAGCTGCAAGGGCGGAAATCATGATGGCCACGGTTACTTCATAAGGCTGCAATTGCCCAATTTGCCTCTTACCGGTCAAGCGCATCGTAGCAAAAACCAATGCATACAAGATCAGAGTCCTAATTATTACGGTTAACAAAGAAAACTCCTCCCGTTAAAGAAACCTGAACACCTTACGCCCTTGTTTTTCATGGAGTAAACCGACGACTATCTTTTGGTATTTTCTTCCAGAGCTTCAATAAAACCGCTCAGCGCTTGTTCCAGCTCATATCCTTTTTCTATTATTTTCTGGTTGGAAGCATCTTTTTCCGTTTTTGCCATTAAAGAAAGACCTTCCCTTAATTTTTGAGCAGTAGCTACAATTTTTAACCAATCCAAATTTACCACCTCCAATGGTAGTGTTTACATTAAACATTTTTTTAAACCTTTGATTTTGGAATAAAGGACATATTTCCAGGAAAGCTAGGAATACTACCGGTTACAAGAAAGAGGGGGACATTTTGACGACAACTTTAATAATAGGTGGCGGAACAGGAGGAGTTGTTGCAGCCAACGTGCTTCGAAGAGCTCTGGGGAAAAAGCATAAAATTATCTTGCTGGATCGCAAAGAAAATTATTACTATGCAGGCTCATATCCCCTTCTTATCATTGGAAGGAGAAAACCCGGACAGATCATCAGAAACCTCAATAAGTTATCACAAAAAGGGATTGAATTCATTAGA
The DNA here is from genome assembly GCA_012728375.1 of Bacillota bacterium. Taxonomy (GTDB): domain Bacteria; phylum Bacillota; class Dethiobacteria; order DTU022; family UBA8154; genus DUNV01. The sequence goes on along the minus strand of JAAYFF010000023.1, from coordinate 10,300 downwards.
GCGGAGGTCAAATCCGTAAATCCGCAGGAGTTTAAAGTGCAAACAGAAAGCGGTACCATAGATTACGATTATTTAATTTTATCCCCCGGGGCTGAGCACCACCTTGAGACCGTTCCGGGTTTCAGGGAAGGGGCATATAATGTCTATGACCTGGAGAGCAATATTTCTCTAAACAAACGTCTAAAGACATTTCATCGCGGGAAAATTGTCCTCTTCATCTCCAGCCTTCCGTTTACATGTCCGACAGCTCCATATGAAATTGTTTTTCTTTTGGACGATTATTTCCGAAACAGGGGTTTGAGGGAGAAAATAGAACTTTTGATGGTTACTCCGGAGCCATATCCCAATCCTGTTGCCCATCCGCTGGTGGGGGAAAGCATCAGGAAAATGATGCAACAGCGCCAAATAGGACTGTATTCAGGGGCAAAAGTGCTTGACCTAAGGGAGGGTAACCTCCGCCTTGACCAAGGAATTAACATTAAGGCAGATCTTTTCCTCGGCATCCCATCCCACTGGGGCCCTTCCTTTTTAGCCGGTTCCGGCCTTCTGGACGCAGACGGCTGGGTGGAGGTAAGTCCCCAGACCCTTCAAACACGAAATAAACTCATCTACGCTATTGGAGATGCAACAGCGCTGCGCATTCCTGTCTCCAGGGTCCTTGCCCCTAAAGCAGGTGTTTTTGCCCATTTTCAGGCCGAGGTAGTCGCAAGGAACCTCGCTTCTATTATCCAGGGGAAAAAAGAACGTTTCCGCTATACAGGAAAAGGGGTTTGCATATACTATACCGGATCCGGCCAAGCTCGCTACCTATCGGTAAACTACTACAAAAAAACAATGCCCATGATAAAAATGACCAAACCGTTAAAAATTGCTTCATGGGCAAAAAAAACTATCGAACGGGATTTTCTAAAGCGATGGTTTTAATTGGTAAAGTCCTCTTCTTTCTTTTCAATATGTTCGTTTTTTTGACGCCAGGCAGGAAGATAAAGATAAAAAATCGTTCCAACTCCGGGCTTTGAATCCACCGTAATATAGCCACCGTTTTTTTTAATTAAGAAATAAGAAGTTGCCAAACCCAGACCTGTTCCTTCTTCTTTTGTTGTGAAAAAAGGATCAAAAATTTTCATTTTTAACTCTTCCGGAATCCCGATGCCGGTATCTGAAATAGATATTCGCAAATAATCCCTTTTCGCAAGAGGCAAAAAATAGTTTTCCATTGCTTCTGTAAAAATATTTTCAGCAGTGATCGTAATGATCCCGCCGTCCGGCATTGCCTGCTTAGCATTAATAATAATATTTTGAATTACCTGGCTGATTTGGGCTTCATCAGCTTCCAACGGCAACAAGTCAGCAGGCAAATTGCAAAAATATTTAATCTGAGAATTGTCACAAGATAAATCCAGAATATTATAAATAATTTTGCTTAAGGCAAAAACTTTACAATGGGGATAATCTTTCTTTGAAAACTGAAAAAGCTGCTGAAGAAGTTCCTTTGCCCGCACAATAACTTTTTCCGAAAGATCCAATTTTTGGGCTACTTTTTCAGGATTATCCTTCCAAAGCCTGGCCAAAGAAATATGCCCCATCAGGTTTGCCAGAAGGTTATTAAAATCATGAGCGATCCCCCCTGCAAGAAGGCTGATTGACTCAAGCTTGTCGGTTTTAAGGATCTCTTCTTCCATCTTCTTTCTCCAGGAAATATCAGAAAAAAGCCAACGGAGTCCGGTCACTTTCCCTTCTGTATTACAGACAACCCCGGCAGTAAATGAAGCGGGGAAGGGCTCACTTTTCCACGGTTTTAAGGATATCTGCCAGTCGACTGTTTTTTTTATCTTACCTTTTTGCAGTTCCTTTAATTTACGATGATAGGCTTCTTTTTCTTCATCAACTACAAAAGAGGACAAAGGCTTTCCAGCTATCAATTGGCGATCTATTTGTAAAAGATCAATAGCCGCGCTATTTGCTTCCAGAATTATTCCATTTTTGTCAGTGACGAGATAACCGTCCGGAGCAAACTCGAATAGTTCTTGATAGCGGCGCCGCTCATCTTCAAGTGCAGCGCGGCTGGCAGCCAATTCATCATTATGATGGCTGAACTCTTCTAAAAGAGTTTGCATCTCCAGATGAATTAAAGATAATTCACTTAAGGCAGCTTGAACAACTTTTCGTGCTTCCTCCGGCAATCGTTTTGCTTTATCTGCTAAGTCAGTTAATCTTTGATATGCAGAATCTAACTTCTGATAATGGGAGTCAGAAAGCAATCTTTCACCTCTTCTCAAAATAAAAGCTTTCAAACCAGTTGGAAAAATTGATCATTTGAGTTATAGATGAAATAAATTTGCAGAAGTATTTTATTATTTGCATATTCTATTAACATTTATCTGTTTCCTGCAAGCTAAGAAATAAATACCATTACAAACACGTTTATTCTTTTTAGGATGATAAGTCCTCTTGGGAAAACCTTCTTGTTGTAGCACCATTTGCAGGCTGATATAATTTAACAAAAAGCTGGAATAAGGAGGAAATCTCTGCCATGGCCTTTTCTTATGATTACCTTTCCAGAAGTATAGGCATTGATTTAGGAAGCGCCAATACTCTGATTTATATGAAAGGTAAAGGAATTATTTTAAGAGAAGCCTCTGTTCTGGCGATAGAAAAAAGAACAGGAAAAGTTTTGGCAGTCGGAGAAAGCGCTCGAAAAATGATTGGGCGGACACCTGAAGATATAATTCTTGTCAAACCTATAAGGCGCGGTGTAGTTTCTAACTTCCATAATACAAAAATAATGCTGAAGCATTTTTTTGCGCAAATTTTTAGCGGCCATTCGCTCTTTCTTCCACTGCGGGTTGTTGTCAACGTTTCGCTCCAGGTAACGGAGATTGAAAAAAGAGCTGTTATTGAAGCTGTTAAACAAGCAGGTGCAAAAGAGGTCTATCTCGTAGAAAATTCTATTGCCGGAGCTCTTGGTACTAATCTGCCCATTGAAGAAAATAGCGCCAGTATGATCGTGGATATCGGTTGTGGAACAACGGAAGTAGCCGTTATATCTTTGGGAGGGATAGTCTGCTGGAATTCAGTCCGCGTAGGTGGAGATGACTTGAACAACGCCGTCATTAATTATATCAGAAAAAAGTATAACTTTTTAATCGGAGAAAGGACAGCCGAAGATATCAAAATTAAAATTGGTTTGGCTCCTCCTTCGTTTCAGCAAAATTACCTTGAAGTACTCGGAAACGACCTTGTTACCCGGCTGCCGCGAAAAATAGATATTAAGTTTCCTGAAATCGGAAAAATTTTGGGTGAACGAATCTCGGTTATACGAAAAGCAATAATGATGACATTGGAAGAAACGCCGGTATCATTGATACCGGATATTTTAGAAAATGGTATTATTCTTATCGGCGGCGGAGCTCTATTAAGAGGTTTTCAGCATTTAATAGCTGAAGAAACAAAAATGCCGGTGCTTTTGGCAGAAAATTGCTTGGATAGCGTTGCTCTGGGAACAGGAAAGATGCTTACCGATATGGCCTTGCTAAAAAAAATTTCGTAAAATTTGAAATGCCCGATATACCTGATAAGGTACACGGGCATTTTTTTCAACTTATTTAACAAAAATATGGTTACCAATTTGCTTACAGAAAATCCTCGTCCTAATCCAGTAATTGCCGGATTTGGCGGGATTATAAAAAGAAAGCGCTCCGCCGGTGGGGTCTTTGCCTTTGATTGCCTCTTTTACTGCTTTTACCGAAATATTATCAGCGGCTTTATTAATTTGCCCGTTCCGGACCGGGCAATACTGAAAACCATGATCATGCTGATAAATAATTTCCGGAATGGTATCCGGATATTGATCGCTTTCTAACCTGTTTAATACAGTCGCTGCAACTCCCACCTTCCCCAGAAATGGTTCACCCTCAGCCTCTGCACGAACCAATCGGGCCAAAAGGTCGATTTCCTCAGGAGACAGCTCCATACATTCCTTACTATCCTTATTTTCTTCTTTTCGCATCTTTGTTTTCGGTTTTATCTCTCCTCTTGCCCTTACTTTAATTATTGAAGATACTATTGCCGTTCCTTCACCATTGGGCTGCTGTTTGTACGCAGCAGCATCTACCGTGCTGCTGCCTAATAAGAACAATAAGCTGATTAATAACACAAAAAATTTATTTTTCATCATTTTACTCCTCCTCTCTTTCCACAGTATTTTTACGATGGGAAGCTGAGGAATGGCATGACTGTATGCAAAAATGCCTTTAAAATTTTTTGCTTATTATAAAGCAAGAAATAAGTTGACGCAAATATCGTATATATTGTTTATTGAGTATTGTTATACCTCTCATTTATGTATTAGCCAGCAGTAGTCAACGATAGATAATTTTTATATAAACTTGCAGGTTTTCCTTTCCCATGGAATGATTAGCCAAACCCTTTGTTAAATATTTTGCTTTTCCCTGGGGAAAAATAAAATGTATCAACTAAGAAAAGGAATAAAATGGGACATAATAATCGTATAAATTTAATTGCACAACTGGAAGAACAACTTCAAACCGCAATAATCTGTTATATAACCGGAGACAGAGAAAATCTCGGCACCCGTATCGCCCCCGATATTATCCGGGTCTTTTATCGCCACCTGGAGCTAATAGGACCAAGAAAGACGATAACTCTTTTTCTTTACACCCGTGGAGGCGACCTTTTAACCCCTTACCGGTTGGTAAGTTTAATTCGTGAATACTGTTCAGTTTTTAAAGTGCTAATTCCTTTTAGGGCTTATAGTGCGGGAACTCTAATATCTCTGGGAGCGGATGAAATTATCATGGGAAAACTGTCGGAGCTAAGCCCAATTGATCCCAGCGTAGCAAATGCTTTTAATCCCAAAGACCCGCAGCATCCAACCGCCAGAATACCGGTCAGTGTGGAAGACGTATCTTCTTATATACTTTTAGCGAAAGAAATGGCGGGATTAAGCAATGCCGAACAAGCTCTGGAGGTATTTCTGCGTTTATCCAGAGAAGTTCATCCTCTGGCACTGGGCAATGTTTACAGGAATTATGCTCTGATACGCTCCCTGGGCAGAAAACTGTTGGAAATGCATCAAGGGGACGTATCTTCAGAACATGTAGATAGTATTATCGAAAATTTAACAGAAAAATTATATGCTCACAGTTATATGATTCCCCGTTCAGAAGCGAAAAATAGAATTAACCTTAATGTTTCGGTGCCGCCTCCTTCAGTAGAAAAAGCCATGTGGACTCTCTATGAAAACTATGAGAAAGATTTGCAGCTAACCGAACCTTTTAACCCTGCTCTTTTACTTGAAGACCATGAACGGCAGGTTGATTTTGAGGCCACAGGCGGGATTATTGAAAGCTTGGAAAGGCTTGATGCTTTTATCTTTGAAGGAAGGGTAATACGCCTCGCCCAACAGGGAAATAATGCTCCTCCGGTAAGAATGGAAATAATTAGTCAGAAATGGAAACATGTAAAAAGCTAATAACATACCTTAATACAAAAAAGGCAGGGGAAAAACCATTACATTTACAGTCAAAAAGAAAAGCAACAGTTGCCGTGAATTTTCCATAACCGGAGCATTGAATTGCTATCGCCATCTTGATGGTTCATCCGGTTATCTACCGGATATCTACCTAAAGCCGTTTTTCTTTGAAGCCAAAAACCATTTGGTTATCGTCGAACAACAGGAAATAAAAAGTGGTCTACTTTAAAACACAACTTTAAAACCAGGTTTAATACCTGGTTTTTAAAAGTTTATGTTTAGTTTTAACCTGATTAATTAACTTTGCGGGGTTTGGACGTTTTGAACGTTCTGCATGTTCAAAGCTTGATTATAGGGATTTTGAGCAGAATATTGCTGTGGCTGATTGATTGGTAAGCGTTTTCCCCCTTTTTTCCTTGGGAACCGGACAGTCAGCATACCATTTTTAACAATAGCTGCCGCCTGCTCTGAATCTACTTCCAGGGGCAATGACACGACCCTTCTGTACTTTCTAATGTTTTCTCTTTCTTGATAGAGAATATTGTAAGATTTATTTTCTAATCCTGAAACGGCATCTCCATCTACATAAAGCATACCGTCTTTCACTTCAACATTTACGGACTGTTCTTCGACTCCCGGCATTTCAAATATGTAAATAACTTCATCAGAAGACTCCAGGATATCGATCTTTGGGACTAAATGAAAATTTTCTACAGGATTTCCCGCGTTTCTCGGTTGAACCTGGTAATACATTTTTTAACCTCACTTTAAATGAAATGGGTGAAGCAGGAAAGGAAAGAAGAATTACTTAAACGGTCGTATTTATACTTTTACTCTCCGCCTGGCAACCAGGTCAGATTTGGGCAAACGGCATTCAAGGATACCGTTTGTATAACTAACGTCTAGATGTTCTGCCCTGACGCTGGTCGGAAGAGCAATAGTACGGTGCAGACTGCTGGTGCTGCCGCCCATCATGGAAAGAGCGGAGATAGAAAGGGAATCGTCCGTTACCGTAATATAAATATTATTGGGATCCACATTGGGGAGATCAGCTGTTACAATAACATCGTTATTAGTTTCCGCCAATTCTACCCTTGGTTGTGCCAGGCCTGATACCGTATTAATACCAGTCGTCATACCACTGGGACTGTAAGAAAGCTGGCTTTGTCCCATGAAGAAGCTTAACGGCCTGTATTGTCCGCTCATAACGGGAGAGGGAGATTGCCAGACCGGTATTCCGGCCTGAGAGATCATGGCATTAGCATAGGGAACCTGATAAGCCCAAGGGGAAAAATTTATTGCCCCTGTTTGCAAAGGTATGCTGTAGCCTTGAATTTGGGGAGAGAACTGCAACGGTAAAAACGACTGGGAGGCAAAGCTTTGCTGGGGCATAAAAGAACCGCTTTGCCAGGGGCTCATTGTTGTTGTATACATATTCCGTCTCCTTTACTAGTGGTTTCCTCAGTGGTTTCCTCCCTGCTTTCACCCTTTATACTTTTTCCAAGGCTGAAGAAAATATTCAACAAAAAAAATAAAAGATGCGTTCTATTTCAGAAAAATTGTTGAAGACAGCTTTTCTTTATAAAAAGGATTTTTCTCCTTTCAGGTAGAATAAACCAGCAGAATTACTTTTCAAATTTTTTGTGAATTCAAAGCGGAAAATTCTTTTTTTAATATATTTTCGCTACTCCTTTCACCCCTTACATTTCCTATGCCGTTAAAATCGACCGTTTTCTTCGCTAAAAGGAGGCACGCTAATGCATTCTCCCAATTATGAAGAACCTCCGGCAGCAACTGACTTTATCCCTATAGTAAGAATTTTCATTATCCTATTTTCCACGCTTGCCATTGTAATTAATTACTTTAATTGGGATTTGCCCTACTATTATATTTGTTTTATTTTCTGCGCTCCCCTTGTACTCAACTTAATTCTTTACTTCGTAAGTATACTGTTGGATAAAATGGCGAAGTTCCATTCCCTTATCCCGGAACATGCAGAAATGTTAATACTCCAAGTTGTAATAATTTTATTCATTTTTTCCGGCGGTCCCATAAAGAGCGGTTTAAAAATACTGTTACTTTTGCCGGTAATTCTGTATAGCCTCCGCTTTGGTGCAAAAACAGGTTACATTAGTTCTTTAATAAATACATTCGTTTCCACAAGTTTATTTTTTATCAACGAGGAACCAATAAATTTTCTTCATATTGATCTAGTACTCATTCCATTATTTTTTCTATTTAGCTGGTTGCTTGGAGAAATGGGCGCAGCAGAACGTTCCCTGAGAAAACAACTTACAGAATTTATTAAACGGGATGAACTGACAGGACTATATAACCGCCGTTTTTTTCAAGAGCAACTGGGGAAAACAATGCAAGAATTTCACAAATCTGAAGGAAAATTGGGCTTAATCATGCTGGATCTTGATAATTTTAGCATGTACAACGAGATACTCGGTTTTTATTCCGGGGATTTGGTTCTAAAGAGGGTTTCCGAAACCATTCAACTTTTTTTGGAGGAGAGCGATTTTGCCGCTCGCTTTGGAGGAGATACTTTTGTAATTCTAACTCCGGCACGTGAAACAACTCAGATAATCGCTAAGGCGGAAAAAATAAGAAAAGCAATTGAGGCTTTTCACAGTGTTATTCCCGGTTCTGACCGTAAAGTATCCGCATCCCTTGGAGTCGCCCTCTTCCCCGACCAGGCAGAAGATTCACAAAGCCTTCTCCAAAAAGCTAACGAAGCGCTTGACAAAGTTAAAATAACAAGGGGCAATAGGGTTCAACTTTATTATTCTATTTTTGATCGCATCAGCGGAGAAAAATTAAAAACTGAAAAGGAATTTTTGGATACTATAAAAACATTAATGGCCGTTATCCATGCCAAAGACAAATTTACATACGGCCACAGCGAAAGGGTTTTGGTTTACGCTCAATTACTCTGTAAATCATTACAATTATCCCGGCGTGAAACAATTCGGGTGGAATATGCCGCCCTGCTGCATGATATCGGAAAAATCGAAATTGACAAAGATATTTTGAATGAACCGCACCCACTGCCCGAAGAGAAATGGAATATCTATAAACAACATCCTCTCTGGAGTGCGGAGATAATTAAACCGTTAAAAAAAACGGAAGCGCTTTTGCCCATCATTATTCATCACCATGAAAGGTTTGACGGAAGCGGCTACCCCGATGGCCTTAAAGGTGAGGAAATACCCTTAGGAGCTCGAATCCTGGCCGTTGCCAATGCTTTTGACCTTATGACAACCGGTCGGATAAAAGACAAAGGTAGAACCATTGATCAAAGCATTGATTTGTTACTCAAAAAAAAGGGGACTCACTATGACCCTCTGATCATTGATCACTTTGTATCATGCTTAAACAAGTATAAAACCATTTCCAGAATGCTGGAATGGCCCCGGGACCTCTGCAAGCTTGTCCCGGCTGGATATCTTCCCGGATTTTTGTTAACCGGAGGGCACTACGGTGAGTTTTATAGCGGAAATGCCCATTTAGCAATAAAAGCTGTTTCTTATAGTGCAGCCGGAGTGTTGAATAACGAAAGGATTCTTTATTATTTTAATGAAGAAACTGAAAAAATATTTCTGGAAAAACTTCCCGAATATTTAAACGTCAAATCTACTGCAAAGTTTATAATTAAAGAAAACCAGTTAACGCGATGGGAAAATTTGAAGAAATTGCTGTATTATATTGAGAAACGGGCAATGCTGGAGTTTGAAACAAAAAAAAATTTAAAGTCCAACCTGGACGAAACCACAAAGAATAACTTTACCTCGCTGCGGGTTATTTTGGATACTTCCAGTCTTTCCCTGACACCCAAGCAAACACTTATCTGGGAGAAAAACCTTGCCGCATGCATAAAAGGTCTGGATCTTCTTTTTATCTGCTTTTACGACTTTACCCGGGAACCGCTGGAGCTTTGCAGAATCTTGTACGATCTGCATGACCAACCGCTCTGTAATGAAGAAAAAGGAAGCGAGATTCCTGAATTCTTTTCGTAGAATTTCACTCTTCTGCCTACCCGGAACCGGCTAGTTCCAAACGATATTAATTACTTTATCGAGACAAATCATGTCTAAAAGGTTGCGAACGTTTTCGTGTTTAATATTAATAATGCTCAATGTACCGCCTTTATCCTTTAATTTTTTATAAAATACAAGCAGTTTCCCTATCCCTGAGCTATCCAATGCATTTACATTTGTAAAATCAATAATAATGTCTTTAAAGCCTTCATCACAAAGTTGGGTAAGTTTTTCTTTAAAAAGGTTTGAATTAGTAACATCAATTTTACCTGCAGGAACAACAACGGCTGTTAGATTGTCTTTTTTCTCAACTTTCATTTTCGTCCCTCTGGTATTTGTTACTGACCAGCATGCGAACTATGTCTGTATGCCGGTGTTTTACCGCATAGTCCAACGGAGTCCGCCCAAATTTATTTTTAGCCCCGATATTCGCGCCTGCTTCCAGAAGCATTTGGACAATGTCAATATGTCCCTCCCGTGCTGCGAGATGCAGCGGAGTCCACCCGAATTTGTTTTTTATATTGACGTTTGCACCGGCTTCCAGTAACATCTCGACGATTTCAGTATCTCCCCTTAATGAAGCGAGATGCAGAGATGTTCGGCCAAACCTATCGGTAGATTCGTAAGCGTAAAAGATACCGGCACATAGCATAAAAGATTTGAAGGTAGTACAATCACCATAAAAGCGGTTGAAAAAGTTGAAAAAGTAGGCCAACTTTTTCAACCTAAAGATAAGGAGTGATTGTATGGATACACAAAAGGT
>JAAYFF010000003.1 GCA_012728375.1 Bacillota bacterium | reverse complement strand
TTGTTCTATGACCTGCTTTCAGAAGGCGGCGTGGATCTGGGCGATGGGTTATCGGATGCTGAATTTAAACGGCTAATCCGTAGGCAGTATAACAAGGTTAAAAGCATTGCCGATGGTGGCTTTTGCTGATATCGGATGCTAGTAGGTACGCGTATCTTTGACGCTTACGTAGATTCGGCACATTTCCCGGACACCGGGAAAAAGAAAAGTGAAAAAAATATTATAAGTAAAACCCAAGCTGCACGCTTGCCAAACATAGGAAAAACCCCCATTACCTAATTATGTTAATTATACCCATTGAAAATTCATCTAGCAATAGGAAAAATAGAGGCGTTTTTTAACTGTACGACGGGAAAACGAAAAAATTACAACAGTTCAGGCATTTTGTCATTCTCCATTTCATTTTCAATATGGCGAACATCATTAAAAAAGACTACTTCAAAGAGAGCTCCTTTCTTTTGTAAAAGGCTTATGGCTGTATTTTTAATTTTTATTTTCCAGATGTCCTCCTTCCGAAGCCCTAAATATTTGTGAAGAACTGAAAGAATAGCACCTCCATGGCTTACAAGAACAATCGCCTCATCATTATTCTCCGGCGGAGAAAGAGAATTCAGGAATTTTTCCATCCTGGCATAAACCTGCAAAAGGGATTCTCCGCCGGGAGGGGAATATAATAAAGGGTTTTTAAGCCACTTTTGCGCCTCTTTTTTGTAAGAATGCATAATTTCTTCATAGGTAAGACCTTCCCACTCTCCAAAATTTATCTCGCGCAGCATGTTACTTTTTCTCGGTTTAATCCCCTGTTTTTTCCCTAAAATCTCCGCGGTTTTGATAGCCCGGAGTAAATCGCTGCTGTAGAGAGCGCCTATTTTCTTGTCTTGAAACCGCAGAGCCAGCTTTTCCGCCTGCAGGCAACCCTCTTCGGACAGATCGGTGTCCTGCCAGCCCACAAAGCGCTTTTCTTCATTATCTTTTGTTCTACCGTGACGGATTAAATATATTTTCACAAAAATTTCTCTTTTCTTTACACTTTTGGAACAGACTTTTCGAATACAGTAGCGGGCTTCACCGGTCTTAAAAACACCCGATTTAACTAAATATTGTGTCATCTTATTGGGGACATTCCTCTGCAAGAGGTGTGTCCCCGCACATTAGACTAACATTCCTCTTTCATTTGTTATAATTGCTCAGTTAAAATTAGCGGTCCATTTTTTGTTATAGCGACGGTATGCTCAAATTGGGCAGAAAGTTTTCCATCGGCCGTTCTAGCGGTCCACCCGTTGGCATCTATTTTGCAGCGCCAGGTACCCACATTAACCATCGGTTCGATTGTAATAACCATTCCCTCATCTAAACGGGGGCCCCTGTCCTTTACACCATAATGAGGAACATGTGGATCCTCGTGCATATTGTGGCCTATTCCATGGCCGGTAAAATCTCTTACAACAGAAAAACCTTCTGCTTCAACATATGTTTGTATGGCATGCCCGATATCTCCGATTCTATTTCCGGGTAAAGCCTGTTTTATGCCTAAATATAAAGATTCTTTAGTTACTTTGAGGAGACGCTTGGCGATTTCGGAAATATTGCCGACAACATGTGTCCAGGCAGAGTCCGCCAGCCCTCCGTTCAAATTGACAACCATATCAATAGTTACAATATCCCCCTCTTTTAAGGGGTTATCTGTAGGAAACCCATGACATATTTCATCATTAACTGATGCACATGTTGCATAAGGATAACCTTTATAACCTTTTTGCTCCGGTGTGGCACCATGTTTTGCCAAATATTCTTCTACAAAAGCATCTATTTCTAATGTGGTAATACCTGCCTTTATTATTTTTGCAATCTCCTTATGACAGGAGGCCAAGAGTTTCCCTGCCTCATGCATCAACTGTATTTCCCTTTTACTTTTGATCGTAATCATAAGAGCTGAGTAGATACCCTCCCCCGGTCATTCGCCAATTACTTTTACCAGCACCCTTTTTCTACGCTGCCCGTCAAATTCGCCGTAAAAGATCTGCTCCCAAGGCCCAAAATCAAGTTTGCCCTCTGTTATGGCAACAACTACCTCCCTGCCCATGATCTGTCTTTTTAAATGGGCATCTGCATTGTCTTCCAAACCGTTATGGGCATATTGCGAAACAGGCTCATGGGGGGCAAGTTTCTCCAGCCAAACCTTAAAATCCCTGTGCAGACCGCTCTCATCATCATTAATAAATACGCTCGCGGTTATATGCATCGCATTGACAAGGCAAAGGCCTTCTTTAATTCCGCTTTTATCTACGATTTCTTGGACGCGGGGTGTAATGTTGATAAACTCAACCCTGTTAGCTGTTTCAAAATAGAGGTATTCCCGAAAAGATTTCAAATAACAAATGCCTCCTTTAACCATTTATATAACATTTACACTTTATACTTTTGCAGATAAAGTGTCAAATAACATTGCCTCAGCCGGCCGCAGGCTTTCCGGCTAATTGTTAATTTTTTCCGTGTTCCCCATCCCTGCTCCTGTTAACTCGTTCTTTCCCTTCCCAAAACCAGATCAGGCCAAAACCGGCCAAAAAGAGCAAAACTTCCAGAAGCCCCCAGACTGTTGGGAAAACAGCCCACGACGAACCTGCAATAAGACCGGCAAACAAAAAGGCAAAGAAAACCTGATGCTTAAAATATACCTTTTCAAGGACACGGGCAAATAAAAGAATACCCACTACAGACCCTGCTCCGAAAAGAAGGAGTTCTACCAGTAAAAATTCTTTAAGATAAAAGAGTATATCATCGTACATGCCCATCACGATAAGGACAGCGCTTCCCGGGACGCCTGGAAGCAGCATTGTTGCAGTGGATAGCGCGCCGGCAACAATAAGTACCGGCCAGAGAACTTCGCTTTTGCCCATAATAAAGACGGGTTCCTGCACCAAGAGGAAGCCCCCCCAGCACGATAAAGACGCGGGCAGGATTCAGGGTGGGACGACCTCTAAAAAGCGCTTTAATTGAAGCGAGTATAATCCCTAAAAAAAAGGCAGCCGTCGGATCCCTGTATAAGATAAAGAGCTGGGCAAATACCTGACCGCCTGCAAATATTCCAACCAGCACTCCCAGCCCTATGATGATATAAGGTTTTAAATTGAGCCGGGAAAGGTCTCTTATGCTTTTTTCGTATAATCCCAGAATAAGAATAACCGTTCCCCCGCTCATTCCGGGCAGGACAATGGAAAGGCCGATTAAAAAACCCTGCAGAAGTGAACGCAATTTTTCCCTCATGCTTTAAAAAAATCAAGATGAGCAATTGGCACAAATACCCCTAATATAAATTTCCTGCTCTTCAGCCACATATCCGGATTTCAGCTCTCTCAGCTCCGGAATTTTGAGCTCTCTGAGACACTCCACCATCCCGCACGAGCGGCAAATAAAATGCGGGTGGCAATGGCTGCTGCTGCCGCAACTGCAGACAGCAAAGCGCCGGTTTCCGTCTCCGGCTTCAACCTTATGGACGATTCCGGCTTTAAGAAATGCATCCAGAGAACGGTAAATACTGACGTAATTAAAATTTACACCGGACAGGCTGTTGGAGATTTCCTGTTGCGTAAGGGGCTTTTTGGCCTTGAGAAGCAGTTTAAGCAAGGCGATCCTACCGGTAGTTTTCTTCAAACCACTCCCCGTTAAAAGATCACAAGCTGTTTTCTCTAAATTAGTTCCCATATCCGGTCACCTTTACAATTTTGATATCTGATTATACCGTATCAGTAAGAAAACCCTGCGTCAAGGAAAATATTAAGTCAATGTTTTTTTGTTGGAAAGGCTGAATGAAATTTTACGAAAGATGAAGCATATCTTCCGGAAAAGAAGCGGCAAAAAGGAACTAAAAAAAATGGCTGCTGCGCAAAGAACGATGGAAGCACCAGAGGGAATATCGTAATAATAAGAAGCTGTTAAACCCGCCAGGCCGCTGGATAGGCCCGTAATTACCGAAAAGAAGAGCATCAAGCGGTAGTTTCTGCTGAACCTGAATCCGGAGGCAGCGGGGATTACCAGCAGCGCGGAAGAAAGAACCACTCCCACCACAACAACAGAAACCACTACAGTGAGGGCCAGCGATGCCAGAAGACCCAGGTAGAGAGCGGTGGAAGGAAGACCGTTAGCCCTGGCCAGTTCTTCATCAAAAGATATGGTTAAAAGTTCTTTAAAAAAAAATGATATAAAAAGGAGTATCAGCAGCATCACCCCTGCCAGGAACCACAAGTCCTGCCCGGAAACTGCCAGCACATTTCCAAATAAGAGGCTGAATAATTCTGGGTAATAACCATCCTTCAAACTGATCAGCGCTATCCCGAAAGCCATCCCCGCAGCAAAAAAAATGCCGATTAACGTATCCTCATGTATATTGCCATAACGGCTCATGTAACCGATTAAAAGCGCCAGCAAAACAGCAAGGATGCTTCCCGTATAAAGAGGATTAATTCCTGTTAGCACCCCGATAGCCATTCCGCCGAGTATGGCATGGGAGATTCCTGCTCCCATAAAAGCAAGCCTGTTCAGAACAACAAAAAAAGACAACGTGGAACAAAGCAGGCTGACCATAATTACTGCGATAAATGCTCTCTGCATAAAACCATACTGAAAAATTTCCACTGCTCTAGACCCCCACTTTTCCACAAAGAAAATCTAATTCACAGCGGTATGCTTTTCCCAGGTCAGAACTTTGAAGAACATCCAGGGGTTCTCCGTGTAGATGCATTGTCCGGTTAATACAGATTAAACGCCCTGCATAACGGGAGATCATTACCAGGTCATGTGATACTATGACCACAGTCAGGCCGTAACGGGACTGTAACTCTTTCAGCAGGGCAAAAAAGTGATTTTGCGTGGGCAGATCCAGGCCTGCATTAGGTTCATCCAGAAGTAAAAGAAGAGGGTCTTTGACCAGGGCTCTGGCCAGAAGAACCCGCTGTTGCTGTCCACCCGAAAGCTCAGCAAAGGGTTTATTTTTTAGAGGAAGCAAACCAACCATTTCAAGGCAGCGGAGGGCCTTTTCCCGCATTTGACCGGTAAACAGCCTGCCCAGAGACGTTGCTGTAAACGAACCCATTGTCACAACATCCAGGCAGGAAAGGGGAAAGTGGCGGCTAAAAACCGGACTTTGGGGCATATACCCGACGCGATCGCGTTTTTTTCCCATTCTGTCCGGACTTGCGCCAAATAATTTAACCTGTCCTGAAGTGGGTTTCAACAGGCCTAATAACACTCTCATGAGAGTTGTCTTTCCTGCACCATTTGGGCCGATAATGCCGACCATCTCTCCGGACTCGATAACAAGGTTGATATCTTCCAGGACCCGGTGCTTTCCCAGTATAACATTCATATTAATCGTTTCCACAACCGGGCTGCTCAGCATGCACGGCAAACCTCCCAATTTGTTATTGCAAATGATTTGCATTAACGGTACAAGTTAATATTACAAAATAAATATTTCAGAGTCAACAGTGAAGCATGTGAAGCATGGGGACGGTTCTTCTGCTTCATTCTAAAAATGAAGCAGAAGAACCGTCCCCATGCTTCACTAATAATAGTAGCGTTCCAGGTAATCACCTGGGGAAATCCCACGTTGTAAGAATTGAGTGTAGCGGCTTTTTGCCTCTGCAATACGGTTAAAAATTTTTTTTGCTCCGAAAGGGTCAACATAAACTTTCCAATAACCGCAGGATTTATAGTTTTTTCCTTTATTTGTGATAAAGCCTAGCACATCCTCCGCTGGAATACCCAAAAAAACACCGATCTCGTGGGGGAAGCCCGTTGTGTTAAAGCGGGTTTTTAAATGAAGGAGATATTCATCAATGGTCATTTGTTCGGAATAACCATATTCCTTTAATAAACTTATTGTCTTTTCTTGCTTCAAAGTAAGATGTAAAATGAGCGGATTATAGAATAATACACAAATCCTTTGCGGGCTCGATTTTATTTCAAAGTATTTTAACCGACCGGAAGAAGGAAATGCTGCTTTATACTTGTTCCACAAATGAAACAAATTGCGCCTGGTATTATTAAATGAAAGAAGGACCGCAGGTTTTTGTTTTTCCAGGACAGCTGCCAGATGATACCCGATAATGCTGAAGAGATAATCCTTTCCGCTGAAACGGTCCCTTTGCTTAATAAAGGTCTTAGCTGCTTTTTTGTTTATGTTTCTATCCCCGATGTTGCTTCTTTCCATTTTACTAGTCTTTAACTTTTCCTTCGTAAAATATGCGCCTTATTTCAAAGAAGATAATTAAGGCCGAATACTTACGCCTCTAAAGCAAATAATAAACTTGCGCCTCTTTGATAACGAGTTTATGACTGGAGGGAAACTGATGGCACAACAGCTAAATGTGGGCATTATTGGTGTAGGCATGGCCTTCGAAAAACTGCACTACCCCGCTTTAAAAGAACTGTCTGACCGCTTTAAAATTGTCGCTCTTTGCGATACCAATCTGGAAAAAGCTTACTACTGGGGAAAAATTTTGGGCTTGGGGGAAGAAAATATTTACGAAGACTTCCATGACATGATCGGTCGAAAAGATATTGATCTTTTTGATATCATGGTTCCCATTCCCCTCAACTATATTGTAACTGAAGAAGTAGCCCGTGGAATTTCCGGAACAGGAAAAGGCATTATCTGTGAAAAACCGTCAGCCAGCAATCTTAAAGATGCAGAAGCCCATAAAAAACTGCCGGAGAAGTATAATGTGTCGATCATGATCGCAGAAAACTATCGTTATAATGATGAAACCAACATGATCAGGGATATGGTCAGGGAAAAGAAAATCGGCGATATCTACTATTTTATCTACAACCGCATTCTCAATTTCCCTGATGAAATGACACAAGATAAATTTCCTGCCAGAGAATGGCGGCAGTATCCGGAATATCCGGGGGGAGCCATACTTGATTCCGGAATACATGATCTGGCTGCGCTCAGGCACATTTTCGGTGCCATTGACAGGCTGCAGGCTTTTGGTAAGCCGCAGGAGGCACCTTACTCCCCTTATTCTGTCGTCACAGTAAACCTGCTCTTTAAAAACGGTATCCCCGGGTTATTTTCATTTTTTTGCGCGGGAAAAGAAGCACAAGCCCCCTTTATCGGCTTGCGCATTTTTGGCACTGAAGGGATGATATACCTGGAAAATAGGGATTGCGGGGTCATTAACATCGCCTACAACAACGGTACTTCGGAACAAGTTCCCTATACACCGCAACGAGGATATTACAATGAGCTTTTAAATTTTTACAACTCTAAATTCCATGGTGAACCCCTTTTCGTTACGCCTGAAATGGGTTACGGAGATACAAAAACAGTTCTGGATCTCCTTAAATCAATCAGCGAGGAAGCCATTATTCCCGTAGATGAGGAACCGCACAGCATACAAACAGGCAAGGCTCCGGAAAAAACTGCTGTTTATTAATCTGCACAACGCTCCTCGGCTCTTAAAGACAATAAACCTGCTTTTTACAAGCAGGTTTATTTTTGCCCCAACTAGGGTCAAATTCGTAACCAAAATTCTGCTGTTTTCATATCATAAAACGTTGGTTAACCCCCTTCCCAAAGGGGAAGGCAAAGAGGAGAGATACATAATGTGCGGTTTTTGTGGATTTTTCCGGGAGACGGGCAGGGTTGAAGAAAACCTGATTTTAAAAATGCGGGACAAAATGCTTCACCGGGGACCCGACGAAGGCACTCATCTGCTGGCAGAAAATGTGGGAATAGGATTTCGCCGGCTTAAAATCATCGACCTGCTGACAGGTAGTCAGCCCATATATAACGAAGACCGGAGTATCTGCCTTTTCTGCAACGGGGGAATTTACAACTTCAAGTCCCTGCGAAAGGAACTGACGAACAAGGGACACCGTTTTTCCAGCCGCAGCGATGTTGAGGTTATTGTCCATCTGTACGAGGAGAAAAATACAAAATGCCTTGATGACTTGCGGGGCATGTTTGCCTTTGTCCTCTGGGACAGAAAGAGAAGGCAGCTTTTTGGAGCCCGGGATCGCTTTGGCATTAAACCCTTTTATTACTTTGAAAAAAACGGAACCCTGGCCTTTGCCTCCGAAATTAAGGCCTTGCTGGAACTGCCTTTTTTTTCGGCCCAGGTTAGCGAAGATGCCTTTTGGGATTACCTTACATACCAGTATGTTCCCGAACCGGAAACAATGTTTTCAGGAATTTACCGCCTCCCGCCGGGTCATTTCTTCCTTAAATCATCCGGAAGGCCTTTGCAAATATCCCGTTACTGGCAGATCCGCTTCGCACCATCAGAGGAGCAGGAAGAATATTACCTGGAAGGAATCAGGGAAAAACTCAGAGAATCAGTTAAACTCCACTTGAACTGCGATGTTCAAAGAGGTGCTTTTTTAAGCAGCGGCGTTGATTCTGCCATCATTGCCGCGCTAGCCCGGGAACTGGAGCCCATCTCCACCTTTAGTGTGGGTTACAGCGAAGAAGCGTACAGCGAGCTGAAAGAAGCCAGGGAAACGGCAAGGTTTCTGGAAACAGACCACCACGAATACATCATCACCCCAAATGATTTTTTGCAACATCTTCCCCGCCTGATCTGGCATTTTGACGAACCGGTAGCTGACCCGGCCGCGATATCCCTGTTTTTTGTCGCGCGCATGGCTAAACAAAAGATTACCGTAACCCTTTCCGGGGAAGGTGCCGATGAAGTCTTTGGCGGGTACGGCATTTACCGTGAACCTCAGGCTCTGGACATTTTCCAGAAACTGCCGTCACCGCTTCAAAAAACTTTCCACCTTGCGGAAAGGCTGCTGCCTCCGGGAATTCCCGGAAAAAACTACCTTGCCAGAACGAAGCGCCCCCTTGAGAGAAGGTTTCTAGGCAATGCCTATATCTTTACACCGCTGGAAAAGCTGTCAATTGCACAACTGCATAAAAATTCCTCGCCCTTCCGGATTACGGATCGTCTTTACAGGGAATCATCCCATCTTGACGATGTAACCCGTATGCAGTATATCGATCTTAATACCTGGATGCCCGGAGACATTCTGGCCAAGGCCGATAAAATGACCATGGCCAATTCCCTGGAACTCCGCGTCCCCTATCTGGACCACCACGTCTTTGAATTCGCAGCAACAATTCCCTCAAAATATAAAATTCAAGGCAAGACAACCAAAGCCGCGCTGCGGAAAGCTTTCAAGGGGATTCTGCCCCCGGAAGCCCTGAACCGGCCCAAACGGGGCTTTCCCGTGCCGACAAGGCAGTGGATGAAGCGTCCTGACTTCCAGGAACTCTTTCAGGATCTCCTGGCTGGTGAAGGGGGAAACTGGTTCAACCGGAGAAACGTAAGACAACTATTAGTTGATCATGTTAACGGGAAAAAAGACGCCAGCAGAAAACTGTGGACCATCCTTATTTTCCTTCTCTGGCATGACATTTTTATTTCAAAGAAAAGGCTTGCTAACTAAATAGTAGCAAGCCGTCTTCCAGCTAATAGCTTTTTGTTTCTACGGCTTCGACAACCCGAGACAAGACATCCCCCGCTTCGCCGTGGATGACGAGGTCTGCAATCCTGTCAAGGGGTGTCGGCTCCCTGTTAAGGATAACCAACTTTGCTCCTCCTCTTTTCGCCTGTTCCGGGAGATAAGCCGCGGGGTAAACGACGAGGGACGAACCGATACAAAGTAAAAGATCGCAGCGCCCGCTCAGTCTCTGGGCTTCCCTGAGCGCGCCCTCCGGCAGCGACTGGCCGAAGGAAACAGTTGTCGGTTTTAAAAGGCCGCCGCAAAGTCGGCAGTTATGAACTTCTTTTCCCTCTTCCAGAAGCTTAAGGATATCCTCCCAGGGATAAAGATCGTTACAGGAAAGGCAGCGGACTTCCCACATATTTCCGTGAAGTTCAAATACCTTTTCCGGACTATTCCCCGCTTTCTGATGCAAGCCGTCAATATTCTGGGTGACAACAGCCGATAAATTTACCAACTTTTCCAATTTTGCCACGGCGAGGTGGGCGCGATTTGGTTCAACGCCCAGGGCCTCCTTCCAGTACTCACGGTAAAATTTCCAGTAATTTCGTCTGCTCTCCTGGCTGGAGATAAACCTTGGATAGGAAAGTTCGTCGGGATCGAAACGATCCCAAATCCCACCGGGACTGCGAAAGTCAGACAAACCGGATTCAGTACTGATCCCGGCACCTGTAAAAATTACCGTCTCCCGGCTTTCAGCTAAAAAGCGTGCCAAAGCGGCAATTTTTTCATTTCCAGTATTCTCTCTCCCTGTCATTAGAACACTTCCTTTTTAATGAGTTTCTTCATTTTCTTGATTGTCTGCCCGTATAAGATCTTCGTAATCATAAGTAAATTCAACTAATTTCGGCGCCATAAAAATCGATGCACCGCAGCGAAGAGCAAAAGCAATAGCATCGCTCGGTCTGGAATCGATCACAATAAATTCATCATTTTTCTGTATATAAAGTTCGGCATAAAAAGTGTTTTCCCGGATATCGGTGATTACTGCCTTCTTTAATTCTCCCCCCAATTGTTCGCATAGAACTTTCAACAGATCATGAGATAGTGGGCGCGGCGGCTGAACACCCTCTAAAACAAGGGCAATGGATTGCGCCTCAAATGGTCCGATGGAAATTGGCAAGACTTTCTTAACCTCATTATCGGTTAATAAAACAAGAAAGCCGCCGCTCCTGTCTACTGTTACGGTTTTCACTTTCATTTCCAACAGCATAAACATCCCCCCTTCCGGGATAACAATCTCCCTGTGGAGTCTAAGGAAAATAAAAAAATTTTCTTTTAATATATCTTACCATAAAAACTGGGGAATAGAAGTGTTATTTTCGCAAAAAATAAAGGTAACGAAAGGAGGGATAAAATTGGCCAAAAAATATAATAAAGGCAGAGAGCAAAAACCAAACTACAGCAAGAGAGGAAAACGTATTGATAATACGAAAATGGAAGCAAGCAGAGATTTTGATTTTGAAGAAAAACTTCGCCAGGAAAAGAATAACATCTGCGACAGCGATTCCTCGTTATGCAGTAGAGACTTAAGAAAGTAACAACCAGGCGCCTTTCACCTGCTTTTAAATTAGGCATTTAGTAGTTATTTTCCCTTTCCAGATAAATTTTAAGCTCCTCTTCTTGGCCGCAGGTGATGCGCTTCCTTAAGTGCCATTACGCACAAGAAAGCGCTTCACCACGGTTTTGTTCCAGAGCAAGGTGTAAAAACAAATTTAAAATTACTTCTTAAATTAAGGAGTGTTTTTATGGATGACAGACAGGAAACAAAGGCTATCAGCTATGCAGCCATCCGCTATGGCGCCTGGTTACTGGGAATAATTATTGTCCTTTACTTTATCAGCCGCCATCTTTTCCCCTTTATCCGCTCGTTATTTTAATCCCGGTATTTACCATTACCCTGAATTTTTATTTATTTATTAAAATAAGTTAACATAATATTTGCCGTTCTTAATAAGAAGGACTGGGCATGGATTACCAAAGTTGCCAAGTTCTTTTTTTTTTATATAATTAAAAAAAGTTAACATAATATTACAGGAGGTTAAATATGGAATTACGACGGCTTTTCTTTCGAGGCACCAAGCAAAAAGTAGCGATTTTTGTAATTCTGGGTTTACTTATTTTGTTTCTGGAAGAAGGTATTGCCCAGGGTGCTACTCACCGGGTCATGCCGGGCGATAACCTCTGGCTGCTGGCCCGAAGGTATAATAGCACTGTCCAGGAAATTGCCGCGGCAAATAATTTAAGTTCTCCCTGGATAATTTACCCGGAACAAGTCCTGACTATACCCGAAGGAGAAGGAGTACATATAATACAAAAAGGAGAAACTTTATGGCATCTCTCTATTAGGTATAACATTGATCTGCAGGATATCCTCAAGGCAAATCCGGGCATTGATCCTTATTATCTGTTACCCGGTCAAAAAATTGTGCTCCCTAAACAAAGTTCGCAGAAGCCCCTGAGCAGCAACCTGGCTTCCCGTGGGGGAAGAACGGCTACATCATGGGGTTTTTCAGCGCAGGAAATTGATTTGCTCGCCAGACTGGTCCATTCCGAGTCTGCCGGCGAACCTTACATTGGACAAGTTGCCGTCGCAGCAACGGTTTTAAACCGTCTTGAAAGCCATCTTTATCCCAATACCCTCAGCGGCGTTATTAATCAGGTTATCAACGGTTATTATCAGTACAGCCCGGTGCTTGACGGTCGCATTAATCTGCCTGCCGGAGAGACGGCTTATAATGCTGTTTATGATGCCTTGAAGGGATGGGATCCCTCGGGAAATGCCCTTGGATTTTACAATCCTAAAAAGACCGGCAATCAATGGGTACGGCAACAGCAGGTAACTACCGTAATCGGTAATCATGTCTTTTTCCGTTAGCAATTAGTTTCTTTGCTCAACGCTAAGATTAAAATATTAAAGGGAGGACAAAAAACTAAATGTTGCCTCCCTTTTTTTTAACCAAATCAGCGGCAAACAACAATTATTAATCCAAAATCGGCGTTATTAAGTAATCCTTATCTGTGGAAAACACTTTGTAGTCCGGTCTTCCCGGTTCGGACCAGATGAGCTGAGAACCGTCAAAAGACCCTACCCATGCCGCAACAATAGTTTTCTCCCGGCTTAGTTTGGACAGGACCTTTAACGGTTCCAGATCCAGCTCCGGAAGAAAGAGAATTTCAATATTATCAAAAAGCAATACAGACTCTTGTTGAGATTCTACAATCTCCTGCAACAAGTAAAAGACCTGTTCAGGACGTTTTTCCCGAGGAATAGAAAGCAATCTCCTGGACAGCTCCTCGCTTAAATTAAGATAATTATTTTTTTTGCTAAGTTGACGAAGGATGCGGCTCTTCCCGCTGCCCGGGGGGCCCACGAGAATAACCAATTTTTCTTCACGTAATGACGCTTCGGAGATCTGCTGTTTGATAGTGTCTAAGGCCATCGATGATCCTCCTAGTAAAATCTTTCAGCGAAAATATATAACATGCCGCTTTTCCTTTTTCCTTTTTCAAGCAATTCTTATTTTCAAAGACCTTGTATTTTCTGACATATACATATTCGCTAAATTCAACCGGTTTCCTCCATCATTCCAAAGCAAAGTACTTTTCTTTAGCTAAAATTAAATGCCTGATAATTCCATTATTACCGGGTCAAATCATTTTATACCCAAACAAACCGGACCCGTCTTTTTTTAAAATAGTATTTTTGATTTAGATGGGATATATTAATACTATGAAGATAATGGGCGCAAATATTATAGACCGAGAAAAATGGCGGATTGAATTTAGAGTGTATGCCTTTGAGAAAAAGGGCGTCAGCCTGCTCCTCAAACAAGGAGGAGAAACCAGGTTAATTCCCATGGAGGAAGAAGAACCGAACATTTATAAAGTTGAAACAGAGGGTTTGGGACCGCCTCTGGAATACAAGTTTCACCTGGAGGAAGAAGGAGATTTCCCCGATCCTTTTTCCTATTACCAGCCGAAAGGAGTACACGGCTTTTCCAGAGTAGTTGACCACGAAAGCTATTCATGGAAAGACAGCGGCTGGAAAGGAAAGGAATTATCAGAGCTGATTTTTTATGAGCTTCACGTGGGAACATTTACTCGGGAAGGAACGTTTAAAGGCGTCACGGGTAAGCTGGAATACTTGCAGGAATTGGGAATAAATGCTGTTGAGCTGATGCCGGTAGCGCAAACCCCGGGTCGATGGAACTGGGGATATGACGGAACCTGCCTTTTCAGCGTTCAACATAATTACGGCACTCCCGATGATCTCAAAGAACTTGTTGACCTTTGCCACCAGAAAGGGATAGCCGTTTTTCTTGATGTTGTGTACAATCATTTTGGGCCTGAAGGCAATTATCTTCCCGTATACGGGCCGTACCTTACTTCCAAGTACAGCACCCCCTGGGGCAAGGCCATAAATTATGATGATCAACACTGTGAAGCAGCCCGCAGGCTTGTGCTGCAAAATGTTCGCTACTGGCTGGAAAAATACCACTTTGATGGTTTGCGTCTGGATGCAGTGCACGCGATCTATGATCAGAGTCCCAAACATATTTTGCAAGAGATTGCTGAAACAGCAAAGGCAGTTGCCTCCGCAGAAGGGCGAAAAATTTATGTGATTGCAGAAACAGATGAAAACAATATCAAAATAATCAACCCGCCAGAAAAAGGCGGAGCCAATCTCGACGCCCAATGGATGGACGACTTTCACCACTGTATCCATACCGCGTTAACCGGGGAAAATCAGGGTTACTATATAGATTACGGCCCTTTGGAAGACCTGGAGAAGGTCTATAGTAATTTTTTATATACCGGGCAATTTTCCCGTTTTTGGCAGAAAAACCGCGGCACCGATGCCTCCGAAAACCCCGGTTACCAATTTGTTGTTTCCGTACAAAATCACGATCAGGTTGGCAACCGCGCCTGGGGGGAGAGGCTCAGCGCACTGGTGGACTTTCCCTTTCTCAAAGCTGCCGCTGGTTTGCTCTTTATGGCTCCCTACCTTCCCCTCCTCTTTATGGGAGAGGAATACGCGGAAAAACAACCCTTTCTTTTTTTCGCGGATTACCTGGATCCAAAGTTGCGGGAAGCCGTATCAAAAGGAAGAAAGGATGAATTTCGTTCTTTCGGCTGGAATGACTTCCCGGATCCGGTGGATGAAGAGACGTTTTATCGCTCCAAGTTAACCGTCCGGGAAAACTGGGACGAAAAAAACAGGCAGATGTTTGCTTTTTATAAGGACATAATTAACTTGCGTAAAACCAATCCTGTTCTTCGCCGTCCCGACAAAAAAGCAACCTCTGTAAAAGTCCATGCGGATAGCCGCCTGGTGGAGATTGAAAGGCGGGGAGAAGGGCTTCTTCTGCGGGGTCTTTGCAACCTGGGAGATAAAGAGATTAACATAGAAAAATATTCAGGAAAACAAATTTTGAATTCAGAATGGAAACAGTACGGCGGGAATTTAGAGGACGACTCTAAGGTACTTTACAGGGGCAATATAATCATCCTGGAAGAAATCATTTAGCAAGTTTTAAAAAAAGTTTTAGATACCGGAGCACATTCTTAGTTACTAAGAATTCCTTTCTTACTTTTTCCCTGCCCTTTTTGCTCATCTCCTGGGCCAGCAAAGGATTGCGCAACAAGTGCAGCACTTTTTCGGCACATTCTTCCACCGTATTCACCAGGTAACCGTTTTCACCGTCTTCGATTTGCAGTCTGATGCCTCCCACATTGCCCCCGATTACAGGCCTGCTTTTCCAAAGTCCTTCCGTCACTGTCAGTCCAAATCCTTCTCTGAGAGATTTCTGCAGCAGCACATCCGAAACCGTTTGAAAGGCATTGACCTCCAATCCGGTAATACCGTTGAAATTCGTTACAATTTTAATATCATAATCTTCACCGGCCTTGCGCAGGGTTCTGTAAAGATAATCCCAGCCCTCTGGATCATCGGAGGCCATGGAACCCACGAGGGCAAGCTGAACCTCCGGCAGTTCTTTTTTAACTATACGGTAAACATCGACCACCCCAAGGGGGTCCTTCCAGGGGTCAAAGCGGGAAATCTGGGTAATGAGATACCTGTTAACATCAATGCCGAAGCTGGCAACGATCTCCTGCGCCCGCTCCTGGGTTAAGGGTATGTTTTTAAAGCTGAGCGGATCGATGGAGGGGGTCATAAATGTGATATTTTGCAGATTGTGGTTTTCTTTAACGTAATCCTCTAATGTAAAGATACAGGCATCATAGAGAGAGATGTAACGGTATAGAAAATTCCAGTAATCCATGTTGGGAGCGGAGGTATCAATATGACAGCGCCAGATCCATTTTTCGCCGGGTTTTTTCCCCCTGTAATGAAGCAGTGCGGCAGGCTGTGGATCATGGATGACAATAAAATCATAATTCCAGTCCTGCATTTGAAAGGCATTTAATTCATTATAATGAAGGTAAATATCAATATCGCGCTGCAGTAAACACCCTTCCTGCCCTTGCAGACAATTATGAAAGGATTTGGTGATATTGAAGAACTGGTTTGGGCAGCTGCTGAGCACCCACCAGTCCACTTTCACCCCCAGATCATTCAGCAAAGGAACAAGGGAATGGAGTTTCTCCGCCACTCCGCCCCCATAACCTGTGGCGCTGACCATGGCTGCTTTTTTGCCTTGCAATTGTTGCAGCACTGTTTTAAATTCGTTAATATCCTCCGGATCAAGAAATTCCAGATAATCGGCAAACTTTTTTTGTTCCGTTTTTACAAGTTCCATAGTTCCCCTCATTGATAACCGGATTAAACAACAACCGGACTTTCTTTTTTATGCCCGGCAAAGTACTTTTCGATCTCCTCTTCTCCCATGGCATCGATACGGCTGATCGTCCCGGGAAAGGACGGAGGGTAGACATTATAAAGATATTCGTACATTTTTTCCACCATAAATTCGCTGTTGCCGGCTTTGGCCCAAATACGCCGGAGATGCTCCGTAGACATAAAAACCGCCTGGCAGTAGTCGCGCATCAGTTCAATACTCTTTTTCATACGCTGCCTCTCCTCTTCAGTTGACCGGTTCACTTCAAAAAGCTCCACTGCCCGCTGTACGGCTACATCTTTCCATTTGAAAACATTTTCCGTTTCCCTTAAAATGCCATCCTGATCAATCGATGTAACAGCGGCAAGTTTTTCGAGACCGTACTTCAGGTAATTAACGCGCTGATCGATAAAAACATCCAGCAGTTCCACCAGGCCGACCAGATTTCTTTCTTCAAGACGCTTCAGGCGGCGCTTAAAAACTATTTCCCAAGGGTAATCCTTCAGCCGCTTGAGCAGAACGGAACATAAAAGAAAACCCTTCAGGCAGGAAAGCTTTTGCCGGCCTTCCGTAGGCCTCCAGCCCCAATTGCATGCCCTTTTCATCAGCCTGAGGCAGATAATGGCCTGTATATCAAGATTTTCCCGTCCCAGGTTGTATTTTATGTCGTTGAAACGCTCCCCGTGTCCGGAGACGTGGAGGGAAATATTAAAATTGTCCACAAGGGTATCGAAGATGCCGCAAAAGTACTTGCCGTTTTCCCAAAAGATCAAGGGATGTTCATAAAGCCCCGTTTTTTCTATACTGTAACGGTCGTTATTCACGCCAAGGGGCGGATAATGACCGTCAGCCCTCAGCACCAGCCGAATCTCCGGCGCCCAGGTCGCCTGATCAAACTCCAGCTCAGGAAGATCTTCCAAGCCTTCGGGCTTAAGAACCAGGTCAATGTATTGATCCGGCGTAACAAACTGAAAAATGTATTCTTCCCTTTGTTCCTCCAGAATCTCCCTCCAGGCCTTATCCATGATTTCCAGGGCGATATCTCCGAAATCCATCAGTTCCAGGTCCTGAATATACACGATAACACCGTTATTGGGGGCTTTTTCCAGCTCCCGCAGCAACACTTCCTTATAAAGCTGTACCCCTTCCTTTATATCGATGGGATACTCCTCGGTAGTGTTATACATATATTCATTTTGAAAAACCGGATATTTACCGAGCATGTATCCCTGAAATTTTACCTCATCACGTTTCATCTTCGTAATAGGACGCCATATTTCCTGGGAGGCGGGAAAATTCCGCGGAAAAGCAAGGATATTATGATGCTCGGTTCTGAGCAGAAAAGGTTTATATTGGAAGTCGCCCTTTCCTTTAATATGAAAGGGCATTTTATCTTCGCTTAAATGAGGGAAAATAACATAGTCAATGTTTGCCCGGGAGATACCCGGCATCTTGGCAGAGATATAAGATGCTTCAGGGGAAAACAAGCCGTTATATTTGGGATAGGGGACATTCATGTAATTATGCAGAAAGTGCATATTCCACTGAATCTCCTGAGTGATTTCCTCCGTGCGCAGTAACGCAACATGAGTATGATGTGCAAAGCCGTACAGAGGATAAAGTCGCCCTCCGGCATATGCCTCGCTTATCTGCTGGAAAGCAGTCGGCAGTACTTCCCTGATCTGAAAGAGCAGTTCATTAGAGAACCCTATGCATAAAGGAACGCCGAAGTTTTCACCGAACTGGATACAAAGAGCATAAAGGTCTTTCTCTTTCCTTTTTTTAATATGGTTCTCCTCCAGCGCTGAATGTCTCATGGGATTGTCATCCTCCAGGTAGGAAAGCATGGTGCGCGGCAGCTCCCACAGCAGCTCATGGACGTAAAAAGCAAATATAACATAAATATTTTTCATTTAATACCCCTTATCAAAAAATCCAAGCATCAATATGCTCTAAACAAACCCGCTCTCTTAGATTTCCCCGGCAAGATCCCTATTATGCGAAAACGATCAACTGTACCTTCTGCAAGTTATTTCATTTTTAGTAAAAAAGCATGCAGGACCTTTCATATATACCTCGAATAGATCTGGTGAGGTGAATACCCGTTGGAAAAAATAAATCATGACAGCTACCATGCCATACTTCAAATTTCAAGCGATGCCGTAATCACAATAAATGAAAAAAGTGAAGTAACCATATTCAATCATGCAGCGGAAAAAATCACCGGTATAAAAGGAGCCGACGTGATTGGCACTTCACTGCCGGAGACTTTCCCTGTACCTGCCCTGAAACAAATGTTGCAGACCGTAATGCAAACAGGTGTTCCTGAATTCAACAAACAATTACAGATCGGCGATTTCACCGTTGTCGCCGGCTGCATTCCGCTGAAAAACCAACCGGGTAAAATCACCGGCGCCGCGGCAATCATGTGCGATATCACCGGGATAAAAAATCTTGAACAACAGGTAGCTGAACTAAGAGAAACAAGGTCACTGCTGGAAGCCATTCTTCACGCCACAGACGATGCCATCACAGTGGTCAATGAAGAAGGAAACGGGATTTTAATTAATCCGGCGTACACAAAAATTACCGGTCTCACGGAAGAGGATGTTTTGCACAAACCTGCCTCCGTAGCTGTAACAGAAGGAGAAAGCATGCATTTAAAAGTGCTTAAAACCAGACAACAGGTGCGCGGGGTCCGGCTGAAGATGGGCCCTGCAAAAAAAGAAGTCGTGGTCAATGTGGCCCCTGTCATCGTGGACGGCAAACTACGCGGCAGTGTCGGGGTTATCCATGACATTACGGAAATTATACAGTTGTCTGAGGAACTGGCCAACGCCAGAAAGCTAATCAGGCATTTGCAGGCCAAATATACCTTTGACGACATAATCGGCGAAAGTGAACCTTTGCAGGCAGCCATCGCGCAGGCACAGCACGCCTCCGACACACCCGCTACCGTACTTCTTCGCGGGGAAAGCGGTACCGGAAAAGAATTATTCGCCCATGCCATCCATAATGCCAGCGGTAGGAGCAAGGGACCTTTTATCAGGGTAAATTGCGTGGCTATTGTAGAGTCCTTGCTGGAAAGCGAGTTGTTTGGCTACGAAGAAGGAGCTTTTACCGGGGCTGTCCGGGGCGGCAAAAAGGGGTACTTTGAGGAAGCCAACGGGGGCACTATATTTCTTGACGAGATTGGCGACATTAACCTTGCTTTGCAGGCGAAACTCCTCAGAGTATTGCAGGAAAAAGAGATTATCCGGGTCGGGGGTACCCGGCCAATACCTGTAAACGTACGGGTAATCGCCGCAACTAACGCCAATCTGGAACAGCGCATCAGTGAAGGCACCTTTCGTGAAGATTTGTATTATCGCCTCAATGTTGTCCCCATTTTCGTGCCGCCGCTTCGGGTCCGCAAAGATGACATCCCTTTACTTTCCGCTTTTCTCTGTAAAAAACTGCAGCAGGAGTATAAACGGAAAGTAATTAAAATTTCCCCTGCTGTTTTTAGATTGCTGATGAATTATGATTGGCCGGGCAATGTGAGGGAATTAGAAAATGTTCTGGGCCGGGCGATGATTCAAATGGATAAAAATGAAGAAATAATTTTGCCCCGGCATTTGCCGGAAAACCTTACCGAACAAAGAAAAAAAACCGGAATAAATGCAGAAAACTATCTTGCCAAGCCGGCCCTAGAAGACAACCCCGCAGGAAGCCTCAGCAAGATACTGGATCTCACCGAAAAAAACATCTTGATGGAAACGCTGCAACAGACAAAGGGCAATAAAACAAAGGCAGCACGCCTGCTCGGTATTGCTGTCAGAAGCCTATATTACAAACTGGAAAAACACGGATTGGCCTGAAGTAACAATTTATTTGAAATATATTCATATGTAAATATTTCATATTCGGTCATTTTATTCTTATTGCCTGCATTTTTTGCAGGCAATTTTTTTCACATTGCAGACAAAATGACCGGCCATTTGACGCAAAGATGCCCCAAATACGGGGCTTTTAACTTTACAGGCAACGATGGCACGCAAATTGCAGGTTTAGTATATAGGATCTGTGGGAGATGAGGGAAGGAATATGTTCAGGTTCCTTGAATTGCGTAACCTTAATTCCTTTTACTTCAAGACCGTTATTGAATATTGCATAGAGACCTTTCACTATTCCATCAAGGAGATAAATTCCCTGGTCAGCAAACTGCAATCCAACAAACCTGAACAGGCTAAAGCCCACATTATTTATGCTGACTGCCTGGGAGAGCTGGTAGGTTTTTCCATATTCTACCATTTCCCCAAGAATCAAGTGGGATTCATTGAAGCATTGGTTATGCTGGAAGACTACCGCAACCGGGGTATCGGCTCCCAGTTATATTGCCATACGGTCGATTTTTTAAAGGAACTTTACCCGAAGTGCAGCGGCCATATACTCGAAGTGGGCCGCGAAAAAGATAATTACCAAAAAAGAAAAGCATTTTTTCTCAAACAGGGTTGCCTCCCGATAGATCTTAATTTTTTCTCTTTAAATCCTGTGGTAAGCAAATCGGGGATTACTGTTCTTTATCATCCCTACCGTCTTGATCAGGCTTATTCTCTTAAAATGATGGAGAATATCTTCCGGGAAATGGCTAAAAACCTGGTAAATACCATTGCCGAGCCGATCCCTTTCCGGCCCCGGGCCAGAGAACAGCTGGATTAAAGCAGCAACCATTGCAGAAAGAAATTTAAGGCCGCCAGGAGGTGAGTTTTTACGGCCTCATAACAATATAACATTTTAATATACGGAGGGGAAATTAATGAAATATGAAGTACTGCCGCCGTCACCAGGTAAACACAACATGGAAAACTATGAAGAATTCCGCAAGAACTTTTCCTGGGAAGACGTTGAAAAAGAATTTAGCTGGTATACTACCGGCAAAGTAAACATTGCCTACGAGGCCATCGACCGCTGGGTTGAAAGGGGTAAGGGCGACGAGCCTGCAATACTTTATAGTGACAGCGAAAAAGATGTAAAAGTTACTTTTGCCGAACTCAAAGAGCAGAGCAATAAATTCGCTAATGTCCTGACCAATCTGGGAATCAAAAAAGGCGATCGGGTATTTCTATTTATCCCAAGAAGCCCGGAAATGCTTATCTCTTTTGCCGGAATCGTAAAAATGGGCGCTATTGCCGGTCCCCTTTTTGAAGCGTTTATGGAAGAAGCAGTCAAAGACCGGATGCTGGACAGCGAAGCTGTTGCCATTGTCACCACCGTCGGCCAAAAAAGCCGCATTAAAAAGGATGAACTGCCCCACTTGAAACACGTCATCGTCATCGGCGCGGATGAAAACAGTCTGGAACCCGGCGAACTTTCCTACGAAAAGGAAATGGCCAAAGCTTCAGCTGATTTTACGCCGGTATGGCTGACCAGGGACGATCCCATGTTCCTGCTATACACCTCCGGTTCCACCGGGAAACCCAAAGGGGTACTCCATACCCACAACATCATGGTGGGTCAATACTTTACCATGAGAATTGCTCACGATGTGCAGGATGACGACGTTTTCTGGTGCACTGCTGACCCGGGCTGGATCACCGGCGTTTCCTATTCCGTATGGGGCCCCTGGCTGGTCGGAAAAGCTACCATAGTCAGAGGCGGCCGTTTCAGCGTTGAAGACTGGTATTCCACTTTGGAAAAATACGGCGTAACCGTATGGTACAGCGCGCCCACCGCATTTAGAATGCTGGCAGCTGCCGGGGACGACGTTGTGAAAAAATATAACTTGTCAAAATTAAGACACATTACCAGCGTCGGCGAACCCTTAAACCCGGAAGTGATCATGTGGGCCATGCGCGTTTTCAATGTGCGCATTCACGAAACCTGGTTCATGACGGAAACCGGTGTCAATATGGTTTGCTGCTACCCCTGCGAACCGATCCGTGTGGGCTCCATGTGCAAACCGATTCCCGGCGTGGAAGCAGCCATTACCGATGACGACGGGAATGTCCTGCCGCCGATGCAAATGGGCAACCTCTCTTTGAAAAAAGGCTGGCCGGGAATGATGAAAGAAATATGGAGAAATCCCGAGAAATACAACGAGTATTTCAAAAACGACCCCTGGTATGTTTCCGGTGACCAGGCCTTTATGGACGAAGACGGATATATTTGGTTCCAGGGACGTAACGACGACGTGATTAAAACCGCCGGGGAAAGGGTTGGCCCCTTTGAAGTTGAAAGCAAGCTGGTCGAACACCCGGCCGTAGCCGAGGCCGGCGTTATCGGCAAACCGGACGAAGTCCGCGGCAATATTATTAAGGCCTTCATCACATTGGCCCCTGGTTACACCTGGAGCGAAGAGCTCGACAAAGAACTAAAGCAATTTGTTAAATTAGGTTTGGCTGCTCACGCCGCACCAAGAGAAATCGAAGTCGTGGACAAGCTGCCGAAAACCCGCAGCGGCAAGATTATGCGCCGGGTTCTCAAAGCACAGGAAATGGGTCTGCCGGTCGGCGATTTGTCTACCCTTGAAGATGATTAAAAAGGAAAATAATCTGATTATAATTCGATAATAATTCAACAAGAGCAAAATAATTGATTATGTTATTTACGCGGAGAATGCACCTTTTTGCCCGGAGGTATAGAGAATGAAGAGAGGATCTTCGGCAAAGTGTTTCTCCGCTTTTTTATTATCTAGGTCTAAAAATGAATTGACAAAAACAGAAATTTAAGATATAAATCTAAGATATAAAGAAAATTAATATTATTAAAATCGATGCACGGGAAGAGTAGCCGGCAAAGCGGAGGCCCAGAGAACCGGGAAAGGTGGGAACCCGGTCCTAGCGCAGGCGGTGAATGGACCTGGAAGATGCAAGGGCGAACGGCTGGTCAAGTAGCTCCTGACGGATAGAGCACCGTTAATAGAGCTCGGGGTATCGATACTTTGCCGGCAGAAGCGGCAGGGTTTCCGTACCTGTTCAAAGAGATACCGGCCTACAGGCCCGGTAAGTTAAGGTGGCACCGCGAAGGCATATTTGCCCCTCGCCCTTTTCAAGGCGAAGGGCATTTTTATTTTAAAAAACTAAGGAGGAAATTTTATCATGTTGCAAAGCTGCATATTTAAAAATAAGACCTGGCTCTGGAGATGGCCCGCAAGGGCTAAATTAACCGTTTTCAACCGGTGCATTCATTGCCCGGAATTTTATCTGTTATTTTTACCGAAAAGAAGGGAGATTTTAACACATGAAAGAAATTTTAAAGCAGCTTGCCCGGAAAGAAGAACTGGGCCAGCCTGAAATAAATGAAGTTATTACAGGCCTTGCGGAGAATCGTTTTTCTCAAGTACAAATTGCCGGCTTTTTAATGGCCCTGTTAATGAAAGGGCCTACAGTGGGTGAAATCGCTGCTATCGCACGCTCTATGCAGCAGGTTTGCATTCCTCTCAGGCCCCGGGTTAACGGGAAGTTAACTGACACCTGCGGAACAGGAGGCGGCTTGACCACCTTTAATGTCAGCAGTGCAAACGCCCTCCTCTCTGCTGCTGCAGGAGTTAAAATAGCGAAACACGGCTCCCGCTCTATATCTGCCTCTTCCGGAAGCGCTGATGTCCTGGAGGCACTGGGAATCGAAGTAGAACTGGAGCCCCGCCAGGCAGAGCTCCTCATCGAAGAAACCGGTTTTTCCTTCCTTTATGCCCCCCTTTTTCATCCCGTCATGCTCAAAGTTTTTTCACCTGAAAATGAACTGGGTATCAAAACAATTTTTTTTACGATTATCGGACCGCTAATTAATCCTGCCGGTGCCAAACGCCATGTCCTGGGAGTATATCAACCCCAGCTTGTGGATATGATGGCTGAAGTGGTGGCCATGCTTGGCTTTGAGCATGTCATGGTTCTTCACGGCACCGACGGATTGGATGAATTGTCTCTCCTGGGTGAAACAAAGATCGCAGAAATAAAAAACGGCAAGATAAGGACTTTCAGTGTATTTCCAGAAGATTTCGGGCTTCGCCGTTGTTCGCTCCAAGATATCAAGGGAGGCAGCCCTGTTTACAACGCAAATATCATCAGAAACATTTTCAGCGGGAAAGACAAAGGCCCAAGGCGTGATATGCTCCTGCTTAATGCGGCGGCCACCATGGTGGTAGGAGGAAAAGCCGAGGATCTTTTTGCAGGCTTTGAGCTTGCCCGGCATACCCTGGACTCAGGCCTCGCCATGGCTAAAGTTGAAGAGATAAGCAGGAGATCAAAAGAGTTAAAGGAGGGTAAAGCTTTTGAACCTGGCACAGTCATTAATTAAAGCAAAAGCTGCAGGTATTGTCCCTGTCATAGCGGAAATAAAGCGCTTGATTCCCAAGCTGGCGGATAAGGATCATTACCTCCCTGACAGCCGGGATGCGGGGCTTCTGGCAAAAGATTACGAAAACGGCGGAGCAGCCGGGATCTCCCTCGTTACGGAAAAACGCTTTTTCGGGGGAAACCCGGAAGAAGACATCCCTGCGGTCCTGCGGGCTTCAACTCTGCCTTTGCTTATCAAAGACTTTATTTTTGATGAGACAGGGATCGATTATTACGCCGAATTACTGGACCGTTTGGGAGACAGCCGGAAATCCCGCGTCACCATCCTCCTCATCGCTCACCTCCTAAAGGAGAAGCTCCCCGCGGTGCTTGAGCAGGTGTACAGCTATGGAATGGAAGCCTTGGTAGAGACGCGGGGAACGGAAGACATCCCCTGCTTAAAAGAAATCGCTGGAAAGTTAACCGGTGTGGGCTTTAATAACAAAGATATCGACAAATTGGAAAAAGAAGAGGATATAATACGACTAACGCCAAAAACAGCAGAGGCTTACCGGCAAGTAATAGGAGACGCCCTTCTTGTCTGCCAGAGCGCACACCGAAGCCCGGACGACGCCCTTTTTTCCCTGTCATGCGGTGCTGATGCAGTACTCGTAGGGACGGCCTTTATGCTTTCCCGGAAGCCCGCAGAAAAAGTGGCTTCCTTTGTCAGGGCAAGTATGCCTGGGGGGAGGAGAATTTCATGACCCGTGTTATGCTTTGCGGAAGCTATGAGCCTTCCGATATAAAAATGCTGGTGGAAGAAGGCGCCCATGGAATCGGCCTGATTACGGAAGTAAGGCAAAAACTTCCCTGCCGCCTCTCCCTGGAACAGGCACGAGGCCTCCGCCGGCTGATTCCTCCTCTGGTGACCTCCATTTTAATCATTACCGAGGAACAAGCAGAACGGGTAATCTTCATGGCAAAAGAAGTGAATCCTGATGCTGTGCAGCTTCATGGTTTTAATGCGGTGGAACAGGTGGCCTTCTTAAAAAGAAAGCTTAAGACAGCCATTATTAAAACACTGCACTGGATGGAAAAAGGTTTAGCGGAAGGGGCAGACCCGGAGCGTTGTGCCAGGGAGTACGTGGAGGCAGGTGCCGATGCTATTTTGCTGGATACAATGACAGCGGAAAAAGTGGGCTCAACCGGGCTACAGTTTCCCCTGGAGGTTGCCAGGCGGATACGCAAAGCAATCTATCCTTCCCCCCTTATTCTGGCAGGCGGGTTAAATAAAAATAATATTAAAAATGCTCTCGCTACAGTGCAGCCTTTTGCTGTTGATGCCTTTAGCGCGGTTACTACCGCGGGACGGCTGGAAAGAAAAAAAGTAATTTGTTTTTTGCGAGCAGTCATGGATCTGCCGGCAAAATATCATGCGGATGCTTCCGCAGCGAAAGGAAACAACCGAAATGACAGATGATATGGTACCCGATGAAAAAGGATATTTCGGCAGCTTCGGCGGCCGTTTCGTGCCGGAAATACTGGCTCCCGCTTTAGATGAGCTCACGGAAGCCTACCGGCAGGCGAAGAAAGACCCGGATTTTCAGAGGGAACTTTACCGCCTTTTAGCCGAGTGGGCGGGACGCCCCACACCCCTTTATGAGGCGGTAAACTTTGCAGAGAAGCTAGGGAGCAAAGCCCGTATTTTTCTTAAAAGAGAGGACCTGTTGCATACGGGAGCCCACAAGATCAACAATGTGCTGGGACAGGGGCTGCTGGCCGTGAAGATGGGAAAAAAACGCATTATTGCTGAAACGGGGGCCGGACAGCACGGAGTTGCTGTGGCAGCGGTCTGCGCCATGCTCAAGATGGAGTGCGTTATCTACATGGGCGAAAAGGATATGGCCCGCCAGTCTCCCAACGTCGCCCGCATGCAGCTCCTGGGAGCTGAAGTAAAACCCGCGGGCGGTGAAAACGGAACACTGAAGGAGGCTGTTAACGAAGCTTTCAGGGACTGGGTAGCGAGCGTAAGGGAGACTCACTATCTTTTGGGCTCTGTGGTGGGGCCCCACCCTTTTCCCATGATGGTACGGGATTTTCAGTCTGTCATCGGGCGAGAGGTTAAAGAGCAGCTGAAAACTCGCTACAACAGGCTGCCTGACTATCTGATCGCCTGTGTGGGAGGCGGCTCCAATGCCATGGGTCTTTTTTACCCCTTTGTGAAGGAGCAAACAGTAAAAATGGTCGGGGTGGAAGCCGGAGGGCAGGACCCGGCAAGCGGACGGCATGCCGCGACACTGAGCATGGGCAGGCCGGGAGTTTTTCACGGTGCCAGGTCGCTGCTTCTTCAGGACGCAGACGGCAATATTGCAGAGGTACACAGCATTTCCGCGGGTCTTGATTACCCTGGCGTCGGTCCGGAACACAGCTACCTGAAAGAAAGCGGCCGCGCCGACTACACGGCCGTACTGGACAAAGAAGCGCTACAGGCCGTAGAATTTCTCAGCCTCACCGAGGGGATTATCCCCGCCCTGGAGTCCGCACACGCCTTGGCTTACACTATGAAACTGGCCCCTTCCCTTAAAGAAGGGCAGATTGTTGTCGTCAACCTCTCCGGCCGGGGAGATAAAGACTTGGAGATTATCCGGGAGCAAATGGAGGGAAAAAGATGAGCCGCATCAGTTCTGTTTTTGACAATAAAAAAGGTACCCTTCTTATCCCCTATCTCACCGCAGGCTATCCCTCTTTGCAGGAAACGGTGGAAGCAGTGCTGCTGCTGGAGAAAAGCGGAGCGGATATTATTGAGCTGGGTATCCCCTTCTCTGACCCTCTTGTTGACGGGGTTACAATTCAGCAGGCTGCAAACAAAGCTCTGCAAAACGGCGTCAACATAAAGATGTGCATCAATGCCGTTCGTCTGATACGGAAAAGTTCATCCATTCCCCTTATCTTCATGGGTTATTACAACCCCATTCTGCAATACGGGCTGGAAGATTTCTGTGCAGACTCATCCTCTGCGGGTGTGGACGGATTCATCATCCCCGACCTTCCTCCCGAGGAAGCCGGGATGCTGGAAAAAAGTGCATTTTCACGGGGGCTCGACCTAATTTATCTTGTCGCCCCCAATACACCTGATGAGAGGGTCAAATATATAGCCGAACGCTCCAGGGGCTTTCTCTATCTCGTTTCAGTAGAAGGAGTGACAGGTATGAGGGAAAGCCTTCCTCCCGGACTGCCGGAGTTTGTGAAAAGGGTTAAAAAACATGCTTCACTGCCCCTGTGCATGGGTTTCGGCATTTCGACAAAGGAACAGGCAGGCCGGATAGCACAACTTGTGGACGGGGTTATTGTCGGCAGCAGCATCATTTGCCACCTCTCGGGAAAAAACTGGCGGACCGCGCTTCCGGCATATGTGCACGAGCTAAAAAGCCATTTCAGATAAAATCCGGGATATTATCAATCCGAGAAAAGCCAACGCGAGAGATAGCAGGATCTATTCCCTGCCATCTCTCGCATATTATTCCTTTCAAATCAAATTGTGCATTTAATTTAACTTACAGGGCCTGCTTCACTGCCAGGTAATAATAGGATGTTTGTCCCGTCTTTTCTAAAAGTTCTTTTTCCCAGACATTGTCAAAAAGCGACTTCAACAAGGACAGATAAAACGGTACGGGTGACGATGACCAGACAGAAAGGCGTCCCCCAGGAAGGAGCAATTTTTTAAGCAGCCGCGTTCCCTGAAAGCTGTAAAGAAATTCATTTTTCGGGCGGCTTAACCACCCCGGCCCGTTATCGGTATCCAAAATTATTACATCATATTGCTCAACTTCACTTTTCAGGGTTGTTTCTTTCTTGCGCAGATATTCAACGATGTCGCCGATAAAAACGTTTACCCTGGGATCTTCCAGGGCTCCGCCGTTTAAATCTTTGAGAGGCCCCCTGTTCCAGCGGACAACCGCCTCCTCCAGCTCAAAAACATCAACTCTGGCCACACCGGGAAAACGAAGGGCTTCCTGCAAACCCAGACCCATACCCAAGCCCCCCATTAAAACCCGCAGCGCACAGTCTTTCTTCGCAGCAGCGGCAACAGTATCTTCACCCCCGCTGAATGGGGGCACCGGAAAAGACTGAGGCTGAATGTTCAGAGCGGCTGAAACCATTTCTTTTTCCGAAACACCATTATAACTGGCCATCAGAAAAACACCGTTAAAAATGAACTCAAACTCCTGCCCCCGGCGCTGAAGCTGCAACTCTCCCTCTTCTCCCCGGACCCGCTCAATTACTTCAGCAGGACAAGACCTGTTCTTCACTTAGGATCATCCTTTCTTTTAACGCCTTAGGCCGATAAAAATTAAAGCCACCCCCAGATACACGAAAATCATTTTCTGCAGAGGCAGTTCCCTGGCCAGGCCTGTCAGCCCAAGATACATGGCTGCCAAAAAAACCAAGGGGCCTATTGAGGCAAGTATTGCATTTATTTTTAAGGCTTGTTCCAAGCTGTTTAAACGAAAAATAATTAGCGCGGAGATAATTTCCACTGTTCCTGAAAATAACCGTAAAAGAACAATGCCGAGAAGCGTTTTGTACATCCCGACCATCCCCTTCTCTACCGGTTATAAACTTTCAGGTATTAATACTACAATAACAGCGAAAATATCACTCCGGTCAAAAACTCCCGGCTTTAGCAGCCAGAGAAACAACCGCAGTAAAAAGATCCTTCAAAAAACATGTGCAACCGGGCAGTGCAGAAAGAAGTTCAGACGAATCAAGCCCTGTCACAGCAGCAGTACTTTTTCTACGGCTTCTAAAGTCTTCCCCCACAAGCTCTCCCTGTCGGATTCGTTCCCGGAGAGAGGACACCCCGTGCAGACTTTTAATAACCCGTCCCCCGTGCAAAAGGATCGCCGACTTGTAAGGGGGGTTGTCTTTGATTTCTTGCAAATTCTCTATTTCCGTCAAGCTTATATACGCTATTGTTGTCTCACCCTGCAGAGCAGCTTGGCGCACTTTGACCGGCAGAAGAATCAGATCAGGGCTAAGGGGAATAGAAAGATGGTGCTTTTGGTTCAGCAATGACGCGCTTCTTTTCCGCAGTACCGCCAGATCGAGGCTGAAATAATGAGCAAGCCTGTTGACAAGCCACGGCAAACTTCGCGAGTCCCTGAACCGGTTTTTGCGCGTATAAACGAGGGAACCGCTTCCGTCCCCGTCATAAACAGGTAACAGAGCCTGAATTGTTTCTTCCAGGTACTGCTGAATCCTCTCTTCCTTCCTGGGCATTCCTTTCACTCCAATCCTACATAAGCATTTCGTTTACCTTAAAAGTATTATAAGCGTTTTGTATTAGTCAGTCAAGGAATATTTTAAAATATTAAGCGTTGCGCTTATAAGACTTTCGCTAACCCCACAGGGCCCATCTCCAAAAATCATAAAAATAATAATTAAAATCTTTCCCTTTTGTGTCCTCGAATCCCTGCATCTCCAGGAGTTCTTTAATTAGCCACTCCCGATCCCACAACTTAATATCCCTTGCTTTCCCTTCTGCCAGGTCAGCCTTAGAAAAAAGGCCATTATTAATAATGATCCCCTCTTGGCATTCGCGCTCTCCCATAACCTTCTCCAATTTATTAAAAGCAAGAGGTCCTACCCCCAGCTTCTTTTTTTCCAGCAACACCCCGTAGCGTATGCCATCTTTGATGAATACCAAAGGCTCGTCAATATCTGTTTCCTTTTTTTCCTTTTTTGTGTTTTTTCCCAGATAACCATCATCCTCATTTTCTTCTTCCTCTTCAGCAGGCAAAATTTCTTCATGAAAATCCATTGCACTGAGAAACGCTTTCAAAAAAAGATAATATTTTTGATAATTTAGCTCATCAATCTCTCCGATACGCGATAGCCGGAGGCGCCTATAGGACAATTCATCGCGGTAATTTCCAATCAATACCCAGAAAACAGCTGCCAGAATAAAAGGAATAAGAATTACCAGTTCTCTGGCAGCAGCACCTATAAGGGCAAGAATATCTATTATCTTTGAAAGAACATTTGTGATTGTCTCAAAAATCATGTCCTGAACCCCTTTGCTATTTTTACCTATTGCATTATATAAATACTTATTTATAATTGTCAAGAAAGCTTCCCGTAATTTACAAAGCGCTTAATTATTGGTATAATTATCCCAGGGAGGGTTTTTTTTGAGCAATATATTTGCAACGCGCTTAAAAGCTGCCCGAAAGCAAAAAGGCTGGACACAAAAAGAACTTGCCGATCTTCTCCGCGTAGAGATTGGAACAGTTTCGGGATGGGAAAGAAATTACAGGGAGCCGAGTACTTTTGAACAGGTAAAAAAAATAGCAGATCTTCTCGATGTCTCTATCGACTACCTCTTTGGCAGGACTGATCTTCCCCGGCCGGAAGATCGAACAGTTCCGGTCGGCGGAAAGCAAAAGAAAATTCCCCTTATCGGCACTATTCGTGCCGGGCTGCCCCTTCTGGCCTTTGATAATTGGGAGGGGGAAATAGAAGTAGCAGAAGGCCTTAATGCGGACTTTGCCCTTCGCATTATAGGTGATTCCATGTCCTGGGTAGGGATTCACGAGGGAGACATCGCCATCCTAAAAAAAACAGAGAACCCCGTCCATGGCATGATTGTTGCGGCAGGCGTTGAAGAGCTGTTCTGGTCGGCTTCCTTAAAATTTTTTGTGCAGGAAAGCGGAGGAACTTTTCTCCGTTCCGCCAACCCGAACTACAAGGATATACCCGTCGGCCCCGATCACCGGATCATCGGCCATGTGGTTTGCATCTACAAGGATCCGCCTTCCCTACAGGCATATAAAAACTTCTTAATTGTCAAGGAAAATGCTGATACCAAGTGGCAGAATGCTGTCCAAAGGGCTGCCTCCTTGGGCCTTGACGGAGATAAAGTTGAACAATTAATCACCCTCTTTTCCAAACTGCCTCAACAAATCTAAGTACGGATCAATTTGTCACTTCTCCCCACAAAAACATTTCGTTAAAAATGAAAGAGACCGCCACAGCATGTCTTATCATAAAAAAAGGGGTTGTAACTGAGTTACAGCCCCTTTTTGCTGGTTCATTATTGAGTTCATTATTAATAGATACTTCAGAGAAGTAATAGTTCTGCTGCGACCCGTTTTTGCATTTAGCTTTTGGCCGCATAGAGGGTATCTGTTAATTTTTCCAATTCCCGATAATCGGGAAGTCCGTCCCGGGTGGGAACCACAACCTCTCCCTGTATTAACGGCCTCGCATAGCGGATAAACTTTTCGTTAACAAAATTATGATCAGCATTGATCCATTCTACCGGAACTTTTTTCTCCACATTGGCAACCCGGTCCAACTCCACTTTGCCGGTACTACAATTATATTCCAACCCTTCATCCCTGATAAATGTTACCATAAATCCCGACTCCCCTCGGGCAGCGAGCCGGACTGCTTCTTCTCCGGCCATGTACGCCTCATCGGCATCGGTCCGGGAAGCAAAATGCATGGCGGAGCGCTGTGCAGTACCGAGAACATTGCAGCGCACCTTAATCCCTACTTCGTTTTCGATTAGCTCTTTTAAGACGCCGGCGAGACCGCCCAATTCGCGATGGCCGAAGGAATCCCTGCTGCTTGACGAAACGATATAACGCCCGGACTTGTCCACAATCCCTTCAGATACAACAATATAAGCATAACCCAGTTTATTATAAGTTTTTTGCACATCCAGCAAAAACTGCTCTTTGCTGAAAGGCACTTCGGGAAGATAAATCAAGTGGGGCGCATCCTCTTCCGCGCGCTTGGCCAAAGCCGTGGACGCGGCCAGCCAGCCGGCATTGCGGCCCATTACTTCCAATAATTTAATCCGGTTATTGTTGAGAACCCCTTTTAAATCAATTCCCGTCTCCAGAACCGTTGCCGCCAAAAATTTGGCAGCGCTTCCGTAACCGGGACAGTGGTCGGTACAGGGCAGGTCGTTATCTATGGTTTTCGGTATTCCCACCACTGTCATCTCATAATTTTCCTCCATCGCCAGCTGGTGGACCCTGTTGGCTGTATCCATGGAATCATTGCCGCCGATATAAAAGAAAAACCTGATATCGTTTTTTTGAAAGACATTCAGCAGCTTCCTATAATCCTCTTCCTTGAGTTTATAGCGGCACGAACCAAGCGCAGAGCCGGGAGTAAACCTTAATCCCTTAATAGTTTCCCGCTTCTGGCGGGAAAGGTCAATAAAGTCTTCTTCCAGCACTCCCCTGATACCGTGAACTGCCCCCAGGAGCATCCCCTCAAAATTGTTGTTCAGCCATCCCTGAATTACACCGCAGAGGCTATTGTTTATGACAGCGGTCGGGCCGCCTGATTGCGCGACAACACCATTTCCCTTTCTTCTCATAACATGCATCTCCTTTCTATGTTTATGTAAAGGAGAAAAGCACCTGCATGCCATAAGGTTCAGCCATTTAGGCAGAGAAATGGTGCAAGCAAGAAGAATATGTTATCAAGTTAATTTAATTCGTCTTCTTTTAAATAAATCCTTTCGGTAGTTTATCCCTTTTCTTCGACGATGTCAAGAAGTTTCCCCGCATCGGAGCCAGGAAGTTCCTGGACATCTTGTAATTTACGCTGAATGACGCCGGTTTTGCGTGTGGCATTTTCAATATTCCGGCCTGCCTCCATTATTTTACGATGGGTTTTCTCCAGAATTTCTCCAAGTTTCCCAAAATCCGTCTTCACAGCTCCCAGGAGGGACCAGACCTCCCCGGAGCGTTTTTGAATAGCCAGGGTCTTAAAACCCATCTGTAGGCTGTTGAGCAACGCGGCGAGGGTCGTCGGGCCGGTTACAACAACCCTGAAATCCCTCTGCAGGGTTTCAAAAAGTCCTTGGCGTCTTAAC
Source organism: Bacillota bacterium (assembly GCA_012728375.1). Classification (GTDB taxonomy): domain Bacteria; phylum Bacillota; class Dethiobacteria; order DTU022; family UBA8154; genus DUNV01. Next base: position 36,490 of record JAAYFF010000003.1, on the reverse strand, counting down.
ACTTCGGCGAAAAGGCCCTCCACCGGAAGAAACATAATGCCGAAATCAGTCGTTTCGGGCGGGGAAAGGTACTTCTGGCTTATATCCCTGGCGCAGGCCTTAATCCTAACTTCCAGTTGTTTGGCTGCTGCTTCCATAGCTGAAGATTCCGCCCGGTCATAAGCCTCCAGAAGCCTCTGGTAGTCTTCCAGAGGAAATTTTGCATCCAGGGGAAGCCAGACATGCCGGCCCTCTGAAGGTCCGGGAAGTTTTACAGCATATTCGACCCGCTCTCCCCCTTTCTTGACGGCGACATTAGTTGAATATTGTTCGGGAGAAAGAAGCTGTTCCAGAATGCTGCCCAACTGAATTTCTCCAAGGGTCCCCCTTATCTTAACGTTGGTCAATACTTTTTTTAAATCCCCTACCCCTGCAGCAAGCATCTGCATCTCACCCAGGCCTTTATGTACGAGCTCCAACCTGTCGCTAACAAGCTTGAAGGATTCGCCAAGCCGTTTTTCCAGAGTCATGTGAAGCTTCTCGTCAACAGTAACCCGCATCTCTTCCAGCTTCCGGCTGTTTTCCTCCTGAAGCCGTGCCAGCTTGCCTTCAACAGTCTCCCTCATCTTTTCCAGCTTCTCTTCATTGGTTATTGTCAGCTTCTGCAATTGTCCGGCGAATATTTCCAGCTGGTTTTTTTGTAAAGCAGCAATCTGCATAACCTGCCCTGAGAGGGTTTGTCCAAAATCTTTCAAAGAAGACTGCAGTTCTTCGCGGTTGGACCTGGCTCCGGAATGCAGTTCTTCGCGGATCTTCGCCAGTTCTTCCCTGAAACCATGCTCCATTCTCTGCCAGTTTTTATCCAGCACTTCCCACCTTGCTTTCTGCTCACGATCTCCGGAAGAGCTGTAACTTCTTGTTATTAAAAAAAGACAAACAGCTAAGTTTAATAACAAGAGAACCAGAAGAAAAACCTGCATGGGAAATGACATGCCGAACCCTCCGTCACAAAGATTTCCGGCTCCATCACTTCGTTTGTCTTAACCGCAGTTAGCCGGCAGGATGATTGATTCCCGCTGTTTTTTCTACATTTAAAACAAAGGCGATTCCTTTGCCCGGTTTGCAGAGTTCACCCTTTTTCAGGATAGCGTCCAGTACTGAGCTGGTTTTTTTTCGCGGAATTAAAGTCAGAACCAGTTCCTTTTCTGGTTCAATGGGAATGCCGAAGAGTTTTGCCTTTTCATGAATTCCTGTGCCGCGTCCATAGAGAATCGTTCCGCCCTCTGCACCGGCTTCTTTGCTAATATCAACGATCCGGTCGCCAAACCCTTTGTCAACGATGGTCACTATTAAGTCGTACTGGGGAACCTGCATCTGCCTATCCTCTCCTTTATTTAATCCTGCGAAAGGCAGCAAGTGAACCATACCTGCCGCCCTGGGGACATCCAGCACGAAGCTAACGCCATTACCGGGCTTGTTTAATTTTGCCTGTTGAACAATAGCATCTAAAATCGGGGCGATATTTTGTTGATCAGCAAGAGTTAGTATAATTTCTTTTTCCGGATCGAGGGCAATGCCGAAAAGCTTTTTATATTCGTGAATACCTGTCCCCCGGCCGAGCAGGATCGTCCCGCCTTGCGCCCCGGCTTTCTTAGTGATGCCGACAATTTTGGAGGCTATTCCCTTTTGCACAATGGTAACAATTAATTTTTGGCCGGCCAGATAACTTTTAAGCGGGTCATTCATAGTTCAGCCTCCTTTTTCCTGTTAAAAAGCACCCCCAGGATCAAGACAGTCAGGATCGGGGTCATGAAAACCAGCGAAACTAAACCAAAACCATCTATGAGCGGATTTCTTCCTTCGAGCACCGAAGCCGCTCCCACCGCAATAGCCAGAATAAATGTTACGGTCATAGGGCCTGTACTTACAGCGCCGGCATCAAAGGCAATGGCAATAAAAGCAGGAGATGAATAACGAAATAACACCAGCGCCAGAAGATAACCCGGTACGAGAAAATAATAAAGATGCCATCCGGTAAGAACGCGCAGCATGGCAAGAGCTGTAGAAACAGCAACGCCGATGGAAAGAGTATAAAGCATCACTTTTTGCGGAACAGAACCGCTGGTGACTTTATCTACTTCTAAATTCAATATCCGCACAGTAGGTTCGGCAAAAGTAGCCGTAAACCCCATTAGAAAACCGATAGGAATAAGGAGCCAGTTATCATGTAAGGAAGCAATAGTGAACCCAATTATTTCTCCAACCGGGAAAAAAACCATATTCACTCCCTGCAGGAAAAAAACTAATCCAAAGAAAGCGAGCAAAGTTCCCTTTAAAAGATTAAGAAACTTTTCTCGGGGAAGCTTTAAGAAAAAAATCTGGAATAGGATAAAGAAAAGGAGCAATGGTGTCAAAGCCAGGGCAACTTCGGCAACAGTCTGAAAAAAACCTGCAAAGATCTGGATTTTCACCGATAAAACACCCCCAATAACAAAATAGCCAGAACAGGTCCGACAGAAGACAGCGCTACCAGCCCAAAACGATCCGCAGTACTGCTCTTGCCCCCCAGGGTTGAAGATACGCCAACGCCAAGGGACAGTAGAAAAGGAACAACCAGAGGGCCCGTTATCACGCCTCCCGCATCGAAGGAAACCGGAACAAACTCCGGAGAAGAAAAAGAGGCGATGAGAAAGATAAGGATATACCCCGCAATAAGAAGATAAATAATTGATACTCTAAATAAAATCCTCAACAAAGCCATAGAAAGAAAAATGCCCACGCCTGAGGCAACCGCATAGATAAGCATACTCTGGCTGACTACCCCCTGAGAAACCATATCCACCTGCAGAGCGAGCACCCGGACATGGGGCTCTGCCAGTGTAACGGCAAAGCCCAAAAGTAATCCAAAAAAAAGGACTACCCATAGATTTCCCCTCTTTGGCAGTTCTGACCCAATCAACTCTCCCATAGGGAGAAGGGCTACCTGTCCGCCGATTAGGAATAAAAAAAGGCCGCCACCAACCATAATAACACCTATTAAAAACTGTAAAAAGACCTCTCCGGGCAGTTTAAGAAGGATAAGCTGCAAAAAGATAACGACCAGGGAAAGGGGGACCATGGCATAACATACTTCTTTAAATACCTCCTTGACCCGGTTAATAAGCTTCACCCCCTTCCCTTATTGAACATGCGTTTTCTTGATATAGTATAATTATATCATAAGATAGAAAAATATGTTGCCTACCCATTCTATCCCCCCAGCGCAGCGAAACTTTAAAGCCTTCAGTCCTAAAGACGGAAGGCTTCCTCCTGAAAATAAAATACCGCATAATCATTTATGCGGTATTAATTAGTTAACAATGAGCAAACTTGTAAGCCGAGTTCTGTATCTCCATTAAAACTAAAAGGAGCGGCAGCCATCTATCTTGGATGCCAGTTGCCTGACACCTCCAGCGACTTTACCCGAGGGATTCGGCGGGCAACGTCATCTCCCTCCTATTCTGTCTTGCTCCGGGTGGGGTTTGCCTAGCCGGCCGGTCGCCCGGCTGCTGGTGCGCTCTTACCGCACCGTTTCATCCTTACCCTTTACTTAAAGGGCGGTTTAATTTCTGTGGCACTTTCCTTAGGGTCGCCCCCACTGGGTGTTACCCAGCACCCTGCCCTGCGGAGCTCGGACTTTCCTCGAAGGCCTTTTCTCGACCTCCGCGGCTGCCCAGTTTACTCATTTGTAAACAAAAATATACTTTAATTGTTGATGCTTTGTTAGCAACCTTAGTGTAACATAATTCATCCTCTCTGTCAAAACATCAGTTTGCAAGGATCTTCAATTGCCTTCTGCAGCAGTATCCAGGTTGCGTAAAAAGACAAGGGCTTCATCCAGAGTGGCCACTGAAACAACTTTAATTTTTCGTGCAACGCCGGCGGCTTCTTCGTAATTATCCTCAGGCACTAAAAAATATTCAATCCCGGAATTTTCTGCTGCAACTACTTTTTGCCTAACTCCTCCAATAGCTCCAACTTTTTCATCCAGGGAAATGGTACCGGTTCCTGCAATATTTTTGCCTCCAGTTAAATTCTCAGGAAGAAGGCGATCCAGTAATTCGAGGACGAACATCATCCCCGCTGACGGCCCGACAACCGGACCTGTATCAATTTCAATTTCCAGAGGTAACAGCGGCTGCCAATTCTTCGTGCGCACATAAATCTTCAGAGCGGATTTGTCGGGAAAATCAGTATGGGGAACAGTAGGAATAGAAAAATCTTTTAACATCCTCTCGCGCTGTACAGTAAGTTTTACCTGTTCTCCAATTTTCTTTTCCTGAACAAGAGAAATCACTTCTTCAGCGAGGTTTACCTTTTTCCCTTCCACAAATTTGATTATGTCGCCGGACTGCAGGATATTCTCGGCAGGGCTACCTGGAATCAGTTCAATGACCTCTACCCCGTCGCTGACGATGGGGACCTCATAACCTGCCTTGCGAAGGGAAATAAATTGAGCCATGTACTTACTTTCCTGCATCATACTTTGCATAAGCTTATTATAATCTTCCAAGGACATATCCGGTGGTATCATCCTGGATATGGGACGCAGCTCCATCAGCGGATTTACGATACCATAGAGCATAAGCCAAAGATTCGCTTGCTGCTGGGCAACGGTTACCATAAAAAACTGCCCTTCTTCTTCCCTTGCCTTTCCCTCAACTTGAATCATTTCTCCAAGCTCTTCAACAGAGCCGGGTTTTATCAAGTAGTAGTTGGTTTGCATCAATGATCCCATGAAAGCTAAAATAAAAATAAAAATAATAATGGGAAACCTTAAATGTTTTTTCAAAACCTTTACCTACCTTTGCAAAGCGGTAAGATCGCCAAGAATGGCAGGGAGCGCTTCGCGGGCATATTTTTCGCCAATTAGAATTGCCTCACGCGCCCTGTCGAATTGGGAAGGAGCTATCCCTGAAAGCTTAGGTTTAATAACAATATCTGCATCATTAATGGTCTGACTGCCTAGCTCTTTCACCATAATTTCAAATGAGCGGCTGATCACGTCCAAAAGATTATTTATTTTAAAGTTATCCAGGTTTGCACCGACATCAACGGCAATTACATAATCGGCCCCCATGTCGCGCACCACATCACCGGGGATTATATCTAGAATTCCTCCGTCTACCAAAAGCATTTCCTTCCAATTAACCGGAACAAAGTAACCGGGAATGGAAATGGAAGCCCTTACAGCCGAAGCAACAATGCCTTCCTTAATAACTACCTTCTTTCCGCTTATAAGATCAACGGCAACAACTGCCAGCGGAATTTTTAAATCTGCAAAAGTAGAACGGCGAGTTAAAAGATAAATAATTCGTTCAATTTTCTTGCCGCTGATAAAACCCATGCGGGGAAAGGTAAAGTCCAGCCAGTTCCGGCGCTTTAAGGCCCAGGACAACTTTTCCAGCATGCGAATATTTGTTCCGCACGCATAGACGGCCCCAATAAGAGCTCCCATACTAGTGCCGGCCAGGTAGTCAATTTTAATCCCAGCTTCTTCAAAGACTTTGAGAACACCAATATGGGCAAAGCCCCTGGCAGATCCTCCTCCTAAAGCAAGGCCAATCTTTACTTTACCCCTTTCCCCTTTACCATCGCTTTTTTCTATTATATCGTTTTTGGCGAACAAATTTAAAAAGCCCTCCAATTTTTTTTACGGACTTTTCTAGTTTATCTCTTTCTTCTTATTATAAATCATTTGTATCTTAATTAAAAACTCTTTCTTTGCTATGTTGTTTATCTTTAAAAAGAAACCCCCTGCTTTTTTCCGGCCGGGGGGTTAGTTTCCTAATATTAGTTAGGCAAATTAATTGATTTTAATAACTTTTTGCAGCTGGATCATATTAAACAGTTTGTTAATATAGTCGCTGGTTACATCTTCTATAATTAACTCTCCTTGACGTTCTTTCAGCTTCTTTTGAAACATAAGCAACTTCCCCAGACAAGAGCTGTCAATCATTTTTGTCTGAGAGAAATTAATGACAATTTCATTGATCCCTTCATCAAATAACAATTGCAGTTTATTTTTTAGGTCCGGAGAATTGGCAATATTAACTTTTTCGGGAAGGATAACAACTGCTTTTCCTATTTGCATTTTCTCTACCTTAATCATACTTACACCTCTTTGTATGAAATAATATATTTTACATGAATATTGCAGAATTAAACTTAAAAATGAGATAAATGCCATGGCATTTAATTCTCCATATTTTGACTGTTTCCCTTCTTGTTTTCAGTTTTAATTGTTCTGAAAAGGTCTATCTTAAGAAAAGAAACGATATATATTGTTGTAAGCGGATTTAATGTAAAAGCGGGGGTTAAGGCATGTCGCTAAAAAAACAACTATTCTCTTTTTATCTTCCGGCAATTATTGCTGTTTTTTTAACTATTGGAATGGTATTTTACCCAAAAGAGGCTTTTGAAGCCTCCCTTAGCGGTCTGGCTATCTGGTGGAATATTGTTTTTCCGGCCTTGCTTCCGTTTTTCATCTTTTCACAATTACTTATCGGCCTAGGGGTTGTCCATTTCCTGGGGGTTTTACTGGAGCCCATTATGCGCCCAATTTTTAACGTTCCCGGTGCGGGATCATTTGTCATGGCTATGGGCCTTGCTTCCGGTTATCCCATAGGAGCGGTATTAACGAAAAAGCTCAGAGAGCAAAACCTGTGCAACAAAGTGGAGGCGGAACGCCTGCTGAGTTTTACCAATACAGCCGATCCCCTTTTCATGTTCGGTGCAGTGGCCGTGGGAATGTTACATGCGCCTCATGCCGGCATGATCATCGCCTTTGCCCATTACGCTTCCAGCCTTTCCGTCGGCCTATTGATGCGCTTTTACCGGGCTCGGGGGGAAATACGGCAAAAAGAAAAAACACGGCCAAATCGGGAAGCGGGAATTATTAGCCGTGCTATGGCAGCGCTTGTTGGAGCGAGGCAAAAAGATAACCGGCCTTTCGGGGAAATGCTTGGAGAAGCGGTTATACAATCAATAAATACCCTTTTGTTAGTTGGAGGATTTATTATGCTTTTTTCAGTTATCCTTACGATGATGGATCTTTCCGGTATCTTTTCCATCATCGCCTCGCCTGTCTCGAAAATGCTCAATTTTATAAGAATCAGCCCTTCTCTATCTTCGGCATTAATTAGAGGAATATTCGAACTTGATCTGGGCTGTCAGGCGGCCGGATCACTTCAAGGTGTTGCCATGGATGAAAAGCTTATTATCGTTAGTGCAATAATTGCCTGGAGCGGCCTTTCAGTTTTTGCGCAAGTTGCAAGTATTATCAGTTCAACAGATATCAGTATTTTCCCTTACCTGCTTGCCCGCATACTGCATGCTATCCTTGCCGGTCTGTATACGGCCCTTTTACTGGGACCCCTAAAAATATTCCAGGCAACGGAAATTATCTACCAACAAGTCTTCCTCCAAACCATACCCCGAGGAAATTTGCCCTACTGGTACAGCAGAACAGTATTTATGGGAGGCAGATTAATTATAATTCTGCTCATTATGGCCGTTCTCTCATTGCTTATTTATTACTCCGAAAGAGCAAAGGCAAATAAAAAACGGTTTAAGCATTTTTAACCGAATTAATTTTATCCACAATGATTTGGTGAACTTCCTTTGGTACCATATCACGAATGTTGCCTCCGTATCCGGCAACTTCTTTTACAATACTGGAACTGACAAACGAATAAATGTTATTTGTCATCATAAACAATGTTTCAACTTTGCTATTCAATTTTCTGTTGGCTAACGCCATCTGGAATTCAATTTCAAAGTCGGAAACCGCCCGTAATCCCTTAACTATAATACTTGCATTTACCTTATCCGCATAATCGACAAGAAGCCCATTATAACTGTCTACATTAACATTGGAAAATTTTTTAGTAATAATTTTAAGCATTGCAACCCGTTCTTCCATTTTAAAAAGGGAAACTTTCCTGGGGTTTTCAAGAACTGCGACAATAAGATGATCAAACGCCCTGCTGGCGCGTTCAATAATATCCAAATGCCCGTTTGTAACGGGGTCAAAACTTCCGGGATATATGGCTCGAACCAAAATAAATGCCCCCTCTCACTCCCGGGAGACTAAAAGGTATAACTCTGTGTCTCCATAATTTTTTTTTTGCTGCAATGAAAAAGGAGAATAGTCCCACGTGCCATTACGGCTTGGCCTTTCCACTCCTATAATACCGCCTCCAACAAGTAATCTGCCATGATGTAATAGAAAAAGAATATCGGTTATCTTTGTATACTTATACGGTGGATCTATGTAAACAATATCGAAACAAATTTCTTCTTTTGAAAAACCAAGTAGGGCGCGTCCGGCATCACCTTGACAGACGCGCGCTTTTTCCTGCATTCCGGTCAGTTGAATATTTTCCCGGATTAACTGAATTGAATTTCGGTCCTTATCAACAAATATACATTTTTCTGCCCCTCTGCTTAACGCCTCTAGGCCTATCCCCCCACTTCCCGAAAATAAATCTAAAAACCAAGATCCTTTAATTCTATCTTGTACTATGTTAAAAAAAGCTTCTTTAACTTTTTCCGAAGTAGGTCTAATTTTTTTCCCATGCGGAGATTTTAAATTCATGCCCTTGGCTGAGCCGGAAATAATTCTCATATGCTACCTCCAAAAAACTTGCCGGAAGGTATTTTATCATTTTACTAAGTAAAAAGCAATGAAATGGTAATTATTTACACTATTTTTTTATTAAAGAAAAGAATATTTTACAAGTTTCTGTACCATAATACTAATGCATCAACAATATTCCCCATAAGCTCTTCCTCCGGTTTCTCCTCTCCCAAACCCCTATGTGCGAACAGGATAAACCGTTTGCCATAGGGGAGTTTTTTTGGGAGACTTTTTAAAAATATTAACAGCAAAAGCGGGCCGAAACCCGCTCCTGCTATTGAGTAAATGCTATTAAATTTGATTTTGATTTTGTGGATACTGGGCTGTAGTATCCATAAAACCAGATGTACCCGGAGGAGTTACTTGAGGCGCAGCTTGCTGCGCAAGCTGAGCTGGTTGAATTTGTCCCTGGGCCATTTGGTTTTCAACTTGCTGAATCATTTTCCTTACCATGTATCCTCCGACATAACCATTTTGTCTGGAAGACAGTTCCCCTTTGTCACCGTTATAATTGATACCAAGTTCGTTGGCAATTTCATACTTATAAGTATCAAGAACTTGTGCAGCACCGGGAACTAATACCCTATTACGTCCGGATCTTCTGTTGCTAGGCATTTATTTTCACCTCCTTGTATCAGGGTAGTCATAGTATTTCTCTTCCCGGTGCGAATATACTTAGTAGTTTCTCCAAGATCTAATATTATTACCTATCTCTAAAAGATAATTCCTTGGTAGTTTGTTTTTTTTAAGTAATTGTCTGCCTTTTACTACCCGTGGTATAAAAATAATTAAACCCTTGTTGAACCGGTTTTAAGCTTAATAATATTTTTTTCCTTGTCTTTAATAATGATTTATGTTAGAATATGTTTTGTTGGTTTTTGATGAGGAGGTGGGAAAAATGGCCAACAAGTGTGCTATTTGTGGTCGTGAAAAAAGTAGTGGTTTTATGGTGAGCCATTCTCATATCAAGACTAAACGTAATTGGAAGCCGAATATCCAAAAAATTAAAGCTCTCATCAACGGAACTCCCCAACGGATAAAGGTATGTACGCGTTGTCTAAAAGCGGGGAAGATAAAAAGAGCTTTTTAAACAGGGGCAAGCTTTAAAAGCTTTCTTTTACGCCATTATCTTTACTATGTATAAAATAAAAGCGCAGTATTATGTATATTGCGCTTTTTGCTTAGGCGATGGGCAATCGCACAATTTTTCATCTTATTATTTAATTCCCAGGAGTCCCTTTATTAAAAATCTAAGAGCTTTAGGCAGCTTAATTATATAAAATTTCATCTCCACAGCCCCTCCTTAATAATTATAAATAAATAATTATAAATAATTATACCTTTGCTTCTTAAAGGTTAAAATTCACTCCCTATGTACATTTGCCAACCCAGCCAGATTAAAAGCAATCCCGCCAGCATTGTCCAGAAAAAAACCGGCAATGTTTTTACAAATAAAGTTATTCCAATAACAGCTATCACAACACCGCTGCTTTTTTTTAGAAAAGATCCCCAACGCCTCCTCCTCAAGATAAGCACCCCGCTCAGTTCCTATTTAATTTAATATATTCAAAAGGGAAGAAAAGGTTAATAAAAAAGAGATTAAAAAGGGTGTCATCCCTTTTAATCTCTTTATTAATGCAGAACAGGTCCTGAGATGCTAGAAAATTATAGTCATTATCTGTTTTTCTGAAAGGGAATTTTTATATCCGGAAACTACCCGTATATATTTTTCATTATCATTTAAAATTGTAAGATGGTCATTTGGTCTGCCCAAAAGAGCTCGAACAAATTCTGTACACGTACAAATACTGCTATTTAAAAAAAACATTTTGCCTTTATTCACAGCTGTTGCAATCAGCTTTTCTTTTTCAATTGTACCACCGACAATTTCCACTTCATCACCCGAAAATTCCACAATGGAAGGATAGACGGTATCGCCTATTTTTAGATAAATGTACGCTCCCACAATCTGTTCTTTTTTATTTTCTCCGACAGGCGTTTTATAAGCCAGTTCTATCATTTGATTCTCTGGAATAATAATCTCCAGCCGCTTATTTTTTAACTCCTTACTAAACTTTTTAATTTTTTTCGTAATTAAATATTTCATCATAAACCCCACCAATTCCTTCAAGAAAATAATCGAAGAATAATAAAACTAGATATTAATTAATATAACTTTTTTTATATTATAACATAAACCTAAAAGAATGTCTTTATCTAAAGCGTATATTTGTTAGTCATTATTTTATAGATAGTGGCTTCCCAGAAAATTAAGGCCGGACTTATTGACACCAACCCTCTTTTTTGTTAGTATTATTTAAGCTAAGGATATGCCGGTGTGCTGGAATTGGCAGACGGGGCGGACTCAAAATCCGTTGTCCGCAAGGACGTGTGGGTTCAAATCCCACCACCGGCACCAACCAAAAATCCGAACCAATTACGACAGTAATTTATGTTGATGAATGGTTCGGTTTTTTTATTTAAAAAACCAATACCAATTTCAGCTATAATATGCCGGTGTGCTGGAATTGGCAGACGGGAATTTACTTCGTGCTTTTTAATACCCCTTTAAAAATGAAAACCTGCCATAAAAAAATGGGCAGATTTTTGACACACAAATTAATACGGGAGCTTGGTCTATCATATTGCTGAAGTCCTTATAATTTCCCCATAATATTGGGGGATGTAAAGATAAACCGCATGGAATTAATTTTCTGCATCTGCTTCTATGGATTATACCGTATGTGTGGATGTTGTAATTTGTAAATGGAAGTTTTTTTTCCAAAAAATTTTAAACAGACATCAACAACTTTTTCATCATAAAGAATTCCTGCATTCTGAGAAATTTCTTTCAATGCATTGTCTAAACCAAGAGCCTGCCTATAAGGACGATGCGATGTCATAGCCTCTACAACATCGGCTACAGTTAAAATTCTTGCAGGTAAGAGGATTTCCTCACCTAGAAGACCTCTGGGATAACCGGAACCGTCTAGCCTTTCATGGTGCTGAACTATAATTTGTTCGATCGGCCATGGAAAATCTATCATTTTCAAGATCTCATAGCCTATTTCCGGATGGCTTCTTATCATTGCAAATTCCAGATCGCTTAAAATGCCGGGCTTATTCAATATTTCTGCCGGCACACAAATCTTGCCAATATCATGAATTGTTGCAGCCATCTGAAGACCTTTAATTTGTTCTTCTTCAAGCCCCATCCCCTTAGCTAAAGCAACTGCAAGTTTTGCCACCCGGCGTTGATGATTGGCAGTATAGGGGTCTCTTTTTTCAATAACTACGGCCATTGATTGAATAGTGCTTTCTATCGTACTTCTTAACTTGTTTGTCATCTTAGCAAGCTTTTCTTCCGCCATTTTTTTCATAGATTTTTCAAATTGTACACGTTTTAAAGCTTCATTTGACATTTGACGCTCAGTTATTGCTAATCTATACTGTTCTACCGCTTTTCTCAAGGCTTCCACTAAAACATGGCTGGAACAAGGTTTTGTAAGAAAATGAAATACATTTCCCTCATTAATTGCACTGATAACTCTATCCGTATCAGCGTACCCGGTAAGCATAATACGCACGGTGTAGGGAGCTATTTGGCGAGCTAATGACAAAAACTGGATGCCGTCCATTCCCGGCATACGGTGATCAGACACTACAACAGCAAACGGTTCCTGTTTTTTCATAGTAGTAATTCCCTCTTCACCGCTTTCGGCAGTAACCACGGTAAATTTATCGCTTAAATATCTTTGATAAGCAGCAAGGATGTTTTTATCATCATCTACCAGAAGTATTTTCTCAGCCATGTTATTAATCCCTCTTTTGTTTCTTTTAAGAACTTTTCTCCTTAAACCTTATTTCCGGAAAACTGACTATTCATTGCTTTTTTATAATATTTTGAATCTACTGAGCGCCAAGTAGTATGCTGATTGCTTTTTTCATCTTTTATTACCTCGTAATGCGGGATTTATCGGCAGACGAATGGTAAACACCGTTCCTTTTCCCTCCTCTGAATCAACTTCAATTGTGCCTTTGTGTTTGTTTACAATAATATTATAGGCAATGGCAAGCCCCTGCCCTGTGCCTTTGCCAACTTCCTTTGTCGTGAAAAAGGGTTCAAATATTTTGTCCATTATTTTTTTTGGAATACCAATCCCGTTGTCGCTTATAGAGATACTTACATTATCCCCATCCACTTTTGTTGTTACCGCGATCTTGCCTTTAATTAAAGGATTCGTAATATGGGCTTCCTTAATGGCCTGCGCTGCATTAACAATCATATTAAGCAACACCTGGTTAATCTCATCAATAACACAGTAAACTAAAGGCAGCCCCGGCTGAAGATCAGTTTCCAGTTCCGCGACATACTTCCATTCATTTCTGGAAATGGTTGCTGTTACCTCAACAGCTTTATTAATATCTGCCGGTTTCATTTCCTTTTTCCCCGGATGTGCAAAATCTTTCATGGCATAAACTATTTTTTTTATTTTTTCAATTCCCTCAAGCGTTTCCTCAAATGCCTTAGGAATTTCCTCCAGAAGATATGCTACACCCAATTTTTCTTCCTTTTTTAATATTTTTCTAACCAAAGACTCAAAAATCTTGTCATCTTCCGGTTTATTTGTCAGCTGTTTATAGTCCACCATTAAATCATAAACAATATCTTTAATTGCCCTTTGCAAGAATGTGATATTATCACCTATGTACTGCATGAGTGTATTTATTTCATGGGCAATCCCCGCTGCCAATTCACCAATGGATTTCAGTTTTTGAGACAAAGCCAGCTGGGCTTCAACCTTTTTTTGCTCCGTAATATCCCTGAAAATGATTACATAACCAACCGTATTATGTTTTTTATCTCTTATGGGAGCTGCATTGGCTGAAATAATTTTCCTAATGTTATTTTTTGTAAGAAGCCTGATGGGATCAGTCATTTCATTTTGATTCAACACTCTTTCAAGGGGATTATCGCAAATTTTTAACATTCTTTCATCGGTTAAGATTTGAAAAACGCTTGCAAAGGGCTTATCCTTTACTTCATCCTGCTTCCAGCCGATAATTTTTTCACCCATCCGGTTAATAGAGGAAATGTTTCCCAGCGTATCAGTAGTTATGACACCATCAGCAATACTATGAAGGGTTACAGTTAGGAGTTCTTTTTCTTCGGCCAATGCTGCTTCGGCATTTTTCCGCTCGGCAATTTCAGATCTAAGGGCCTTATTAACTTCATACAGTTCAAAGGTCCGCTTTTTGACCTTCTCTTCCAGTTCAATGCGGGCGTTTTCAAGTTTTTTTTCTAATTTCTTACTCTCTGTAATATCGCGAAGGGATTCAATAGCTCCGATAATTCTGCCCCTGGGATCAAATAACGGGGCAGTTCTGGCCCGAAGGTAAGTTTGTTTACCTTTTAGATCCGGAAGAAAAATTTCCGCGACCATCGAATTATTATTAAACCTTTGAAAGAAAAGAAAATCTTCTTTAATCAAATCTTTAAGTTCCGGTTTTAAAACTAAATCGATTAAAAGCGGCCTCCTCTTTTTAAAAAAAGGTAAAGCGTATTCGTAATTTCCTTTACCAAGCATGTCTTTTGCCTTAACGTCTGTCATTACTTCTAAAGTGTGGTTCCAGGCAATGACCTTGCCTTCCAAGTTAATAGCAAATGAGGCAACCGGCAGGAAGTTGACAATATCAGCTATTTGCTGCTTTGATTGTTTAAGGGCTTCTTCTGTTTTTTTTCGTTCCGCAATTTCTGTCAACAACTGCTTATAAGACAGACATCCTTTTAAAGAATAGGCAAACTTGGAAATCACTTTTCTAAGCTGATTAAGCTCGTAATTGCTAAAACAATTGTCTCTCGCGGAAAACAGCTTGAGAACGCCTATTTCATCCAGTGAAAACAGTACAAAAGTGCCGTTGGTAATTCCCTTTTCATTGACCAGTCCCCAAAATTCTTCTTTATAAGCCGGAACGGCAAGATATTCTTTTTCACTTATGCTGCTAAAGAGCGGATGGTCTAGGGAAAGTTTTTTTGTTTCAGCCAAATATTCCGGAAAGGCATAGACAAGAGTAGCAGTCCGTTGATTAGCTTTTCCCGTTAAATAAGCGTCCTTAATCCAAACAGCGCTGTAAACCAGATCTTTGCGGTCCATTAAGCGTTTTAAAAATAGGTCGCAGCTTTCCCTTAAATCCATTGATTGACCGGTTGCCAGTGCCATTTCAAAAAGCAAGGACATTTCCTGAATTACTTCTCTAAAATAATTAGCGCTATTATTCATACAGAATCCCAGCCACAATTGTTTTATTCAAAAAGTCTAAAAAACCATTACCGCAAGATGAAATTTCTCCAAGGGAAAGCATCCCTATTGGCACAAGACGTGGTTCAATGCTCTGAAATTTTGTTTTAACAGCCTGTAATTCAAGGGAAAAATTATCTTCTAGAAAAAGAACCCGTGAAATGCAATCTACTACAAAACCATGGGTAACCTTTTTCCCTTCGTATATTTTGCAATCATCGGCAGCCTGTCCCGCTGCGTTTACAAGTGAAGCAACTTCTCCTTTCAAAATATCTAAAACGGAATTTTCAGGAACCTCTCCAATACAAATCAATGCCCCGGCATCATTTACAGCAACGGGGGTGCGGGCAACCGTTTCGGCATATTCCTTGAGCATGCCAAAGGGATATCCTTTGGAGATATTAAAAAAATTATCCTTTGTAATTTTTTTGCCTGAATCCCTTTCCACAATTTCCTTATAAACATCAAAAGCTTTTTTCCAGTTAAGCTCAATAATTATATTTTTGTCAGTTTTCGTAGCCACGACGGGGCCTATGATTCTCTTCCACCCATGACGGACTCCCAACCGGCACTTGAGCTTAACAAAAGATATTATGGCAGCATCTTGAAAGAGCCCCTCTGAAGTAAAGATACAGGGTTGCTGTTTAAAAGATAAAGAACCGGCACCACCGCCAAAATAATTAACTGAACCGGCGAGGTTGTTAAACAACAGGCTTAAGAAGCCGGAAATGTTCCTGCTGAAACCGTCGACCAGAATCATGGCTGCATATTTTTGATCAAATTTAGCAATTATTTTTTTCAAATCGGGCAGCTGGATATTTCCGGTATCAAGCCCCGTTATTACTAAAGGTCTTTCCAGAGAAGGAAGTCTGGTTATGATGGCACCTTCTTCATACTTTTGCTCATCGTAGATAATTCCGGGAAATATTCCTCCCATGAAATCTTTTTGGGATTCATTTAGTGCTTTAATCAGTCTTTGGATATCAATACTGCTTTTTTCCCCAAGCATAATAAAAAGAATTTGATCATCTTCTAAATCCATATTTAAAATTGATTGTATTAGCTTGTCCGTGTCGCTGGTATTAATGAACATTTTTTATACCTCCTGACATTTTTTAAACAACAAGAAGAGGCAAATATACTCCAGACAGCTCATTTAACAACCGTCCGGCTGTAGCTCTTTTTTAAACCTCGCTATTACAAAAATTTTAAAGACCTCGCTTTCGGTTAAAGATTAATCCTCAAAATTAAGGAGTTGTAGTACTCATACAAGTTAAAGGGACACAAATGTGTCCCTTTAAAATAGAATGCACTATTAAAATAATTTTCCCGCTGTGTTTTTGCAAGATGAGTACCTCGCTTAGACGATAAGTTTTATAAAAACGCGCCACACGGGGAAGTAAAATAAATGTCTAATAATATCTGTAAATATAAATTATAAAACTTCTTTTTTATATTTCTATATTTTTTCGTAAGTTCCTTCCTTTCTAATTATTTTTTCTAATTATTTTTCGACAGAATTAACAAAGAATTTTTAATAAAACATAGACAGATTTGAGCGACAGAGATAAAAATTTTTAATAGTAAATGTCCCGGTATAAGAAATAATTGTCATTCATTCTGCTCCGCTGTTTTTGATATAATGAATAAAAATATGAGATGGCTGAAAAAAAACGGAAGAGGGACGGGCTAAATTGGAAAGTATTTTGATTAAGACCAGCGGCTTAACAAAACGTTTTGGATCGGCAACAGTAGTTAACGATCTTAATCTGGAAATAAAGAGCGGAGAAATATACGGATTCCTTGGCCCCAACGGATCCGGCAAGACGACCACGATCAGAATGCTGACAGGGCTGCTGGAGCCGAGCTTTGGCAGCGCCTTCATTTGCGGCTACGATATCAGCAAAGATCCATCCTCCGCTAAGGCGCTGATGGCCTACGTGCCTGACCAGCCAAAAGTATACGGAAAGTTGACGGCGCGGGAGTTTCTTTCCTTCATGTCAAACCTCTACCGGATGCCGAAAGATATCTCCCGGGAACGGGCGGAATATTTGTTGTTCTTGTTCGGGCTGGAAAGCCGGGCTGATGATCTTTTGGAAAGCTACTCTCACGGCATGCGGCAGAAGGTAGTTCTGGCAGCGGCGCTGATCCATCAGCCCTGGGTGATCTTGCTGGACGAACCCACTGTAGGTCTTGACCCCCGCAGTGCACGCCTGTTAAAAGATGTGCTTCAAGAGATGGCTCGCCAGGGCGCGGCGGTTTTTCTCTCCACACACATCCTGGAAATCGCTGAGCGGATGTGTCATCGTGTGGGTATTTTAAAGGAAGGACGATTGATAGCCCAGGGCAGCCCGGAAGAATTGCGGCAAAAAGTTGGGCATGGCGAGGAAAGTTTGGAAGATATTTTTCTTGAGCTTACCGGTAGCCCGGAAGATATTGAGCTGATCCGCAGCCTGGAAGAGGTGGACAACCGTTGAAAATAAAACTGCCTCCTCCTCTTTCGCAAAAACCGCAGGCACGGTCTTTTTGGGAAGATTTTAAGCTCTTGTCTGCAGCGCAGATGCGTATAACCTGGAATAAGATCCGCCACTGGCCGCGGGTGACATGGATTGTGCTCATCGCCTTTGGAATCGGCCTTCTTTCCCTGCTTGTAGGTCTTGGTTTTTTAGCTTTTGGCGCCCTGAAGACAATGCAGCCCGAGGTAGCCCGGGGGTTTTTAGCCATGCTTTTTATGGCGGGAACGGCCGGCCTAGTATTTTTTGGCATTACCGCTGCTTTTGCCGCGCTCTATATGTCCGAGGACCTGGAGTTGTTGTTCATGGCGCCGGTTTCCATTACGGCAGTCTTTGCCGTTAAATCGCTGGTAGCAGCAGGCAGCAATTTTTTGACCGCTATCTTTTTCGTCATTGTGCCGGGCGTGTTTTATGGTTTGCTTTTCGGCACAGGAATAATTTATTTCTTTTGGGTTGTTCTGGTCGGCCTTGGCCTGTGGACCGCGGGTACTGCCCTGGCAGAACTGCTGAACCTGCTGGTAATGCATATTGTACCTCCCCACCGCAGCCGGGAGGCCATCGGCGTCATAGGCGGCCTGGCCGGCATCATTATTGCCCTTCTCTTCCAGGTCCCGAACATGATTATCTCCAGCGGAGGATACCCGGGCATCGGGGCTTGGCTGTCCGGTCAGCAGCAGCTCCTGCGCATAATGGACTTTTTCCCCTGGGGTTGGGGGTCTTTAGCCCTGGCAAGCAGCGCCTCCGGCAATAATTTAGCTGCTTTGGGCTGGAGCCTGGCGCTGGTTTTACTTGGAGCCGCACTTTTTGCGGTTGCCTTTTTATTGGTTAAACGGGGATTCCGGCAGGGTTGGATTTCCCTTACCCAAGGAACCGGAGGATCCCGCCGGAAAAAACAGCGTCCTCCTTTAAGCACTGCTGCGGATTCCAAGCAACTGGAAAAAGCTTTAAAGCCCGCGGCGGCCAACAAAAGTTCAGGGTCGGCATGGCCGGGGATGTGGTCTGTAGCCAAAAAGGATCTTCTTTATTTGAGGAGGGACACCCGCGAGTGGTTTGGATATTTAACCCCTTTGATTATTATGATTTTCTTTATCGGGCAGTTTCTCTTTATACCCGGGGATTCAACCCGGACAACTATGGTAACGGTTGTTGTTCTCTACACGATAATGTTCAGCGGAAACATGGCACTGCAATCCTTCGGCCGTGAAGGGGAATCAGAATGGATCCTCAACAGCGTTCCCCTTGCCGGCTGGCCGGTAGTATGGGGCAAACTTTTAGCTGCCGTTCTTCCGACCCTTATCTTGATGGAAGCATTGCTGGCAGGAACAGCACTGGCTGTCAGCCTTTCACATACAATTACTATCGGCCTGGCAGTTGGAGCAGTATTCATAACCCTTGGTTCAAGCGCCATCGGCCTGTATTACTCCATTAACAATTGCCGTTACAACCCGGACAACCCTCAACAGCGGATATCACCCGGTGCCTCCCTGCTGATGTATTTGATCAACATGCTGTTTATTGCTCTGATGGCTTTTAGCCTGTTATTTGTCTTCCCCCCGGCAGAGCTTCTGGAGATACTGCCGGAACTGCCTCCTGTTACTTTTCGCTGGGGTTTTCCGGATACCTTTTTCTTTATTCTTTATTTACTGAGCCGGCCTCTGCTCTGGCCGCCCCCTGCAAGAATTCTTTCAGGCCTTGCCTTTACGCTTGGCATCTGGTCGGCAGTTTTTTTCAGCTTCATGGCAGCAACGGTACGTCAAACCCGCAAAGGGTTCCGGGTAGAAATTGTCACCACGGCCAAAAAAAAGCCTCTTAGAGGCAGTTTACTGAAAAAATAAAGGTTTACCCGGTGAAAGGTTAGTATATTATTTTATTTTTTTTCTTTAGCCATCTATCAAACAGCTCCAGGCATTCTTCGCGGTCTAAACCTCTGACAGTAATCTTTTTTTCAGGAGCAGTGCCCTTTATATATTCATATATGTAGTTGTCGTCAAAGCCGGCATTCTCAGCGTCTTTCCGGTTGGCACCAAAATATACTTCGGGTATTTTCGCCCAGATAATAGCCCCCAAACACATGGGACACGGTTCACACGTTGTGTAGATGGAACAATCATTAAGCCTGAACCGGCCAAGTTTCCGGGTTGCTAAGCGAATAGCGGCGATTTCGGCATGCATTGTCGGGTCGCAGGCGGCAAGCACCTGATTATGTGCAGCTGCTATAATTTCGCCGTTTTTGACAATAACAGCACCAAAGGGGCCGCCTTCACCTGTTTCAATACTTTTCAACGCCTCGTCATACGCGGCTTTCATGTATTTATTCATATTTTCTCCTTTATAGATAATGAATTCCGGCAAATTTATTAAACCGGTCAATAACCTCCAGCAGCTTTGTATCCAGCCGTTTACGGGTCTCTGCAATTATAAAACCGGGAATTTCTTTGTAATATGCCTGTGCGATGCCTCCTGCAATACAGGCCTGGGTATCGCTGTCCCCGCCCAGGGAGACCGCTTTCCGGACAGCATCCTCGTAATCCCGCGATTCCAGAAAGGCAATAATAGCCTGAGGTACCGACCCCTGGCAGCTTACATCAAAGCTGTAACGGGGACGTATTTCCTCCAGGGTTTGCTCCAGATTGTAGCCAAAGGTTTTGGAGATGTACTCTTTTATCTCTTCTTTTGAGGCCCCCGAACCCGCGAGGAATACTGCTGCTGCAACCGCCTGTGCACCTTTAATCCCTTCCGGGTGATTGTGCGTAATGCAAGCGCTTTTTTCGGCCTCTTTCAGAACATCCGGCAATGTATGAAAAGCAAAACCTACTGGGCTGACGCGCATGGCCGAACCATTGCCAAAACTATAATAAGGTGCCGGGTTGTCCAAGAAAAGCCATTTAAAAAAGCTTTTCCCGTAACCGGCATTTGGATATCTAAGCCCGTATTCTTTCACAGTCCGGGCATAATCTTTACCTTCCATAATCGATTCGGCAATCGCTATAGTAAGGACTGTATCATCTGTAAACCTTGAACTGGGGGAGAATAATGGGAAATCGGTTCTTTTGATGCTATTCCATTCATAGACTGAGCCGATGATATCTCCGGCAATGGCTCCAAGCACAACTTATACCCCCTTTTTAAAAATACTTTACCAATATTTAGTCAGTATTTCAAGGCAATCCGACAGGAACTTAAGGCAAAGTTATTCGTCATAACCAGTAAGGATAAGTTCAATTGTTACAAGAAAGGTGAAAAAAATGAAAAAAATCTTTGCAGTACTGTTTTTTTTCGCTGTCGCCTCGGCAATCCTTTTCAGCCCGGCTCTGGCTTCAGAATCTCCCCCTGTTAAGCTGGGAAACGAAGTACTTTTCAGCCGGTATTTCCACCTTATTAAGGGCAAAAAGGTAGGCCTTGTAACAAATCAAAGCGGGGTAAACAGCCGGGGCATCAGCACAATCGATCTCCTTGCAGAAAACGAACTCGTTACCCTGGTAGCGCTATACGCTCCTGAACACGGCCTTGACGGTAAAGCCAAGGCCGGCGAATACGTGGAATCATCCAGACACCCAAAACTGGATATCCCTGTGTACAGCCTGTACGGGCCAACGAGAATGCCGACAAAAGCCATGCTTCAAGATATTGATCTTCTTCTTTACGATATTCAGGATATCGGGGCGCGGACCTATACATATATATCCACCCTGAACTATTGTATGGTTGCCGCAAAAAAATATAACAAACCAATCATTGTGCTGGACCGCCCCAATCCTTTGGGAGGAATGATCGTCGAAGGGCCTGTCCTGGAAGATCCCTTTCAATCTTTTGTGGGCATTGACAATCTTCCCAAGGCACATGGGATGACTGTCGGGGAACTTGCCCTTTTCTTTAACCGCAAGATCAATGCGGATTTGACGGTTATTCCCATGGAGGGCTATAAAAGAAATATGATTTATCAGGATACAGGCCTTCCTTGGATCGCAACTTCTCCCAACATACCCGATTTGCAGTCTGTTTTTGGGTACATGGCCACAGGACTGGGGGAAGGAACGGGTGTCTTCCAGGCTGACAAGTTTAAATGGATCGGCGGCAAAGGGCTGAATGCTGCAAAATATGCGGAAACCCTTAACCAGGCAAAACTTCCCGGAGTAAGCTTTATCCCTGAACAGAGAGGGGATGCAGGAGGGGTTCGCTTGAAAATCAACAATTATTATACTTTTAATCCTGCCAAAACCGGCATTTACGCGCTCTCACTGGCCTTTTTGCAGGGAGATTTCAAGGTGCCGAAAAGTGGAGATACAATCGTCATGTTTGATAAAATTATGGGCACTGATAAGATCGGTCAGTACCTGGAACAGGGGCTATTGCCTCAACAAATTGAAACAAATTATGCCCCTGCCCTGCAAAAATTCAAAGAAGAAAGGAAAAAGTATCTCCTTTCGGACTACAACCCGGGTATTGTAATCATGGTCAACGGCCGCCCTCTTTTTTTCGACGCGGCGCCGTTTCTAGACGCGAACCACCGCGTTATGGTCCCATTGCGCGGCGTTGCTGAAGCGCTGGGGGCCGGAGTCCAGTGGAACCCGGAGCAAAGAACAGTCACCATAAAAAAAGAAGAAACAAACATTGTTTTCCTGATAGACAGCACCCGGGCCTTACTAAACGGTAAAGAAATGCAGATGGATACTTCTCCGGTTATTAAAAAGGGAAGGACAATGATTCCGGTGCGCTATACGGGCGAGTACCTGGATGCAAACGTCCATTGGGATTCTGCTTTGCAGGCTGTATGGATTACGGGGAAAACTGCTGCCAATGTGCCATAATCCGTACCACAATAGCAATTTCTTTAATGCTAGACAATCAGCAGGATGGCAATTATAACTAAAATAGCGGCGATGAAAGTTTTTAAGCTGGGAAGCTCCTGAAACCAGATATAAGAAAAAACAGCAATATTGATAAAGTTGGCGATCCAGAAATAAATATTCAAATGCCAGACATTATGGATCTGCCGGTAGCCGATATTAAAAAGATAATTTATTCCTAAATTTGCCAGAAAAAAAGCAGGGACCATGGCCAGGCAATATAGCAAAACAGGCTTCCACTCCGGGGGTATGTACTTCACCTGATAGTAGTTGACATTTGTTAGTATGGCAAAGAAAGGCAGGGCAAAGATAATAAAGCGAAGCATATTGCACCTCCGACAGTATGCTTTTCAGGTAGAGATAATCTCCTTGTGGCCCTTGGAATAATAAAAGAACATTTTGGCTTCCTGATCGTAAAGAACCGCCCGGAATGAGTCTCCTTTTTCCTCAATAAAAGAACGGAGAAAACTGCGGCTTTCTTCACTATCGTCAGCCAGGCACCAGAAAGCGAATGGAGCCTCATAAACCGACCATTTCCGGTCGATGTCCAGGGCAATAAACCGGCCGCTGCCATAATAAAAAAGATTGTAAGCCTGATAAAAAAGTTCGTCATTAAGAGGAGAAGGCGTTACCGGTTTTTTGCAGGGAGATGCCGTCGTTCCGAAAACGCGGCAGATCAGGGGCCTGGCGGGATAAATACGGCAATGTCTAGCTCCCGCCTCCTCCTGCAGGAAAGGGCAAAGAAGCGACTCATCATTTTGCAGAAGACCGACCCTTTCCCGAAACAAAGCAGCCGTTTCTTCGCGCGTCCAATTATGCTGAAGATAAAGCATTATGAGGGTGAATTCTGTGTAGGACATGAGAATGGAGCCATAGCAACAGTCGTTGCAGTCAGCCGGACAATGGTATTTTTCCTTATCCCTGAGCAAGTATGCGACCTTTTCCATCCTTTCAAGGGCAAAGTTATTTAATTCTTCAGGTCTCTGGAAAATCCCTTTCATTTTTGTAAAATCGTAGTTTATTTTCTGCCTCTCCATATTGTTTATCATCCCTTTCTTATGACCGGCTTGCGAAAGATAAGAATATATTCGTGAACTTTATTAATGCGGAAGACATAGGGGTAGCCCAGTGGACGGAGCAGGTTGTATTCTGCCCTCCGATCCCAGATTATTATATCATCAAGAAGAAAGCCCAGGGAAACCAGCTCTGCCGACAGGTCCATGTGCAACGGATAAAATTTATCTTTTTTTCGCACGTCCATGACTACCAGGATACAATAACCTCCATCTTTTAAAGCCTGAAAAACTTGAAGGAAAATCTCTTTTATCGCTTCCAGGAAAGCAGGGTACTCTGAAATGTTACCCAGATCATTACAGCGCTCTCCGTAATTTCGCATCGATTTACGGTCTGCAGTGCGCTTTTCTTTTAAGATATTCCAATAAGGGGGAGAAGTTAAACAAAGATCCAGCGATCCGGGAGCGACATATTTATGCAGCCTGCGGGCATCATCACGGAAAAACTTTAGACCGGATGGAAATATTTTTTCTTCCTGCAGGCGGTTTTTAAAAAGAGTTAGATACTCTTCGGAAATATCCAGGCCAATGGCCCTCCTTCCAAGCCGCCCCGCCCCAATGAGGGTGCTGCCGCTGCCCATAAAAGGGTCAAGAACCACTTCACCTTGGCGTGAAAAAATTTCAAGAATTCTTTCCACCAGCTTTACCGGAAAAAGTGCAGGGTGCTGCAAAGCCCTTTCCCGGAAATTTTTTTGTAAATCGCTCCACACGCTGATGCTGTATCTCACCCAAGTCTTTCCGTCCAGATCATTGGCTCTTTTCTTCTGAAACTTTTTCATCTATTTCTCCCGTGCAGATAAATGTTAAGGTTGAGCTTTCCCGGGCAACCCCTTTGCGCATCATTATCCTAATTATCGATACTCATCTCCTGGCGGCCGGACTGCTCACACAGCTTAATTTTTTTAAGATTCTAAACTTTTTTAAAGAACTTCCCTATCTTTGAGACATCTAATTTTTCTCCATTCTTGCAAGAGAATCTGAAAGAGAGATGGTAGTCCACTTGTCTTTTCCCGGTTATTATAATAAAATCTCCATAGAGTGCTAATGACGAGGAAGAAATGAGCTAATAATTCGGAGGTTTGAAAATGACCAATATCACTCCCATTCAAGGGCTACGATTATCTCCAGGGTTGGATTACTCACAAATTATTACCCAGCCTTATGATGTTATTGACCCTGAACTGCAGGAAAAATACTACGAAAAAAGTCCTTTTAATATAATACGCCTGGAATATGGCAAATCCCTGCCTGGAGATAACGATTTCAACAATAAATACAGTAGGGCGGCGCGCACTTTTCAGGAATGGCTGGAAAAAGGAATTTTATATCAGGAAGAAAAACCTGCTCTTTACTTTTATGATCAGTACTTTTCACAAGAAGGAAAAAAATACCTTCGCAGGGGATTATACTGCGGTGTTGAACTCTCACCCTTTCATGAAGGGAAGATCATTCCCCACGAAGAAACCATGGACAAACCAAAAGCAGACAGATTGGAATTAATGAATTATTGCGAAGCCAATTTTAGCCCAATATTTGGTCTCTATCGCGATAAAAAGATGTTCATAGAAAACCTTGGCGAGAATATAAAAAAAAGATCTTCACCCATCATCGATTTTACGGACGACGAAGGTCAAACTCACAGGATCTGGGCTGTGACCGATCCTGATGAAATCGCTGTAGCCCAGCATTTTTTTCAGGAAAAAAAGATCTTTATTGCCGACGGTCACCATCGCTATGAAACTGCACTACAATTTTACCAGCAAAAAAGAAAAGAAACCGCGGATTTAAAAAAGTATAATCACGTCCTTATGGCGCTCGTAAATATTTATGATGAAGGCTTGCTTTCATTCCCCACGCACCGCCTTGTGCTGCATAGCGATATAAAAACCGAGGATCTCCTTTTCAATTTGGAAAAAAATTTTATTCTCCAAGAGCTGGAAATATCTGACGATAAAAAACAATTTCAAGCAACGATAGAAAATTTTTTCAAGTCAGCAAAACGGGAAGAAATTTCCCTCGGGCTTTATACCGCGGAAAGAAAACTGTTGGGCCTAAAATTAAAAAATACTAAGCACTTTTCCTTCCCTATGCTGGACAGCTTTGTCCTGCAAGAGCTGATTCTAAAAACAATCTTCGGCCTTGGTGAAGCGGAAAGAAAAGACCAAGCCAATCTCATCTACTTGAAAGATGAGTGTGAAGCCAAAGATTATATTGACAGCGGAAAGGCGCGCTATGTATTTTTCTTGAACAGGCCTCACATCGAAAAAATTATTGATCTTGCCGAAAAAGGAATTCGCATGCCCCAGAAAACTACTTATTTTTATCCCAAAATGGTCACGGGACTTATTATGCTTAAACATTAAAATCAATGCTGCACTCCGGACAGTAGCCTATATTTCCTGGAGTTTATCCCTTAACAGCTTCCAAATGAACGGGTTTTTCTTGCGCAGAACGACGGGTTTGCCCGCTTTATTGACGAAGGCATGCACTGTCTCACCTTGAACCAGCAAAAGATTTTTTTCCAGATGGAAAATTTCATATTGAAACCCCATTTTTACCTCCTGCAAAAACTTCAAAGTTGTGACAATGCGCAGTTGATCATCATAGCGGGCGGAATTTTTATATTTGCAATATGCTTCTATTACTGGAAGGAAAATCTGGTTTTCTTCCAATTGTTTATAAGTCAACCCGATAGCCCGCATGAATTCTGCCCGTCCAACTTCAAACCAAATAAAGTAATTAGCATAATAGGCTACCCCCATCTGGTCGGTATCCTTATAACGTACTCTCATGATTGTTTCGTTGTGTTTCAAAATTTTTACACCTCATTTTCCCATGTGAAAAATGCAAAATCTAACCCCCTTAAATTGCCAGGATAGCTGCCGTTCTGTAATCATCCCATGGAAATTCCTTGCTATGGGTAAAAATTTCTTCATAAGGGGTTGCCTTAATTTCTCCCTTCCACAGACCGACAGCACATCCCCTCTTCCCTTCCAGAAGGAGGTCGATGGCTTTTGCTCCTAAACGGCTGGCCAGAACGCGATCAAAGGCAGTGGGAGTACCGCCCCTTTGCAGATGGCCTAGTATTGTCACCCGGACCTCCATTTGTAATAGCTTTTGTATTTCTTCCCCGACGCTGATGGCGCTTGCTGCACCTTCAGCCACCAGGATGACGCTATGTAGCTTGCCCCTCTTCGCTCCCCGCATAAGACGGCTGCAAACCTCAGCGAGATCAAAGGGCGCTTCCGGAACAATAATGGATTCCGCCCCTCCGGCAAGCCCGGCTTGCAGGGCTATAAACCCTGAATTCCGCCCCATTACCTCGATTACATAAATTCGCTCGTGGGAGGTGGCGGTATCCCGCACTTTGTTAATGGCATCGGTAACCGTGCTGACGGCCGTATCAAAGCCAATACTGTATTCCGAAAAAGGGATATCGTTATCAATCGTTCCCGGAACGCCTACAGTATGGAAACCGGCCTCTTCCAGCACTTTTGCTCCGCGAAAGGAGCCGTCGCCTCCTATGATAACCAGGCCATCTATTTGCTGCTCCCGTAAAAAAGTAAAAGCCTTTTCCTGCCCTTCCGGCTTTAAAAATTCAGGACACCGTGCCGTATGAAGAATTGTCCCGCCCCGGTGAATAGTATCGGCAACGGAACCAAGCTGCAACTGCCTGATTTCCCGGTTAATCATGCCCAGATATCCCCGTTTTATTCCATAAATCTCCAGGCCGTGGTAAATACTTTTACGCACAACAGCCCGAATAGCGGCATTCATCCCCGGAGCGTCTCCTCCGCTTGTCAAAACAGCAATTTTTTTCATTTATTTCCCTCCCATCCATTGGCCAATTTCTTTATCGCTAAAAGCAGTATCCATGTATTGCACCTCATTTGAATTTGGCCTTTTATATTATTGTCATTGAAAACTTTAGGATACTCAAATAAGGCTTAACTCAGTTTTCTATCTCTTCTATTTTTACGGACCCGGTTCCAAGGAGATTCTCTATTTTTGGTTTTACTTTCTCCGGGTCATTGACCCAGCACTCCTGCCCTGTTAGAATAAGCTTTTCTCTTCCTTCTAAATAAAGATAAACAGGTGTTCCTCCCCGAAAGGAAGTAAGAATATTTTTCAGATCCAGCAGTTCCCGGAAAGACTTGTCGCGGCTAATAGTGATTAAGAGCTGCCTGGGTTCCCGCGGCAAAAAAGTAATCTCCTCGCAAAGCATTTTAACGGTTTCTTCCTCTTTTAAGTCCAGAACGCCGCCGGCCAGGATTACTCTTCCTTCCTCCAGGTCTTGTTGATGCTGTTCGTACAGATCGCTGAAGATGACAACTTCAAGTTCTCCGGTAAGATCTTCAACATCTAGGAAAGACATGGGCCGGCCCTTTTTTGTATAAATTGTCTTTACAGAACTGATCATCCCCACCACTGTAACCCGGCTCCGGTCATCCAATTCCGCCAGCTCACCAAGAGGAGTAGCGCCTTTTAAGTTTTCCAGAATCTGACGGTACTGATCCAATGGGTGTCCGGAAATATAAAGTCCGGTCAGCTCCTTTTCAAAAATAAGTTTCTCCCTTTGTGAAAACTCCGGTAAAGGTGCAAGATCGTCCCCTTGCTCCCCGGCAAACTTTTCCTCTCCCAGGTAAGAAAACATGGATATCTGGCCGTTCATTTTATCTTTTTGAATTTGCTGCCCTGATTGTAATGCCTGGTCGAGATAATTCAAATACTGGGAACGGAATCCCCCCAAGGAATCAAAAGCACCGCATTTGATCAAGCTTTCAAGAACCTTCCGGTTGCAGGTGCGCAGATCCACCTTTCTGCAAAAATCCCCCAGCCCGGTAAATTTTCCCTCTTTCTTCCGGGTTCCAATAATCGTTTCAATAGCGCCCTTCCCGACATTTTTTATTGCGGCCAAGCCGAAACGAATCTTCTTGGGTCCGACAACAGTAAAATTCGTTTCACTTTCATTTACGTCGGGGGGAAGGATTTCAATCCCCTGCCTCCGGCAATCGGCAATGTATAGGGCAATTCTGGCAGTATTGGACATCACCCCGGTAAGAAGGGCAGCCATGAATTCCACAGGATAATTTGCCTTTAGATAAGCAGTCTGGTAAGCTACCATGGCATATGCCGCGGCATGGGATTTGTTAAAGCCATAGGAAGCAAATTTGACGATCAGATCATACAGGTCCTCGCCAAGTTTTTTGCTATAGCCTTTTTTTTCAACCCCGCCAATAAAAAGCTGCCGCTGCTCATCCAGGATTTCCTTTTTCTTTTTGCCGATGGCCCTGCGTAAAAGGTCAGCCTGTCCCAGGGAAAAGCCGGCCATCCTGGCAGCTATCTCCATAATCTGCTCCTGATAAACGATAACCCCGTAAGTTTCCTTAAGAATGGGTTCCAAATCCGGATGAAGGTAGCTTATCTCCTTATCTCCATGCTTGCTCTCAATAAAGACAGGGATTTGTTCCATCGGCCCCGGCCGGTAAAGGGCAACAACGGCAATAATATCCTCAAACGATGTGGGCTTCAACTCCCGAAGAACTGAACGCATACCGCTGCTTTCCAACTGGAAAACCCCCCCGGTATCTCCCTGGGAAAGCAAAGAAAAAGTGAGGGCATCATCCAGCGGAATGGCAGCAAGATCAAGTTTCTTTTCTTTTTTTTCTTCTCCCCGTCGCTGATTAACCTGCCTGACCGCCTCCTCCATAATTGTCAGCGTGCGCAAGCCCAGAAAATCCATTTTCAAAAGGCCCAGCTCCTCTAAAATATTCATTGGGAACTGGGTAACCAGAGTTCCGTTTGTCTTCTGAAGGGGAACATGGTCGACCAGGGGGTTCTCCGAGATGACTACGCCGGCCGCATGGGTGGAAGCATGCCTGGGTAGCCCCTCCACTTTGCGGGAAATATCCAGCAACTTCCGGTAGCGTTCATCGGTGTTGTAGAGTTCAAAGAGCTCTGGATTCATTTCCAAAGCCTTTTGAATCGTCATCCCCAGTTCTTCCGGAATTGCCTTGGCAACGCGGTCCGCCTCCGCGTAGGTAAAATTAAGGGCACGCCCCACATCCCGCACCGCCATGCGGGCTGCCATAGTACCGAAGGTAATAATCTGGGCAACGCGATCTTCACCGTATTTTTCAACTACATAGCGGATTACTTCATCCCGCCGCTCGTAGCAAAAATCAATATCCACATCAGGCATGGTTACCCTTTCCGGATTCAAAAACCTTTCAAAAAGCAGACCATAGCGCAAAGGATCGATATTCGTTATAAAAAGGGAATAAGCAACCAGACTCCCCGCAGCAGAACCCCTTCCCGGTCCTACTGGGATCCCTTTTTTCACGGCAAAATTGACGAAATCCCAAACAATTAAAAAGTAGCCTGCAAAACCCATTTGTTCAATGACGCGCAGCTCATAATCAAGGCGCTCCTGTATTGCAGGTGTTATTTTTGTATACCTTTTTGCCAGGCCTTCGCGGCAGAGGTCCCTTAAATACTCTTCAGGAGTTGAATAAGAAGGGGGTATTTTGTAACGGGGCAGGTACCTTTTGTTAAATTCAAAATCAAGATTTATTTTCTCGGCAATTTTACAGGTGTTTTCCAAAACCTCGGCTGGAAAACCGTCAAATGCTTCCTGCATCTCTTTTTCCGATTTAAAATAAAAATTATCACTTTCAAATTTCAAGCGTTTCGGGTCGTCGATATTTTTACCCGTTTGGATGCACAGCAGGACGTCATGAGCTTCTGCATCTTCCCGTTCAAGATAATGCACATCATTTGTGGCAACAAGGGGTATTCCGACCGCCCGGCCCAGCTCAAAAAGCTTGCGGTTTAATTCTTTTTGCTCCGGGATACCCTGGTTCTGCAATTCCAGGTAGAAGTTGCCTTCCCCAAAGGTATCCCTATACCAGAGCGCTGTCTCCAAAGCTTTTTTTTCTTCGCCCCTTAGGAGCAGTTCCGGAATTTCTCCGGCCATGCAGGCGCTCAAAGCAATAAGTCCTTTATTGTACTGTAAGAGAAGTTCCTTATCCACTCTCGGTTTATAATAAAAGCCCTCCAGGAAACCGGCGCTGACAATTTTAACTAGATTGCGGTATCCTTCCTCATCTTTGGCCAGGAGAACCAGATGATGATAAAGGTTGTCCCGGTTTCCCTCTTTGCGGAAACGGCCCTTTGGAGCCACATATACCTCGCACCCGATCAAAGGCTTTATTCCTTTGGCCCGTGCCGCCTTATAGAATTCAATTACTCCGTACATTGCTCCGTGATCAGTAATGGCAACAGCCGGCATGCCTAATTCCGCTGCTTTATCCACAAGGCTCCGAATGCGGGCTGCCCCGTCTAGAAGGCTATATTCAGTATGCACATGAAGGTGAATAAACAAAGCCAATTCCTCCAAAAATTCTCTGATGCTGCCAACAAAATATTTCGACTTTCCCAGGGAAAAACCCTTTGAAATTGAAAATAATTGCTGACTGCCAAACACCGGACATTTCCAAACAAACTATATCCATCAAACGGCTTTAACGCGACAAAAAGGTTTTATTTGCAACAAAACGCCATATACATTATTAAATGCGGTAAATATACGAAACCGCCGGATTATAACTCTGTTTTAATTAAATTTCAAAGAGGTGCTTTATGTCATCCATCTATCCAACCCTTATTATTACTTTTTTTATTGCACTGGGAGTAATTCTGGGGGGAAGCACTCTGGGCTCCCTGGCAGCTTTTCTTTGCTCCCAGGAACCTCCTTTTCATACCATTCTGGAACTCGCGGAAAAGTTAAAAATTTGGGCTCTGGTTGCTGCACTGGGAGGTTCTTTCGGCGCTTTTAAAGCTATTGAAATCGGCTTTCTTAGCGGCCAACCGGCGGAAATATTCAAACAATTAGCGCTTATTACCAGCGCTTTTGGCGGGGCTCACCTCGGATACATTCTTCTCAAATATTCCCTGGGAGGGCATTAGATTGCGAGAAAAAATCGCCTTTTTCGTGCTGGGGCTGCTGGCAGGGTTAAC
Source organism: Bacillota bacterium (assembly GCA_012728375.1). Taxonomy (GTDB): domain Bacteria; phylum Bacillota; class Dethiobacteria; order DTU022; family UBA8154; genus DUNV01. The sequence goes on along the minus strand of JAAYFF010000003.1, from coordinate 5,080 downwards.
CCTGATGAACGCTATCCAGGGGAATAAATTTGAAGAATTATACTGGCAGACCGAAGAGTTGAAAGTTCAGCTTTATGAAACCGTTCAACAGCTGGAAAAAATAAAGGAACAACACAAATCATTACTGCCCCTGGTAGTCAAGGAGATTAAACTGGAGATTAAAATGGAAGACCAATCTTTTGTGGAACCGGCTTTACGCCTTTCAATTTACGAGTTGGTCAAAGATCTTCTTGGCCAGGAGGTCCATGCTTTACCCTACCCCCTGCTCTTCAATCTTTTGGATGGACGGCTTATTGAAGAAGGAGATAAAAAATTCCATCTTGACGTAGAAGCAGTTATCATGGGAGAAAACCTTGTCTATTTCCTGAATGTAAAAAAAGTTAATGGGACCGCCGAAAGTAGTCCGTGACAAATCCTGCTGCCACTAAAAAAGCCAGACTGCTCCAAAAAAAAGTAAAAAGACCTTCAATGGAGGAAAAACTGATGGCTGGAATGGAAATCATGCCCACTGTGATTAGAAAACAGGAAAGAATAGAACCTAAAAAGACGAATTTCATTAAAATTACCCTCTTTTTAAGTAAAGTAACGGCCCCCTGCCTTGCCGCGCAGTGGATTATTCAACCAGGCAGTTAAAGTTACTTTAATTCTATTCCTGTAATTTTTGGGATATAACCGTTTTCCTCAAGCCACTGTTAAAAAGTGCAGCACAGCTTCGAGAACTCCTCCGGCTACTGATCTTGCCTTATCGGATATTGTTTTCCAGTCTACCTCTTTTCCCCGGGGGTCTATGTCTCCCACCTTCATTCCTTTTTTCACTTCCAGGCCTGGATAAAGCATGCCGCGGATCAGCCCGCTGATCGAAGCAATGACGGGCGTCCCTCCGGCATCTGCCACCTTTTCACCTTTTTGTACCATCTCTCCAATTTCCTTGCAAGGCAAAAAGCGCCCGGAAGCGGAAGCTCTGAGCAATCTTTCCGAAGTATAACCGCCTACTTCCCCCGGGATACCGGTATCCGGGGCTGCTGTCCCGGAATAGATTACCAGGCCGAGATTATGCCCTCTCTTAGTTTCTACCACTGCCGTAACATCCTTTCCTGCCGTGAACCCGGGCCCCAACCCGATAACAATCGGGGCATCGGTAATGGAAGTGCCGACGTTTCTTTTGGCCATCACGGCATCAATCAGCACGTGCGGTTTCATTTCTTTTACCAAAGTCCCTTCCGGATCGACAAGTACCGGTATTACTCCCCGAGACCAGCATTCCCCAATCTGATCTTTTTCATTTATTAGAGAAGCTCTGACTCCTTCCACTTCAACAGTTCCTTCGAACACCGCGGAAGCAAAAGAAACACTTCTTCTCACCACAAGGGGCCGGGGCAATTCCAGCATGACGATCCGAAAACCTGCACGCAGGAGGCGGTGGGCTACACCGCTGGCTAAATCTCCGGCACCTTTAATGATTACTTTATAGTCGTCCAGCCTAAGCTTTTCCAGAAATGATTGGCCTTGAACAGTTCCCATAGTGCTACCTCGCTTTATATTGAGCTTTATACTACCAGGTATACAGTAACGCGTCGCGGAGAAATATAAAAGTTGCACGGCTATTCCGTCAACTTGCTGAAGTACCCATCTTTTTAGCCAAAAGCAAAGACAATTCCTGCAGAACCGTAAATAAAACGCTCTTTAAAGAACTGATAAAAAATAAAGGCAGCATGAAAGCCTGTACAATGGCAGGGCGCAATTTGCTGCACGTTAAATTTTTCCAGTTCTTTTAATGTATAGCCAAGCCGTTCCTTTGAAGCGGCAACGAGGTGAGTGCCTCCGATGCAGGCACGTATTTTTTCGTTTTCCGTAAGCTCGGCTGCATATTTTAAAGTATTGATTAAACCCGAATGAGTACACCCGAGAAGGACAATCATTCCTTCAGGGCTTTCGACAATAATTGCCTGATCATCAAAAAAAGGATCAGGCACCAGGCTCCCGTCAGGATTTTGCCGGCAAAGCTCCTTTATCGTCCCCTCTTCTTCCTTTTCCCTGCGGGGAATTTCGCCTGTAAGCAGTACACCCCCGCTTAGTTTTCTCGGCTCACGGGCCAGATGAAAGCACGCCCCCAAATCTTCCAGCTCTTCTTTTGTCCAGGGAAGACCGATTTTCTTAGGTTCTTTACCTTCGATCAAGTGATATTTTGCTTCGAAGATATCGGGATGGGCATAGATGTCGAGGCAACCTCCATAATTTTGCAGCAAAGCCTTAAGGCCGCCGGTATGGTCGTAATGGCCATGGCTCAGCACCAAAGCGTCCAGATTTTTAAGGTCCACATTCAGTACCTTTGCGTTTTGCAGCAGGGTCATTCCACCACCGGTATCAAAAAGAATTCTTTTTGTATCCGTTTCCAGCAACATGGCCAGTCCATGTTCGCCCAACACTCCGCTCGCAGGATACGGGACGCTATTTTCGCAAAGGATAGTAATTTTTACCTTCTCCGGCATGGGTATTATCCTCCAGTTTCCGCAAATAAACTATGCTTTTCCAAAGGCACATGCCGGAAAGCGGCATGTGGAACATCCCTGGCACAAACCACCATGTCCCAGTTTGACAATATCGCGGCGCGTTATGGTTTCACCTGCCATAATGCGGGGCAAAATCAAGTCAAAAACTGTAGTACTGGCAAACATAACACAACCCGGCAAACCCAAAACAGGGATATCGCCAATATAAGCCACCATAAACATTGCTCCCGGCATTGTCGGACTTCCGTAGGAAATAATTTTACCGCCTGCAACAACAACACCTGCCGGAGTCAGGTCGTCCGGGTCAACGGACATGCCGCCGGTAACAACAACAAGATCGACTTTTTCTCTCATTATCTCCTGAATGGCATCCGCAATCATACGAGTATTATCGTCCACATATATTTTTCTAAATATTTGACCGCCCAACTTTTTAACTTTTTCTTCAACTACCGGGCTGAATTTATCTTCAATTCTCCCCTTGTAAACTTCGCTTCCCGTAACAACCATTCCTACCCGCAGCGGGGATAAAGCTTTTACCTGGATAACAGGCTTGTATTTTTCAGCTAATGCTTCCCATTGCTCAATAATCTTTTCATCAATTTGCAGGGGAATAGCCCTTGTGCCCGCGACGATCAAATCTTTTTCCACAACCTGATCGGTATGGAGCGTTGCGATAATAACCTGCTCAAGGCTATTAAGTTCCGTAAGGCCTTCCACATTTACTTTTAAAAGCCCGCGCCTACTGGAAATCAGGCTGATCTTTCCTTCCGAGGGATCTGTCAGTGTAATACCTTCCCCGGCAACTGCATCTGCCATCCTCTGTACCGCTTCATCTTCATGGAGATATCCCTCTTTTTTCTCCCATACAAAAAGATTTTCCTTGCCCATCTGCAGCAACCTGGGTATATCCTCTTCAGTGATAATATGACCCTTTTTAAAAGCAGGGCCTTTAAATTCCCCTTTTATTATTTGTGTTAGATCATGACAAAGAATCATACCTACAGCCTTTTCAACTGGAATTTTTTTCATAGCCCCTCAACTTCCATTTGTTAATTTTTAATCTTATACATTGCCCTGCTCGGCCCTTACCTTAATTAATTCGGCGACAATGCTTACGGCAATTTCTTCCGGCGTTTCAGCCTTGATATCCAGACCTATGGGAGAATAAACTCTGGCCAACTGTTCTTCGCTCACCCCGTTTTCCCGAAGGGCTTTATAAATAGCATCCCTTTTTCTGCGGCTGCCGATCATGCCTATATAGCAAGCATCCGTTTCCAAAGCCTGGGCAAGTGCTACCATGTCAAATTTATGCCCTCTGGTAACAATGACCAGAAAACTGTTCCGGTCAACTTCAAAATTTTGAAAGCAGCAGGCAAAATTTTTTACAACTGCAATCTCATCTGCCCAAGGAAAACGCTCTCTGGATGCAAACTCTTCCCGATCATCAATAACTATCGTTCGAAAACCGACCAGACTGGCAAGCTGGGCTATTCTTTGCGAAACATGCCCGGCTCCGCAAAGATAAACCGTAGAGGGAGAATGGAGGGGTTCAATGAGAAATTGCTCCCCATCTAATGTAATCAACGAAGGATAACGTCCTGGGTTAACCTGCAAAAACTGTTCCTTTTGTTTATCGGACAATTGCATTCCTATCGCTTTGTCTTCCAGCAAAATACATTGCTTTAAACAATCCCGGCTCTCTTCACCGGTTACAATTCTGCTTACCAGAAATGCTTTCTGCCGCTCATTGGTCAAATTTGCAAGATATTGATAAAGCAAAACGTTTTCCGAAAAGGATGACATGACCAGATCAATAAAAACTACTGCCTCTCCCCCACAAATCATATCCAAAGAATTTACATCAGCACCTGTAAAAAAAAACTTCTCACAAATAGACTGGCCTTTTTCAAATACATCCCGGGCAAACTGAAGCACCCTGGCCTCAAGGAGGCCGCCCCCGATAGTTCCTTCAAAGGAACCGTCCCGCCGGATAAGCATTTTGGTACCGGCAGTGCGCGGTGCTGATCCATCCTGTTGAATAATTGTAGCTATTACTATATCTTCTCCTCTTGAAAGAGAATGTGCACATGATTCATATAGTTTTTTCATCCATTTTCGCACCTCCTGGGATAGAAACTAAAACGCTAATTGTAACAGTATTCTTCTATAGACACTTTCAATAACAAAGCAACATATCCTGCTCAAAGATTGTTTTTTTAAAATTATTAATTCACTTCACAATTGTAATAATTATTTATTTAAGACTCGTATGTTACAACATAAGTATAATCATCAAGCTTTAATACGTCAAAAGGAATTTTTGCTTCATGATCAAAAGACATACATTGCACCTTCTCCCAAAATAATCGGAAGTAAATTAATTAAAGACTTTAAAACTTTAAAAATAAAAAGAAAGCCCGCTATTGAGAAATAAGCGGGCTTTCCTTTAAAAATTTACTCCGGCAGGGACCTACTCTCCCGGGGGCTTTCGCCCCAAGTACCATTGGCGCTGGAGAGCTTAACTTCCGTGTTCGGGATGGGAACGGGTGTGTCCTCTCCGCTATACC
>JAAYFF010000022.1 GCA_012728375.1 Bacillota bacterium | reverse complement strand
GCTGAAAGGCATTCATTATTTTTCTGGCTTCAGGAGTCAGCTCGGAGCCGCTGCGGGTGCCGCCCACGTATTTGTTCACCAGTTTTACACCCAGATGTTTTTCAGTTGCAGTAATTTTACCCCAGGCAGCCCGGTATGACATGCCAAGTTTTGCAGCAGCCTGGTTGATGGAACCCAACTCGTCAATTGCCTGAAAAAGAGCCAGCCTGCCTCCGCCAAAAACAACACTTTTTTCTACTTCAATCCAAATTTTACACCGCGGCTTAATTATTTTGTCCGATATGGGCCTGTCTATTGGATCCAAAAGAAGACACCTCCTGCAGTAAAACAATTCTCTTTCTCCGGCAGAATATCCTTTTTAAACAGCAATTTCTACAATTATTATACCCGTATTATACCCGAAAAGCTCCTAACAGTTTGAATTTTAAAAGCTTTAGCGTCTTTTAAAATATAACTGCCTTTACTATAATATATATAACGCCATGGCCCGGTTGCATGGTAACCCTTAAAACGGAGGTGTTTAAAGTGCCGGCTTCAGGAAATGAGGCAGGTGTTGCCAGGATTTCCATTATTGAAAGTATCAAAGAGGATATGTTAGCTTTTGAAAAAAATTTTCCCCTTGATTCCTTGCAAAGGACAAATTTTGGCCAGGAGCCTTTAATAACTTTGTTGACCTGTTCTGACTCCAGAGTCCCGTTGTATGTTTTTGGAGAGACTTTTAACCGAATCTTTTCTGTGGAGAATATTGGGAACCAGGTGAAAACGAGTGAGGGTTCCATCCTGTATGGACTTTTGCACCTGCATACTCCTTTTATGTTGATCGTGGGGCATAGCGATTGCGGTGCGCTCAAGGCGGCAATGTCCGACTATTCCGGCGAGCCCGGAGCAATAGCCAGGGAACTGGACAATGTAAAAAAATCCCTTCATGAAATTCAAAGCAGCGCTTATACATTGAGAGAAGAGCCTTCGGTAAAGTATACTCAACTGGCTGAGTTAAATGTGGATATGCAGGTAAATTATATGCTGGCAAATACTGCTGTAGCCAGGCTTGTGGAAGAAGGGAGCCTCTCCATAATCGGAATAATTCTTGATTTACATAATGTTTATGGACAGGGGTATGGAAAAAGTTACCTGATAAACCATAACGGGGTCCGCAATCTGCAGCAACTTCAGCAGATAAAGGAGCTGAAAGGTCTCGCTGCCCGAATGCAGCGCCTTACTGCAGTTTAAAGGGGCAATAAGATAGGCTTATTAAAAGAAAAAGGGCTGCTGATTGTATCAACAGCCCTTTTTTGCACAATAGCCTTTATCCGCTGATGCTCCTAACTTTGCTGAGCTGCGGGGCTTTGCGAATCATGAAGGTAAGCACCGCGCCAACAACGCAGAGAACGGCAGCAATCAAAAAAGCCTGGGTAAATTCTACCGAAGTGCCCACCCGCGGGCCAAGAATGGCGGCAATGCCATAAGCCAGAAATACGATTCCGTAATTTGTTCCAACATTCTTTGTTCCGTAGTAATCGGCAGTAAGGGATGGGAACAAGGCCAGGAATCCGCCGAAGCAAAAACCGACCAGGGAGCACAGGACCAGGAAAGACGCGTAAGTTATTTCAATGGCGCTCAGCCCAAACATGGCGACAGCAGCCAGTATGTACATAATTACGAG
>JAAYFF010000021.1 GCA_012728375.1 Bacillota bacterium | reverse complement strand
TTACCATACAACATATGGGAGGAAAGTACAAGGTAAAATATGGTAAATAACACTATTTTTGAAAATATTTTTCATATATTCAAGTTTCTAGTTTAAACTAGCGTAATTGGTAATATTTAGGTTGTTGAAAGCGGGTTACCATTTATTAAAAAAAAATTAATACCCCTAAAATGATATAAAACAAAAAAACCGGGACCCGAAGGCACCGGCAATAGTATGTGTAGGGGGGTAAATTTTACTTATTCAAATAATATTGCCCTTATCCTATCCAACTTATCCCGCAGCGCTTCCATCCATCTCCCGAATGTCTTGGAAAGTTTCTGCTGCAGTTCCTTGTTTTCATTTCACAACTGATCCAATTCTGTTTAATCTCCTTCCGGAGACGCTTTTGTCGCCAATAACCCGGTCAAATAATCCCGGACAATAGATTTTCCATAATCCAAATTCGGAGCCCACTTTCCGCCGAGCTCCTCCACTGTCCTGACAGTTCCGGCCCAAGGCAGAGACTTCACAAGCAGATACCGACCGTGGGGTTCACCAATGGGAATAAGGCCAACATAAGCGGCCAAGTGGTTGAAATGCGCCCTTACTCCGTCTTCAGGCGTTGAAAAAGTCTCGTGATCTTCCTGACGATCTCCGCTGGCGTTTCTTGTTTTTATGCCGGCCCAGTTGTTTTGGGCTGGATCTACAGCGCCTCCATAATGGCCAAATGCTGTTTCCTTTGCCGCCTGGGAGTAGGCCACCTCGGGGCGAATGCCGATCATTTTCCCATAGTTCCAATAGAATGAAGCAATGTCAATAAACCGCTGGTGAGCGTTTCTGTTTCGCGCCCACTCCCGGGCCTGGGCGATAGAAGCCTGTGGCGCACCAAGTATCGGCGTTCCCTGTTCTGAGTCCTTCTTTTCTAACCCCAGAGCTAAAGCAATTCCTTCCGCCGTTGCTCTGGCCATACCATCAATAATTTCAGTTTTTCGCAAGAGCTGAGAATCAATGTTACCGCTGACAAATAAGTATTCCCCCAGGACCGCACTCATTTTTGTTTCTCTGAGCACCTGGAAGTTTGCTGTTTTTATGCCCCTGTTTGATGTGCCATAAGCGCTGAGAAAACTCCATATTGCTTTGTGGATTGCTGCCTGATAGTTCTTTGTCCTTTGCGGTGAATTAGTATAAACAAAAGATTCCCAACCATTAACCTCTTGATTCGTATGACCATTACAGTGGACGGAAAAGTAAAAATCAGCACCCCAGGCATTCGCTATCGCAGACCGATCCTTCAGGGGCACTGACATATCTGTTTCCCTGGTCATTTTTACTTCGCACTGCCAATTGGAAAGAAGGTAATTCTTCAGCCTCAAAGCGATTTCAAGCACCAGGATCTTTTCCATAAGCCCATTTCCTGTGGCTCCGGGATCGGATCCCCCGTGGCCAGGGTCAATGCAGATTTTCATTTTCTACTCACTTCCCCCTTTAATTTTCAAATGTCTACTTCGCAAAAGCAAATTGAGAGCCGGAAAAGATTTGACGGAGAGGATATAGTCTATTTAAAAAGATATTTATAGGTAATTGCCCTATTTGCCTGCTAATTAACCTTCTCTTCCGCAACTTTTGTAAGGCCAAAATTCGAATTTATCTTGTAAATAGTTTCCGATGCCGCCATTTTATTTTCCTGCTTTCTCGGTAATTCAAACGGCTTGCCTTTAGGATTATATGTCAGCTTGAAGACAAGATCGGAAAGCCACTTTTTAAAAGACATGTTGTCATTAAATTGCTTGAACAGTTCCATATTGTCCGCCATTATGTTGAAAATAACGGACTGCAGAGCGCGCTCGCTTTCCATGCGTGCATTCTGCTTATCGGAGTTTTTCATCGCATTCCGGTACTTCTCATCTTTTGAAACCATGACGGGAATCTCCAGAATCTGGCGACGAACATTGTCCGCATCATTCCATTCAATATTACCGAACAGGTCGTTAAATTCCGTGAGAATATTGGAAAGCAAGTCCATCTCTGGATCCGGCGCGCCTATAGCTTTACCTGTGGGTACTGGCCCGACTTCTGCGTCAGAATCTTCCAGCACGATTGACATAGACGCACGAGCTTCAACGCGGTAACTATCAAGATCTATTGCGTCAAGAATTCCCTTTGAAAGGTCATCTTCCTGGGGGGATGGCAGTTTTGGAATCAACAGATTGAGGAATATAGACAGCTTTTCCCAGCCGGCATTACCATATGGTAATATTGCCCCGAGAAATCCATATGTACGTACAAAAGACTTGGCTGCACTTTTGAATTCGATTTTTGCATCGTTATCTAATGCTTTATAAAGAGCCGCACAGGTATCAAGAATCGGGTCAAGCCTGTCGCGTTCCGCGCCATTAAGATATAACTCCACAAGAGTATTCACATGTTCATCGGTATATACCTGATGGGATTCCAGTATTCCAATAAGATCATACAGTTTATTCGGATCAGTTTCGGAGGACAGGATTGTTGTCCGGTAATATCTTGAAAATGCAGCGGCAATAACTTCTGTTTTATTAGCAAAGTCTAGAATAAAAGTGTCATGTTTTTGCGGGTGGGAACGGTTCAAACGGGAAAGCGTCTGTACTGCTTTTATATCGAACAGCATCTTGTCCACATACATTGTATGAAGCAATGATTCGTCATAGCCTGTCTGAAACATGTCAGCCACAACAAGGAAGCGGTAAGGATCATTGCGGAAAACCTTTTCTATCTTATTATCCGGAAAGCCGTTAATGGACGCGGCGGTAAGGGTTTTACCTCCGTACTCTTTTTCTCCGGAAAAGGCTATGATTGCCTTGTACGGGCTGCGCCTGTCCGCAAGGCACTTGCAAATGGCATAATAGTAATCAATGCATCGTTCTATGCTGCTGGTAACAACCATAGCACGGGCCTTGCCGCCTATCTTGCCTTTTGCGATTACTTGGTCATGAAAGTGATTGACCATAATTTCTGCTTTCTGCGCAATGGCAAACTGATTGCTCTCAACAAAATAGCGCAGTTTCTTTTGGGCCTTTTTCTTGTCGAACATAGGATCATCTTCAATTGTTTTAGCAAGCCTGTAATAGCTGTCAATCGGTGTGTAATATTTAAGAACGTCAAGAATAAAACCTTCCTGAATCGCCTGTTTCATTGTGTATACATGGAACGGGCGATGTTTAATTTCATCCCCTTCCTGATAAGGCACCCCAAACATTTCCAGCGTTTTGTTTTTCGGGGTGGCGGTAAAAGCAAAATAACTGGCATTTGGCAGCATTTTGCGCCCTTCCATCAGGCGGTTGATTTTATCCTCGACGCTGACATCTTCAGCGGAATACTCTCCGGAGAGTACAATATTCATCTTGGCGGACATGCTTCCGCTTTGGGATGAATGGGCTTCATCTATAATAATAGCAAATGAGCGCCCTTTATGCTCGCTGCCTATGCTGTCTAAAATCACGGGGAATTTATGTACGGTGGTAATAATGATTTTCTTGCCGCCGCTTATTGCCTTTCTCAAATCATCGGAATGCTCAGCCCAGGCGACGGTATTGGAGACCTGCATAAACTGCTTTATGGTATCCCTTATCTGCTTGTCAAGGATAACACGGTCGGTTACTACAACCACAGAATCTATAATTGGTTTACCGTTTTTTTCAAGACCAATAAGTTGATGGGCAAGCCATGCAATGGAATTTGACTTTCCACTGCCGGCACTGTGCTGGATAAGATATTTCTGCCCGACGCCTTTTTCCCTGACGTCAGCCAGCAAGCTTTCCACAACGGAAAGCTGGTGATAGCGTGGAAAGATCTGCTTGTACTTTTTACGCCCAGTATCCGGATCAGTTTCTTCAACTACCTGCGCATAGTTTTCAATAATACGGGCGAGCATATATCTTTCAAAGATTGTTTTCCATAGATAATCGGTCTTGAGGCCATTGGGGTTCGGCGGGTTACCCGCACCGTCGTTGTATCCCTTATCGAATGGCAGGAACCATGAAGCTTTTCCGTCAAGCTTTGTGCAGAACTTGATTCTCTCGTCGTCAACGGCAAAATGAACCATGCAACGTTTGAACTGGAACAGCAATTCTCTCGGGTCACGTTCGGTCTGGTACTGGTATACGGCGTCGTTAACATTCTGCTTTGTCAGCTGGTTTTTCAGCTCACAGGTTATTACCGGCAAACCGTTAATGAAAATACAAAGATCCAGTGCCAGTTTTGTCGCGTCTTTGGAGTATTGGAGCTGACGTGTAACGCTGAAAATATTCTGCTCAAATAGGGCCTTCGCCTTTACATTCATTTCTGTCGGGGTCATAAAGAACATGATAAGGTGGGCGGGATATACCTTTATACCGTTGCGCAAGACATCAATAATCCCGCGTTTGGCGATTTCCCCGCGCAGGCGGTTGAGAAACTGTGCCTTTTTCAAGTCGTTCTTGAACACGCCTATCTTCTCCATCTCATCGGGCTGCGTCGCCGAAAGGAAACGAAACAGGCGCGTTTCGTCAATAGCATAGTCGCGGTTATAGTCTGCATTGCTGCCCTGTTCATAACCGTTGTGATTTACGAGCCAGTTCACAATCAAAGACTCAAGGCCGGTTTCCCTTGTGTTGGTCACAGTCATTATTTCACCTTCGCTTCTTCTGCGGCATCATCCACAGTATTTTCATCGTCAAGCTCATCTTCGGTAACGTCATCAGGAACAGCTTCATATTCGGGTATTTCGATATCGCGTACATCAACTTTGCCGGTGACCACATCGGAAATAAGGCGGGTGCGGTATTCTTGGAGCAACCTAATTTCTTTTAAAACAGGTATAATAAGGGATTCCAAATCTTTAGAAGCTTTTTGGATATAGTTAATAATTGAAGTTTGTTCCTCTTCAGGCGGTACGATAAAAGGGATATCTTTCATCTTGTACAAATTCAAATCCCATTGCCCCACTCTAATACCGTCTGAGGCTTGTGCAAAGAAATTCACATATACTTTACTGCGAATTGCATAATGAAAATAATCCTTGCTTTTGACATTAACATCAAAAACAAGGCTTTACTTCCTTCTCTAAGAATGCCTCGATGCCGCCTTCATAGGTGAATGGAATCTGCTCGGTATCGGTCAATTCTTTATCAGCAACAGGATTACCTTTTTTATCCCTCTGGATTGATCCATCCTCGGTTGTATGCGGGACGTAGGACAGTTACTTTCCAATAACCAAATTCGTTATTATTGAATATCTTGCTGTATTCATTTTCCTCGAATGACATGTAAAGATCTACAATTTGCCGGCGTATTTCAGGGGTAAGCTCGCAGTTCTTATTCCCGAGGTTCTTTCGGAGCGGAGATTTTAGCGATGTTGCGTCAATAAGCTGAATTTTGCCTTTCCTGTGTTCGGCCTTGTTGTTTGAAAGAACCCAGATATAGGTGCCTATTCCTGTATTGTAGAACATGTTTTCCGGCAAAGCGATAATTGCCTCCACAAGATCATTCTCGATTAAATAACGTCGCGCATTACTTTCCCCGGAACCGGCGTCACCGGTAAAAAGTGACGAGCCGTTATGTACTTCCGCAATACGGCTACCCAGTTCTGTGGTTTTTTTCATTTTTGACACATTATTCAGAAGAAAAAGCAACTGACCGTCGCTTACCCTTGGAATCATGCTGAATTTGGGGTCATCGTCAAAATATGTAACAAAACGGCTGTCAATAATATCCTTTTTGCCTCCCAGCTTTTCTGCGTCGACCTTCCACGATTTCCCATACGGCGGATTACTGAGCATAAAGTCAAACTGGTAAGATGGAAACTGGTCGTTTGAAAGCGTGGAGCCAAAAACGATGTGATCGGCTTGATCACCCTGCCCCTGCAGCAACAGGTCGGATTTTGCGATTGCATATGTTTCAGGGTTTATTTCCTGTCCAAACAGGTGAATGGACACTTTTTTGCCTGTTTTTTCGGCGAGCTCCAAAAGGCGAGCCTGTGCGACAGTCAGCATGCCGCCGGTACCGCAGGCCCCGTCATAGCAAGAGTATGTCGCATCTTTGATTTTATCGGCAATGGGTATAAATATAAGATCAGCCATCAACTCCACGACGTCCCGCGGCGTGAAGTGCTCTCCGGCTTCCTCGTTGTTCTCTTCATTAAAGCGGCGGATCAGCTCCTCAAAAATCAATCCCATGGTATGGTTATCAAGCCCCGGCAGCCGTATTTCCTTCTTCTCTTCGTCTTTATATACCGGGTTTGGACTCAGGTTAATAGTGGGGGAAACGAATTTCTCAATAACTGCCCCGAGAATATCTGCGTCCACCATAGTGTCTATCTGATTGCGGAACTTGAACTTGTCCAAAATTTCCTGAACATTAGGTGAAAACCCGTCAAGATAGGCAATAAAATCTGCCTTCAGGGTTTGTTTTTTGGCCCTTGAAGTAAGATCACGCAGACAAAAAGGTGAACTGTTATAAAAAGACTGTCCTGCAGCGTAGCATAAAGCAGCAGTCTGATTTGTAATGCCCGCTTTGTCTAATTTTTCTTTCATCATAAGCACAGCCGGCTTTGTTTCTTCTAGAACCGCATCAAGTCTGCGGATTACTGTCATTGGAAGAATGACATCACGATACTTGCCGCGTACATATACATCGCGCAGGCAGTCGTCTGCGATGCCCCATATAAAACTAACAATTGAATTGTAGGTCTGGTTGTCCATATTCTCATCATTCCTTTTAAGAATTCTGGAAAAGCTACGGCAGGATATATCCTAATTCCGGTTTTGGTGCATTTTTTTAGACTTAATCCGCAAATCAGCGGGCTTCTCCGCATCCTTCGGTATCGCCCAGGCCCAACCCAAGCGAAAAGCGCCTTTTATCCGGCCCTGCTCGCACAGGATCTGTACCCTGCGCTGGGAGATGTTCCATTTTTCAGCGGCCTGTTTTGCCGTTAAGTAATCCATTGTGAATACCTCGTTGAACATAAAATTCCAATTTTTATTATATGCGAAAAAACGAATAATTACAACATGTCTCAACATTATATGTAAAATGAGCTATAGGCTAAAAGTGTTCACTACCCTTATTTCATACTATATGAACCATCTATCTTTAACACTGTATGAAAATCAAGGATTATTTTTGAGATTTGTGAAAATTTCTTTAGCTTTTCACAAAATATGATAAAATATGTATAAGCTGTTCAAGAAGGATGGGCATATGGTGGCAACTTTTGGAGAACGCCTTCGGCGTTTAAGGAAAGAAAAAGACCTTAAGCAAACCGATCTTGCTAAACTCCTTATTTATCATAATATTAGGTTTATGAAGGGAAGCTTTTATATATTTCCTGATTATAAAAATAGGAAAAATAGGGTATTAGAAGATAATTTTGTCGACTATTTAAAAAATAGACTTAATAGCGAGGCAATAATTAAAGGACATAACTACTTTATAAAGGTAAAACATTTTTTCAAAACAGTTCAGCAGCACTTTAAGGCATTCTTAACCTACTCAAGAAGCTATTTAACAAAGTAAATCATTTTCCTTTGTTTTTTAGTTATTTTGATTAAAAATCATAAAATACATTAATTACATTCGTGTGATAACAAATAGCCATACGAAAATATGCAGAAATTAACAACATTAAAATAGTCAAAATTTATACCGATCAAACTGGATGAAGCCAAGCTGCAGGCTCAAATACACACAACTACTGAAGGAATGATTCGCCATTATCTCGAAAAAGATGCAGACATAAAAAACAAAAGCCCGGAAGAGCAAAAGCGCATCATCCAGGCTTATGTTAAAAGTTATAGTTATGAAAAACAAAATAGCGACATAAATAAAATAAAATTATGGATATGGATGGTGGAGGTGGCGGGAGTCGAACCCGCGTCCGAAAGTACAGCTGCAGGAGCATCTACGAGCGTAGCCTCAGTTTTAGTTTCATACCGGAATCTCCCCTGGGCCGGATATCCCGGTACTATCTCTTTTCAGATTCCCCGTTTAAAAGGAAGAGCGGCCTTCAATACGGGTAGCCTGCTTTTCTGACACCCGCTTCTTTTCCGGCAAGCACGGAAAAGAGGGGCGCGTCGCTTTTTCCTAAGCGGCGAGTGCGTATTCTTGTTTGGCAGTTATAGCCGTTCCATGTTTTAACCAGGCCATGGTCCTGGGCTCGCTTCTCCTACCTCTTCTACCCTCGTCGAAACCATTTCACCCCCATGTTAACTGTAGGCCTGTTTGTTCTTAAAGGCTCTTTCTATCTCTCTTTTGGCATCTTTCTCTGCAATGGTATGACGTTTATCATATTGTTTCTTTCCCTTGGCCAGCGCCAGTTCTATCTTGACTTTTCCCCTTTTCAGGTAAGTGCTTAGCGGAATCAGGGCATACCCTTTTTCCTGTACATAACCTGCCAGCTTGCCAATCTCCCGTTTGTGCATAAGAAGCTTTCTCTTGCGAAGGGGATCGTGGTTAAAGCGGCTGGCAAAATCATAGGGGCTGATATGCATATTATACAGAATTAGTTCGCCATTTTCAACACGGGCATAGCTGTCCTTCAAATTAGCTTTAGCCGCGCGCAGAGACTTTACCTCGGTTCCCTGCAGGGCAATACCGGCCTCAAATGTTTCTTCAATGAAATAGTCGTGTCTGGCCTTGCGGTTCTGAGCCAGGACTTTGATCCCTTTATCTTTTTCCATGCATCATGACAACCCCTTATTTTTAAACCGGTTATTGCCGAAAAGTTAACCCTACCTCCGGCGATTTCATGGTAGGGTTAGGCTTCATGCTTAGAGTATTATAGCACAAATTTACATTTATTGCAACTCACAGTAAAGAGAAATACACAGTGCGCATCTCTTTATCCACCCGCTCAACCCTTACCCGGACGGCGTCCCCGAGGCTGTATTTCTTTGCCGTTCTCTCCCCGATAAGGGAATAACTTTTTTCATCGTAAAAATAAAAATCATCATTCAGGCTGGAAATATGAATAAGCCCTTCCACAGTATTGGGTAACTCAACAAAGAAGCCGAAAGAAGTAACCCCGCTAATAATACCTGCAAACTCTTCCCCGATCCGGCTTTCCATAAATTCAACTTTTTTCAGATCCATACATTCCCGTTCGGCCTCAATAGCCAATCGTTCCTGTTCAGAACAGTGCTGAACAAGTTTGGGAAGAATAGAAGCCAGCTTACGGGTTTCTGCACCCGTTAATCTCTTGTTGAGAGATAAACGCAGGATGCGATGGACCATCAGGTCCGGATAACGGCGTATCGGGGAAGTAAAATGTGTATAGTAACGGGTTGAAAGACCGAAATGGCCAAGGGGTTTATCGCTGTATCTGGCCTGTGGCAGGGTACGCAGCATGACAAAGTTAACAATGGATTCCGCAGAAGTCCCTTTAACCTTTTCCATGATCTCCTGGAAATCCCTCGGTGAAGAAAGTTTCTGTTCTTTTCTAGGAAAGAGATTCATAAGGCTTAAAAAGTTTTTCAGGGCAAAAAGCTTATCGCCTTCCGGTTGCTCGTGTATTCGGTATACAAAAGGCACTTTTAGCTCCTGAAAATGAGTCGCGATGACTTCATTGCAAAGGAGCATAAATTCTTCAATAATCGATTCGGCGAGGCCCTCCCGTCTTACTTTAATCTCCAGCGGTTTCCCGCGTTCATCAAGAATGATCTTCGCCTCGGGAAAGTTGAAATCCAGTGCTCCCCGTTTTATTCGCCTTTTTTTCAGCAGGCCGGCCAGCTTGGCCATTTCCTCAAAGGTTTGCACAAAAGTGCCATATTCCTTCCGAAGCTCTTTGTCTCCTTGTAAAATACCGTTTACCTCGTCATAGGTCATACGCCTGTCCACAGAAATAAGGCTGGGAGAAAAAGTATAATCCTGCCAGCAACCTTCTTGATCAATATTAATCAAAACACTTATTGTCAGGCGCAAGCTCCCGGGATTTAAACTGCATATTCCGTTGGAAAGCTGCGGCGGCAGCATGGGAATAACCCGGTCCGGAAGGTAGACACTGGTGGCTCTTTTAGCTGCTTCCCTGTCCAGAGCGCTCCCGGCCCGCACATAATAGCTGACATCTGCAATATGTACGCCCAGCCTGTAACGGTCCCCGTCTTTTTCCAGGGAAACGGCATCATCCAGGTCCTTTGCATCGGCACCGTCTATGGTAACTGTAGGCAGCCCGGTCAGATCCCAGCGTTCTTTTTCATCGTCTGCCCCCTGGAGCCGAATTCCATCAAAATTTTTTGCTTCTTTCATAACTTTGGCGGGGAACACTGACGGAATGCCATACTTTCTCTGTATGGAGGTAATATCCACTCCCGGGCTATCCAAGGAGCCGATTACTTCTATAACCTTTCCCTGCGGGGGGTTACCGTAAATATCCGGCCAGCGGGTAATCTGGACCAAAACTTTATCTCCATCCCGAACAGCCAGGCCTTTTTCTCTGATGACATGAATTTTCTCCGGCAGATGGCGATCGTCGGGAATTACCTGTCCTCCTCCCTTAAATTCCTCGAAGGTTCCCACTACCTGTCGGTTATGACGGCTTATGACGCGGACCACTTCTCCCTCTCTGCGCCGACCCTTTGTTTCTTTTAAAACTTTTACGATAACCCGGTCATTGTGCATCGCCCCTCCCATTTTATCGGGTGGGATAAAAACATCTTTTTCTCCGACAGCCTCCGGTATTAAAAAAGCATAACCCTGAAAATGAGCCTGAATTTTGCCCAAGAGGAGCCCGATGCCCTGCAGGGGGCTGTAGCGCCCCTGGCGGGTTTTAATAACGGACCCGTCTTTTTCCAGCTTCTCCATCATGTTATAGAGTTCCTGGACTTCCCGCTCTCCCGTAATATTGAGAGCTTTCTGCAACCCCTCAAAAGTAAGGGGGCGATAATTCTCCTGAAACATTAAATTTAATACTTTTCTTTTTTTAATTCCCATAGTAAAATCGGTCCAACCTTTTCCCCAGTTTATCAGTATTATTGTTCAATTATAAAAGTTTTTCCAGATGTGGCCTCAGAACGAAAAAACACCCTTTGCCTGTCCACCTTTTATCTCTCTTTTTCGAAGTACAATCTTTATTACCTAACTTTATTATAACCGATTATTGCCTGAATTAAAAGATATGGGAATCCTACCGGGTAAAAGCGGCTGTGCCGTTTAAACAAAAAAAGGCCGCTTCCTTACCTCTCTTGAAGAAGCGACCTTCAAACCCTATTTAACAAACACAATGGTTTCTAGAAGAAAAGTGGAGCAAAAACAAGTGCTACGATGCTCATTAATTTGATCAGAATGTTCATAGAAGGTCCGGAGGTATCTTTAAAGGGATCTCCTACGGTATCTCCAACAACAGCAGCTTTATGTGACTCGCTTCCTTTGCCGCCGAGCTGTCCTGTCTCAATCCATTTCTTGGCGTTGTCCCAGGCGCCTCCGGAGTTGGCCATAAAGATAGCCATAAGAACACCCGTCACTGTAGCTCCGGCAAGAACTCCTCCTAAAGCTTCCTTGCCAAGAAGCAACCCGACAAGGATGGGGACAATAACAGCGGTAAGACCCGGCACGATCATCTGCCTTAGTGCAGCCCTAGTACTGATATCCACGCAACGGGCGTATTCGGGTCGTGCAGTACCCTCCATGATACCGGGAATTTCCCGGAACTGACGGCGGATCTCTTCGATCAGATCAAAAGCAGCCTTCCCCACGGCTTCCATTGTTTTGGCGCCGCAGAAGAAGATTACTGTTCCGCCGATAAATAACCCAACGACGACGAGGGGGTCTGTGATGTTGATAACATCAATAGCCGCGGCCTGCGTATAAGCGGTAAAGAGGGCCAGGGCGGTCAGGGCAGCCGAACCGATGGCAAAACCTTTGCCAATGGCGGCAGTGGTATTTCCTACTGAATCCAGCTCATCGGTAATCTCCCTGACACGGGGATCAAGCTTGGACATTTCGGCAATTCCGCCTGCGTTATCCGCCACAGGGCCATAAGCATCAACGGAAACCGTAGTACCCACTGTCGAGAGCATACCTACGGCAGCAATGGCAATCCCGTAAACGCCTGCGGATAAGTAGGCAACAACAATGGCAACCATAATGACAATCAAAGGTAAGGTAGTACTCGTCATACCCAGCGCCAGACCGCTGATGATATTGGTAGCGCTCCCCGTTTGTGAAGCTTTGGCAAGCTCCTGGGTCGGCTTAAAGCTGTAGGACGTATAATAATCCGTTAGCTTGCCGATGATTACACCGGCTAAGAGTCCGGATATAATGGCAAGGAAAGGTTTAACAGAACCAAGCATGCTCGTTGTCACAAAATAAGTGCCAATAATAACGATAATTGCAGCAACTATGGTCGCGCGTTCCAGGGCAGCCCCCAGGCGCACCCCTTCCTTAGCCCGGACAAAAAAGAAACCGATAACAGAAGAAATAATCCCAATGGCAGCTACCATTAAAGGCAGGATAATCCAGCCGATATTGCCGTCTCCCTGGGTAAGCAGCATTCCAACTGTCATCGTTGCAATAATCGAACCCACGTAAGACTCAAAAAGGTCAGCCCCCATCCCGGCGACATCGCCCACGTTATCTCCCACGTTGTCGGCAATAACCCCGGCATTGCGGGGGTCGTCCTCAGGAATGCCGGCTTCAACCTTCCCCACAAGGTCTGAACCTACGTCCGCGGCTTTGGTATAAATACCACCACCAACACGGGCAAAAAGAGCGATGGAGCTGGCCCCAAGCGCATAACCGTTGACAATGTTGGGATCGCCAAAAATAAGATAGAGCAGGCCAACGCCCAGGAGGCCGATGCCCCCTACCATCATGCCCATTACGGAACCGCTGGAAAATGCAACTGTCAGGGCTTCATTAATACCCTTTTGCGCAGAACTGGCGGTGCGAACATTTGCCAAAGTTGAAACCTTCATCCCAGCGTACCCGGCTGCTCCGGAAAAACATGCCCCGACAAGAAAGCAGATGCCCGTCTTCCAACCAATTAAAAAGCCTAAAACAACAAAGAGAACTATGGCAAAAATACCTAGGGTTCGATATTCCCTGCTTAAAAAGGCCATTGCTCCTTCATGGATCGCGGCTGCGATTTCCTGCATGCGCTTGGTACCGGGGTCCACTTTGCTTATTCTGACCCAGAGCATTATCCCGAAAAGAATACCTATAATGCCTGCAAGCGGTGCAATAAAATCGAGACTCATTTTTTACCTCCTCCTTTTTCTCTCAATTTTTAGCTTGTTTTATTAATTCTTACTCTTAACCGGAACCCCCCCTTCCCTTATTTACTTTTGATATTAAAATTATGGCATCCCCGGCGCGCAAGGCTGGCTGCAGTGCAGGCCGGGATAATCCCCAAGCCGAAAAATGTCCTACCTGGCCAGTATTGTCAGCACAATAGCCAGAATCATAAATGTAATCGCCAGCCCTGTAGATATCCGGCCCAGAAGGTCATCCATACCTTTTTTTTTCCCAAAAAGCGTCTGGGCACCGCCGGCAATCGCGCCGGAAAGCCCTGCGCTTCGACCTGACTGCAGCAGCACAGTAGCGATCAAGCCAAGGCAAACCACGATATACACAATAGTTAATGCCAGTTTCACAACTGCCACCCCTTTCCTTATGTACCGGAGCAAAAATACCATGCTTATTTTATCACAAGGAATTAGGGCTGGCAAGGAGGACAAAGAGGTTAGTTCTTATTTAAAGAATGTTCTTCCGGGAAAGCGGGCGTTCTTGCCCAGACCTTCCTCAATGCGAAGCAGCCGGTTATATTTGGCAACCCTTTCGCTGCGGGCAGGGGCGCCGGTTTTTACAAAACCGCAGTTTAAAGCAACAGCCAGATCGGCAAGCGCTGTATCCTCCGTCTCTCCGGAACGGTGAGAAACGACACAGGTGTATCCCCTTTGGATGGCAAGCTGCATGGTCTGCAGGGTTTCTGAAATCGTCCCTATCTGGTTCATTTTAATGAGAATGGAGTTGGCCGCCCCTTCTTCGATGCCGCGCCAGAGGCGCAGGGGATTGGTTACAAAAAGATCATCTCCTACCAGGTTAACTCTTTCCCCCAGGGCTGAGGTCAGCTTCTGCCAGCCTTCCCAATCCTCTTCCGCCAAACCGTCTTCAATAGATACTATGGGGTATTTATCAACCAGGTTTATGTAATATTCCACCATCTTTTCGGAACTCATCTCCAGGCCTTCACCGCGCAGATGATATTTTCCGCCTTCATAAAGCTCCGTGGCCGCGACATCAAGGGCCAGGGACACTTCGTTGCCGGGTTCATAGCCCGCAGCTTCAATCGCTTTAACAATTAGCTGCAAGGAATCCTCGTTGGAAGTTAAATTGGGGGCAAAACCGCCCTCATCGCCAACTCCGGTGGAAAGGCCCATATCCAGCAAAACTTTTTTCAGCGAATGATATACTTCAGCGCATATACGCAGAGCTTCCCGGAAGTTTTGCGCTCCCACCGGCAAAATCATAAATTCCTGCACATCAACATTGTTATCCGCATGTTTGCCGCCGTTAAGGATGTTCATCATGGGAACAGGGAGAAGATTGGCGTTTATACCCCCGAGGTAGCGGTATAATGGTAATCCCAGCGCATTGGCCGCTGCCCGGGCTGTTGCCAGGGAAACCCCTAAAATGGCATTTGCTCCCAGCCGGGCTTTATTCTCCGTTCCGTCAAGATCAAGCATAATAGCATCGATCTCTCCCTGCTCCAGGGCATCTTTTCCTTTGAGAGCGGGAGCAATTTTTTCCTTAACATTTTGGACGGCAGTTAAAACTCCTTTGCCCAGATAGCGCTTTTTGTCTTTATCCCTTAATTCGACAGCCTCAAAAGTCCCCGTCGAGGCCCCGGAAGGGATGCCTGCACGACCAATGGCACCGCACTCCAGAATTACGTCAACTTCCACCGTGGGGTTCCCTCTGGAATCCAACACTTCCCTTCCATGAACAGCTTGAATCAAAGTACTCATTTTTACACCTCGCCTTATATTAAAGATAAACCGTTCATTTTTTGCGGAACAGGGATGTTAAAAAGCTTTAGAATAGTTGGTGCCACATCGCAAAGCTTTCCCCGCGCGGGCAACCGGTAATCTTTGTCCGGGGCGATGAGAATAAAAGGCGTATCGTTGTTGGTATGGGCTGTATGGGGAGAGCCGTCCTCTGCAATCATCATTTCCGCATTGCCATGGTCTGAAGTAATTAGGACAATACCTTTTTTCCTGCACACCTCTTCCACGATAATGCCGATCTCGTAATCAACCGCTTCCACTGCCCGGACAGCCTTTTCAAATTTGCCTGTATGCCCCACCATATCAGCATTTGCATAGTTAAGAACAATAAAACCCACCTGCCCCTCATCTAAGGCCCTGAGCGTTTCACTTGTTACCTCCGGCGCGCTCATCTCCGGTTTTAAATCGTACGTGGCCACATCAGGCGATGGGACCAGAATTCTCTGCTCCCCCGGAAAAACCTTCTCCACTCCCCCGTTAAAAAAGTAAGTAACATGTGCGTACTTTTCCGTTTCCGCAATGCGAAGCTGCCTGAGGCCGGCGGCGGCAATTGTTTCTCCGAGGGTGTCCGTTAAATATTCGGGAGCAAAAGCTACCGGCACCTTTAAATGGGGATCATATTCCGTCATGGAAACAAAAAACGGAAAGGGCGGATGTTTTCCCCGGCCAAAACCTTCAAATTCCTTTTCCACAAAAGCCCTGCTGATCTGGCGGGCCCTGTCGGCGCGAAAATTAAAAAAGATGAGCGCATCTTCCGTTTGGATTGTAACCGGAGGGCTATCCGGCACGCCGGTAATCACCGTCGGCAAAACAAATTCATCGGTCTCTCCTTCCCCGTAGGCTTTCTCCAGTGCCGCCAAACTGCTGGAGGCCCGTCTTCCACGGCCTTGTGTATAAGAAAAGTAAGCTTTTTCTGTTCTCTCCCAGCGGCGATCCCGATCCATCGTCCAGTAACGCCCCGCGATGCTGGCCACTTTCCCGATTCCCAAACGTGCGATCTCCTGCTCCAGCTCGCGGAGGTAAGCGGCTGCGCTGGACGGGGGAGTATCTCTCCCGTCCAGGATGGCGTGTACAAAGACCTTGCGCAGCCCGCACCTTTGGGCCAGTTTTAAAAGGGCATAAAGATGGGTATTGTGGCTGTGGACTCCCCCATCGGAAAGGAGCCCCATTAGATGTAGGGAGGAGTCCTTCTCCCTAACCCTCAACATTGCCTCCAGCAGAGTACTATTGGCAAAAAAACTTCCGTCATCAATGGCCCTGTTGATCCGCTGAATATCCTGGTAAACAATTCTCCCGGCACCAAGGTTTAAATGCCCGACCTCGGAATTCCCCATCTGGTCACCGGGCAAGCCTACTGCTTCACCGCTGGCGGCAAGACGGGTACACGGATATGTGCGCATATAATAGTCCATATTAGGGGTTCGGGCCAGCTTTACGGCATTCCCGTAACTTTCCTCCCTTAAACCCCAACCATCCATAATAATCAGCACCAACAAATTGTCTCCCCGGCCGGGCACCCTTTATCCTCTCCTTTCATGAAAAACAGCCCGGGCCATTTCTGCCAAAAGCTTTTCTTTCAGGCTGCTTCCACCGATCAGAGCGCCGTCAATATCCGGTTTTCCGGTAAACTCCAGGATATTGCCGGGGTTAACGCTTCCCCCGTAAAGTATGCGGATTTCCTCCGCCGCCTCGCCCCACAGTTTCCTTAACAATTCCCGGATGTACCCCGCAACTTTGGAAGCCGCCTCCCCGGTAGCCGGAGTCCCTGTCCCGATAGCCCAGACCGGCTCATAAGCAACCACCAGCCTGGACATCATCTCCCGGCCCGGATTAAGTTCTTCCAAGGCTGAAAAGAGCTGCTCCTTTAAAACTTGTTGCGTTTCTCCATTATTAAACTGTTCCCAGTTCTCTCCGATGCAGAGGATGGGGAAAAGGCCGTAGGCAAAAGCGGACTCTACCTTTTTGCGGACTACCCTGTCGCTTTCTCCGAAAAAATTCCTCCGCTCGGAATGGCCGATAATTACATATTTTACCCCCAGTTCGCGCAGCATTAAAGGAGAAATTTCACCCGTATAAGCACCTTCCTTCTCCCAATGCATATTCTGAGCGCCCAGGATCAGGGAGGTGTTTGTCAAGAGACGGGATAAATCAGCCAGGGATACAAAAGGAGGGCAGATGACCGTCTCCACACCGCTGATGTCTTCAACCTCATTAGAAAAACGGTTAAAAAAATCTACAGCTTCCGACACAGTCTTATACATCTTCCAGTTCGCAATAACCATCGGAATTCTCATAGTTCGGATACTCCTTCCGCAGTAGCGGGTCAGTTCGCTTTTTCCCGGAGAGCATCTAGGCCGGGAAGAACTTTTCCTTCCCAGTATTCAAGGACAGCACCGCCTCCGGTAGACAAGTGGGTAAACTTTTCGGCAAGCCCCAGATCCTGCAGGGCTGCCACGATATCTCCACCGCCGATAATAGACTGGGCACCTGAGTTGGCGACAGCTTCAGCGACCTCTTGAGTCCCCCTGTTAAAAGGCGGAAACTCGTAAGCCCCCAGGGGCCCGTTCCAGATCACCATTTTAGAAGCAGCGATGGCATCTTTAAAAATCTTAATTGTTTCCGGGCCAAGATCCACAGCGCTCCATCCTTCCGGAATCTCTTCCGCTTTCACCACTTTAAAAGGGGCTCCGCGACGGAGTTCTTCCGTAACGGTTACATCTACGGGAATAATTATCTTTGCCCTGCTGCTGTCCGCGCCCTGCAGGATCTCTTCGGCTACAGCCAGCTTATCTTCTTCGTAGAGGGAATTGCCCAAAGAAAAGCCCCGTGCCCGTAAAAATGTGTTGGCCATTGCCCCTCCCAGAAGAAGATAATCGGCCTGTTCCATAAAAAAGCGTATCACGCCGATTTTATCGGCAACCTTTTTTCCCCCCAGGATGGCTGTCAACGGGCGTTCGGGGTTTTCCCGGCTTTTCGAAAGGTAGAGAAGCTCTCTGTCCATCAACAAGCCGGCCACTGCCGGCAAAAAGGAGGAAATTCCGCAGTTGGAGGCATGGGCTCTGTGAGCCGTTCCAAAGGCATCGTTGACAAAAAGATCGGCCATGCGGGAAAAAGCCTCCGCCAGGGCAGGATCGTTTTTTTCTTCCCCGGGTTCAAAACGCAGGTTTTCCAGAAGAAGTACTCCGCCTGGGGAGAGGCTTTGTACTGCTTTTTCTGCTTCAGCTCCCACAACTTCCCGGACTGTAAGCACTTCTCGGCCCAGTAGCCGGGAAAGCTCCCCGGCTACCGGAGCCATACGGAGATCTTCGACCACTTTTCCTTTAGGCCGTCCCAGATGGGAGGCCAGGATCAGACGGGCATTTTTTTCCAAAAGATAGTTAATGGTGGGAAGGGAGGCGCGGATTTTAAAATCATCCAGCACCTTCCCCTCAGGGGAAAGAGGTACATTAAAATCTACTCGCAGAAAAACCCTCTTCCCTTCCACAGGAACATCTTTAACAGTCAGCTTGGACAAGGTATCATTCCACTCCTCTGTTTAAAAGGTTATCGGGTCTAGAGACCTTTGCCGGCAATATAGGCAGCCAAATCGAGTACTCTTACGCAGTATCCCCACTCATTATCGTACCACGCCAGCACTTTAACCATCTTCTCTTCCAATACCATCGTTGAAAGGGCGTCAACCACGCCGGAACAACTATTCTGCTTAAAATCAATGGAAACAAGCGGTTCAAAAGTAATACCCAGGTATCCCTTCAGCTCACCCTGGGAAGCTTCCTCAAAGGCAGCATTAATCTCCTCCGCTGTTGCGCTCTTCTCCAGTTCCGCCACCAGGTCCACAAGAGAAACGGTAAATGTGGGCACCCGGACGGCTGTACCGTTAATTTTCCCCTGGAGTTCAGGCAAAACCAGCCCCACATTGCGCGCCGCGCCTGTGGTAGTTGGGATCATGGAGACTGCTGCTGCCCTGGCCCGTCGAAAATCATTGTGGGTAATATCCAAGATTCTTTGATCGTTGGTATAAGCATGAATCGTCGTCATCAGGCCGCGTTTAATCCCCATCCTTTCATGCAAAACTTTCGCCACTACGGCCAGGCAATTTGTTGTACAAGAGGCATTGGAAACCACATAATGCTTAGCGGGATCGTAGTCGCTCTCATTGACCCCCATGACAACGGTCAGTCCGTCCCCTTTAACAGGAGCAGTAATGACAACCCGCTTAGCCCCTCCCTTTAAGTGAACCTCCGCTTTTTCCAGCTGGTTAAAAGCGCCGGTAGCTTCCAAAACAATATCCGCGCCAACATCCGACCAATTCAGGAGAGCCGGGTCTCTTTGGGCCAGAATCTTGATTTCCCGCCCATCAACTATTAAGCTTTGCCCCTTTGCCTCTACTTCTGCCTCCAGGGTACCGTACACGGTATCATACTTGAGCAGGTGGGCCAATAGCTTAGGATCGCGAATGCTGTTTACCGCCACGACCTCTACTTCCGGATGCTGCAAAGAAGCCCTGAGACAAGCTTTTGCCACCCTTCCGAAACCATTAATACCCACTTTCACCGCCATAACGTTCCGCCTCCTTAATATTCTTCTTTTATTACTTCTTATACTTAAAAATTTAACTTTGGAACTTTCAAACTGAATTTACCTTATCTCTCAAGATATTCATCGGTTGCGCTCTCCCCGGCAATTTCCAGAATCCTCCTGGCAGCCCCCTCGTCAAGCACCAACTGGTTGCGGGCACGGTTCCCCGCGACCGCGACAATGGCCTCGGCCTTTCTCCGGCCTCCGGCAACAACAATGACATGATGAACATGCTTGTTCAAATCGTCCAGGTAAAGCCCCAGCCCCGGAATACTGCCGACAACTTCTCCCTTGGCGTTAAAAAACAGCCCAAAAACTTCTCCCACAGCCCCTTTATTAACCAATTTTTTTATTTCTTCGGGGGTTGCGTTCCTGCAGCGGGCCATCTCATCCGCAATACCGATTCCGTGAAGTAAAACTTTTGCCGAATTAATCATCTCAAGTATTTCTTTAATCTTTTCGTTTTTCAAAACTATCTGCAGCGCTTCCTCTCCCAGGGAATCCGGAAGGTGAAGCAAACGGTAGCGCGCTCTTAATTTTTTCGCCACCCTGGCTGCAATAATGTTGGCTTGATAATCAACCACCTCCCCGAGCCCTCCCCTGGCCGGAACCACTTCAATTCCCGGGGGTGCCGGCCCTTCAGAAAGCATATCGGCAACAGCTGCGCAAGAAGTTCCCCCTGAAACCGCCAGAATCATTTCCGGCGTAAGGCATTCCCTCAGGATCTTGGCAGCCGCCCTGCCCATCTCCAGAAGGACAACCTCGTCATCTTCTAAATTGCCTGGAACTACCAGAACTCTTTTTACTTTTAATATTTCAAGAAGCTTCTCTTCCAGCGAGGTTAAACCCAGCAGCGATTTTAAATAAGGGGTAATAGCCGTAACTAGATCTATTCCGGACTGAGTAAGGGAAATACCCCGCTTCTCCACCCTCAGCAGCCCCTGTTCCCGCAAGAGATCGACTTCTTTCCGCAAAACCTTTTCCCCGGAGTGAAAATAGGCCGCCAGGGTGCGGCGACCTATAGGAGCAGAATAATATACCTTTCTTAATAACAGATAGCGTTTGACAAGCAGTTCCGGAAGCTCCGGAACAATACGCTTTAAATAGTCTTTTTGAAGTTCCAGCATCATAACTTCACAGCTCCTTGCTCTTATTATACAATTAAAAATGGGTCTAAAAAAGTCCCGCATGGTCCTTTTTAGACCCATTTTTCCCTTCAAAGCTCAGCTTTTCAGGAAAGAAAATTATTATTCCTTTGTTTAAACAAGCGGGCTTGCCATTGCGCTGTTAAACCCGCCGCCTTTTAAAAGAAGGAGGAATACCCATTTCTTTACGGTACTTTGTAATCGTTCTCCGGGAAACGCTGATCCCCTCCTTTTTAAGCAGGGATTCAATTTCCTGGTCGCTGTACGGAGAAGACGGATTTTCGTTCTGAATTAACTCTTTGAGGTATGACTTAATGCTCCGCACAGAGCGGACGCTTCCCCCTACATCGCAGAGTCCGACGGAAAAGAAGAATTTTAAAGGGAAAAGTCCCCGGGGAGTCTGTACATATTTGTTGGCCGTTGCCCGGCAAACAGTGGATTCATGCATTCCCAGAAAATCGGCGACTTCTTTAAGGGTCAAGGGTTTTAAATAATGAATACCGTGTTCCAAGAAAGGCTTCTGAATGCGAACAATTTCCTGGGTTACCTTGTAAAGCGTAACTCGCCTCTGTTCAATACTCCTCATTAACCACAGGGCGCTGTCAAGGCGTTTTTTAATAAAGCCCTGTACGCTTTCTTCGCCGCTGTGCATAAAGAGATTGCGGTAAAATGGATTTATGCAGAGATTGGGAATATTATCATTAATGGTAATAAAATACTCTCCATCTATCTTTTCTACCAGGACATCGGGAACAATGTACCTTACCTTTTCCGCCCCGCCCAGATAGGCTCCCGGCTTTGGATTTAGAGTGCGGATAAAATCGAGCAGCGTCTGGAGTTCCTTTAATGAAATACCCATTTCCCGGCAAATAAGGCGGTATTTTCCCCCTGCTATCTCTGTTAAATATTTTTGCACCAGTGTTTTAGCCAGGGGAGGAGTATCGGGACGGGCTTCCATTTGGATGAGAAGGCATTCTACCAGGTTTCTGGCACCTACTCCCGGCGGCTCGAAAGTCTGAATAATTTTGAGCGTATCTAAAATCTCTTCTTCAGATACCTGAAGATACCGGGCATGGTCGCTGATTTCCCCCCGGAGATAACCATAGGAATCAAGATTGCCGATTAAATATTCTCCAATGGCAAAACGCTTTTTATCAAGGGTGCAAATTTGCAATTGAAAAAGCAAATGCTCAGCCAAGTTTTTATCATTAAAATTGTACAGATCAATTGGAAAGGACTCCTGCTCTGTCCTGACCGCGGTTTTCCTTTCACGATGAAAAACAGCCTCTTCGCTGAAATAATCGCTCCAATCAAAAGAGCTGTCTCTGGAAAAAAAAACATCTTCAATTCTGTTTTCATCGCTTTTTATTTCTTTTTCCCGCTCCGGATCGTGTTCAGGATCCTGGGTATCCAGAAGAGGATTGTTAATTATTTCATTCTGAATAAAATCTTGAAGTTCAGGTGTTGAGAATTGCAAAAGGGTAATGGCCTGCTGAAGAGCCGGAGTCATAACAAGTTTCTGTGTCTGTTCAACAATTAACTCGAAATTAATTGTCATCCTTTGCTTTACCCCCCCACCTCTAATTATTTATTTAAACAAAATCTTAAAAATTCCTTCCCGCATATGGCAAGTTGCCCTGCTTTCGATCTTTGATTTTCAGGGCAAGAGCGTTTAACCTGCGCAAACGATGGTTAATGCTGGACTTGGTCAGCGCAGGCTCAGCCAGATCACCAAGCTCTTTCAAGGTTGCCTCAGGATAAGATAAACGCAACTCTGCAACCTCCCGCAGGGATGGCGGAATATTTTCCAGGCCTATTGTCTCCTGAATAAGGCGAATATTTTGGATCTGGTCCTGAGAAGCAAAAATTGTTTTTGTCAGATTTGCTGTCTCGCAATTGACCAGCCTGTTGATTTGATTGCGGACACCTTTGACCACGCGAATATTTTCAAAGTTTAAGAGGCCGCTGTGCGCAGCAACAATTCTCAAGAAATCCCCAATCTTCTCTCCATCTTTTAAATACAGGACAAAATCGCCTTTGCGCCTAAAATAACGAATCTTCAGACTAAAGTTACTGAGCATCCGGACAATCTCTTCTGCATAAGATTCATAGGGAACCACTATTTCCAGATGATATTCCCTTTCAGGATTGGTCAAAGAACCTCCAGCAAGAAAAAGACCGCGCAGATAGGCCCTGCGGCAGCAAACATCCTCTAATACTTTTTTTTCTACAAATTCAGTATTACTTCCGCCGCCGGCAAAAAAAGGGAAACTTAGCTCCTGAAATATTTTGGACAGATCACCTTCCCCGGACACCTGGATAAGAAAGCTGTTTTTTTTCTGCAGACGGTTTTTACGGCAGATTAGAATATCCGGGGTTATTTTAAAAGCATGCTTAAACAGCTTGAAAAGTCGACGGGCTATGGGGGCATATTCCGTTGGAATAAGAATTTTTCGGGCATTTTCCCCAATTACCAGAAAACCGTTTGCCTGTATAAACGCCTTTATTTCTGCCATAGAGCAACAGCGCTTTGCCAACGGACTGCGGGCCAGTTCGTTTTTAACCTGCAGGGCAAAAGAAAGCATTCAGGCTCACTCCCCTACTACAAGGTATTCGGAAAACTGGATTTGCAGTTACTATGCTTTTTTAAGATCGCGGTGTTCGATGCGGACTTTATATTTTTTTTCATCCAGTGTACGGGCCAGTTCATTGGCAAGGGCTACTGAACGGTGTTTTCCTCCGGTGCAGCCAATAGCAATGGCAAGCTGAGGTTTTCCCTCTTTCACATAGCAGGGAAGCAAAAAAGTCACCAAATCTTCCAGTTTCTGAAAAAAGCGGTGAGTGATTACCCATTTCCAGAGGTATTTCTGAACACGGGAATCATTTCCGTCTAATGAGCGGAGGGAATCCACATAATACGGGTTGGGAAGGAAACGTACATCGAAGACCAGGTCGGCATCAAGGGGCAGCCCGTATTTATAGCCAAAAGATATCAGGGTTACGAGGATGGTTTTTTCCCATGATTCCGGGGCATAAAGCCTGTTAATTTTTTCTTTCAGCTCCGCCGGGGCCAAATCTGATGTATCCACAATCATATCAGCCTTGCCGCGGATATCTTCAAGAAGGGCTCTCTCCTCCCTTATCGCCTCGACAATAGTCCCCTTTTCCGCCAGGGGGTGGCGCCGCCGCGTTTCTTTAAAACGCCGTATCAAGACTTCTTCAGTTGCTTCCAAAAAAAGAATTTCATAGTTAAAGCCCATTTCTTCCAGGCGGCCCAGAGCTTCAAAAAGTCCGCTGAAAAGCTCCCCGCCCCTGATATCGCAAACCAGCGCAACACGGCTGATCTTTCCCTCGGACTGGACACATAATTCAGCAAATTTAGGTATCAACGCCGGCGGAAGGTTATCCATGGAGAAGAACCCCAGATCCTCGAAGCTATGTAAAGCCTCGCTCTTTCCGGCGCCGGAAAAGCCTGTGATTAAAACAAATCTACTCTTCCGCATCATCAATACCTACTCTCCTAAAAATTAGGCTCCTTTAATTTGGAAACGCCTTTTTCCGCGGCTTTTTAAAAATGCCTTTAACATCCCCAAATCGGCATTCAAAATCCTTTCCGAAGAAATACCTACCTCATCTATCAGTTTTAAAGCCCTGTCAAACTCCCCCACATTTGCAGCAACATGGGCACCGCTGTTCAGGGCGACAATCCCGTCAAACCGCCGTATGGCGCGGGCAATCTCCAGGCAGCCGCCCATACTTCCCCTGCGCATAGTAAAAGAGCTGTTATTAATTTCAAGAATCTTTCCTCTTTTTACAGCCTCCCGCACCACTGTCTCTTCATCGATGGCAAAATCCGGGTTTCCCGGATGAACTATGCCGTCCACATAAGGGTTGGCCAGGGCATTAAGAATTGTTTCCGTATTGATACTCTTGCCGGCCGGCTGCAGACAGGCCACATGAAACCCTGCCCAGACCAGATCGAGCATTTGCAGATAGTCCTCCGGCAGATCGAGGGTGCCGTCCCGATCAATAATGTTCGCTTCAATACCCCGCAGTATTTCCACGTTTCTTTCCCTTTCCGGCAAAATGGTCAAGTTTTGGAAGTAAGAGCGGTAAGGGCCTCCGGGAGTGGCAGGTCCGTGGTCAGTCAGGGCAACCGCCTGCAGCCCTTTCTTCGCGGCTGCTTTTACTATCTCGGCATAGGTGCTGTAGGCATGTCCACTGGCAATAGTATGAATGTGGAGATCAGCAACGAGCTTAATTTTTTGCATAACCCCCTCCACAAGTCAATGAATTTTCAGAAAAACCAGAAAGGTAGAAGCCATCTTTAAAGAATGTATTTCTCGAGGAAAAGTGCTACCCCATCTTCGCTGCTGGCTGCGGCAACAAAATCGGCCGCCTTCTGAACATCCGGCGGAGCGTTGCCCATGGCTACACCCATCCCTGCATACTGCAGCATATCAATATCGTTATAACTGTCCCCCATGGCGATGACCTGGCTGGGGGACAGGTTTTTCCTTTCCGCCAGGAATTTCAGGGCACGACCTTTTGTGGCTTCCCGGTGCGTGATTTCCAGGAAAAAAGGACGTGACTGCACAACAGAAAGTTCGGAGGAATATTTTCCCTGGAGAAATTTTTGCAGCTCTGGGAGCCGCCCCTCGCGGTTGATTACCGTCAGTTTTGTTGGCTCCTTGCCAACCCTCTCCAGATAGCCGGCCAGATCCCCTACAGTTTCCAAAGGAATGGAAGCTATACTCTGATAATAACGGGAATTTTCATTCTCCTCCTTTACATAAAGATTATCATCCAGATAAATATTTATATGAAAACCTTCAGTTTCTGCAAAACGAAGAATTTCCAATGCCAATTCATACGGGACGCCCCACTGCCTGAGAACTCTTTTTTCCCCTGTGGTTTCCTTTATCAATGCCCCGTGATAGGTAATAAGAGGCATGGTAATCCCCAGTTCCCTGGCGTAAGGAAGAGCGGACCTAAACATGCGCCCGGTGGCTATGGTTATCTCAATCCCCTTTGATGCAGCTTCTTTCAGGGCTTTAATGTTGCGGTCAGAAATTTTATACTGCTCATTAAGCAAAGTATCGTCGAGATCAAGGGCCAACAGTTTATACTTCATCTTTTTTCCTCATCGCAGAACATTATAAGCTACTATAAGCTTACAAAGAAAAAGAGCTGATGTCAAGGTGAAGCATGGGGACGGTTCTTCTGCTTCATTCGCGAAGCTTCCGGTACAGGCTCTCTGCGACGTTAGCGCTGATCCCTTCTACAGCCTTTATCTCCTCCAGGGAGGCTTCCTTTAACGCCTCCAAGCCTTCAAAATGCTCCAGCAAGGCCTTCCTGCGCGCCGGCCCTATCCCCGGCACGCTTTCCAGGAACGAACCGAGACTGCTCTTAACTTGCAAGTCCCGGCTCAGCGAAATAGCAAAACGGTGCGCCTCGTCCCGTACCTGCTGCAGGAGCTTAAGGGCCGGGTGGGAACCGGGCAGGCGCAGCGGGGCCTTTTCCCCGGGCAGAAAGAGCATTTCCTCCTCTTTGGCCAGCGCGGCCAGGGGAACATCTGCCAGGCCCTTTTCCTGCAGGACCCTCTGCCCAACAGAAAGCTGGCCGCGGCCGCCGTCGATGAGCACAAGGGAGGGAAGGGGAGTTTTGTTATGGCGAAACCGGCGCTCCAGCATTTCTGCCAGGGCCCCATAATCATCCGCTGCTTTCCCCTCTCTAATTTTAAAACGCCTGTACCCCTCTTTCCAGGGCTTCCCCTGCAGGAAAACCACCATTGAGCCAACCGTTTCCCTTCCGGCAAAATGGGAAATATCATAGCCTTCAATTCTTTCCGGGGGTCCCGGCAAGCCCAAAATCCTGGCCAACTCTTTCAGCGCGAGCTGCTCCTGCTCAACTTTCTCTTCTTCCTGCTCTCCGTGCTGCAGCGCGTTTTTTTTCAACAACTCCAGAAGGGCCTTTTTCTCCCCCCGCCGGGGCACTTTGATGACCACCCGGCCGCGGCCTTTTATCTTTCTAAGCCACGCTTCCAGGAGCCCGGAATCCTCCGGAAGGTGGGAAAGAATGATTTCTCCCGGGATAAAAGATGCCCCCCCATAAAAATGCCGGATAAATTCTTTCATCACCGTTTCAGGTTCCATACCCTCCGTCTCCCGGGAAGAAAAGTTTTCCGCACCCACCAGCTTGCCGCCGCGCACTTTAAAGACCCCCACCGAGAAGCCCCACGGCCTGGAGACCAGGGCAATGGCATCCCTGTCCCGGGAATCGCCGGCAACGGCTTTTTGCCGTTCCATTACCTTTTGCAGGGAAAAGTACTGGTCCCGAAGGCGGGCAGCCTTCTCAAAATCCAGGGCGTCGGAGGCAGCGCGCATCTCGCGCTCCACTTTTTTTAATAAGGCCTGCTGCCTCCCTTCCAGAAAGAGAACAACCTGCTCCACAACCGCCAGATATTCTTCCCTGGGCAACTCTCCCCTGCAGGGGGCCAGGCAACGTTTAATCTGCCAGTTGAGGCAGGGACGCCCTTTTGCTTCCCCTTCCTTTAACTCCTGTTTGCAACTGCGCAGGGGAAAGATTTTTTTAATAAGGCGCATTGTTTCCCTTACAGCACCGGCATTGCTGTAAGGGCCAAAATATTTAGCCTTCTTCCTCTCGGGACGACGGGCAACGATCAGCCTGGGATAGGGTTCGTCCAAGGTAAGGCACAGGTAGGGATAGTTTTTATCGTCCTTGAACTGAATATTGTAGCGGGGGGAATATTCTTTGATAAGATTGGACTCCAGTATAAAGGCCTCTTCTTCCGAATCGGTAATAATATAAAAAAGATCGGCAATCTTTTCCGCCATCAATCTTATGCGCGGAGAAACAGAGGCGGGATTTTGAAAATAAGAGCGCACGCGCTGGCGCAGATCAACCGCTTTGCCCACATAAATAACAGTACCCTCTTCATCCCGGAAAAGGTAGACCCCGGAGCTATGGGGCAACCGGGCCAATTTTTCCTTCAGTTTTGTTCTTAGTTCAACATCCACTGGGCACTCTTCCCTGCAGCACTTTTCTCAGAAAACGGCCGGTAAAAGAGGCTTCCACACAGGCAACCTCTTCCGGCGTCCCCTGGGCGACTATTTCACCGCCTGCATCCCCTCCTTCGGGACCAAGATCAATGATATAGTCAGCCCTCTTGATTACATCGAGATTATGCTCGATGACCACCACCGTATCTCCGTTGTCCACCAGGCGTTCCAGAATGGAAAGGAGTTTTTTAATATCGTCAATGTGCAGTCCGGTGGTCGGCTCGTCCAGGATATACAATGTTTTACCGTTGCTGCGCCGGGACAGCTCCGCAGCAAGTTTGACCCGCTGGGCTTCGCCGCCGGAAAGGGTTGTGGCCGGCTGCCCGACGCGCATATAACCAAGTCCCACATCCGCAAGGGTCTGCAATTTTCTCTGCACCCGCGGGATGGCGGAAAAAAAATCCAGTGCCTCCTGCACGCTCATATTCAGCACCTGGCTGATATTTTTCCCCTTAAAAGTTACTTCAAGGGTTTCCCTGTTATAGCGCTGCCCCTTGCAGACCTCACAGGGAACATAAACATCGGGGAGAAAATGCATCTCAATGCGGATGATGCCGTCCCCCCGGCAGGCTTCGCAACGCCCGCCCTTGACGTTAAAGCTAAAGCGCCCGGCCTTATACCCCCTCATCTTGGACTCCGTTGTCTGGGCAAAAAGCTCCCTGATGTCGTTAAAAACGCCGGTATAGGTTGCCGGATTGGAGCGGGGAGTCCGCCCGATAGGCGACTGGTCAATCTCAATAACTTTATCAAGATACTCGATCCCCAGGATCTCCCGGTACTCTCCCACCGGTTCCCTGGAGCGGTGCAGCTTTTGTGCCAGCGCACGGGCGAGGATTTCATTAACAAGGGTGCTCTTTCCCGAACCTGAAACGCCCGTTACACAGGTAAAGACTCCCAGGGGAAAAGCCACATCCAGATTTTTGAGATTGTTGGCCCTTGCTCCCCGGATCTGAAGCCATTTTTTTTCCGGAAGAGGCCGCCGCTGATCCGGAAGGGGTATGGAACGCCGGCCGGCAAGATAATCCCCGGTAATGGAACGGGGATTGCCGATAATTGTCTCCAAAGGGCCGGCAGCAACAACATGCCCGCCCATCTCCCCCGCGCCCGGACCCATGTCCACAATAAAATCCGCGCTGCGAATCGTGTCTTCGTCGTGCTCCACCACAATAACGGTATTGCCCAGGTCCCTCATTTTAAACAGGGTCTGCAGCAGGCGGGCGTTATCCCTTTGATGCAGGCCGATGCTGGGCTCATCCAGAATATAAATAACCCCTGTCAGGCCGGAACCTATCTGAGTTGCCAGCCGGATGCGCTGGGCTTCCCCTCCTGAAAGGGTCGTGGCTGTGCGGTCCAGAGTCAGGTACCCCAGGCCCACGTCGATGAGAAAGCCCAGGCGGGCAGAGATCTCTTTCATGACCTGCCGTGCAATATAAGCATCTTTTTCCGATAAAGAAAGGCGGGCAAGGAAATCCTGGACATCCTTAACGGTAAGAGCCGTTAACTGGGCAATATTCATTCCTCCGACGGTAACCGCCAGGCTTGCCTCTTTTAATCTGGTCCCGCGGCAGACGGGACAGGATTTGCTGCGCATATACCTGGCCATAATTGCCCTTACTTCATCGCTTTCCGATTCCCTGTATCTTTCTGCCAGAATATTTAAAATTCCCGGGAAAGCGCGCTTGTAGTGCCTTATCCTGCCCCGGGAAAGGACCTTGTAGCGAAAGTCAACCTGCTGGGGAGAACCGTAGAAAAGAAGTTCCTTTTCTTCTTCACTGTACGCTTGGAAAGGCTTGTTAAGATCCAGGTTAAAAGTCTCGGCAAAAGCCTCTAAAAATTGCCTGTAGTATCCGTTTTGATTCCCCCCCCACGGATGAATAGCCCCTTCGGAAATGGAAAGTTCCGGATTGGGTACGACCAGCTCCGGGTCAAATTCCATGGTCGCACCGAGTCCTCCGCAATGGGGGCAGGCTCCGTACGGGCTGTTAAAAGAAAACAGGCGCGGAGAAATTTCTTCAAAGCTGAACCCGCAGTGCAGACAGGAAAAAGAACTGCTGAAAAGCATCTCCTCTCCTTCCTGCTCTTTGACGATCACCAGCCCGTCGCCCAGATCCAGGGCCGTTTCCAGGGAATCGGCCAGGCGGGATGCTATCTTTTCCCGTACTACGAGGCGATCAACGATAACCTCCAGGTTGTGCTTCCGGTTTTTATCAAGGCTGATCTCCTCGTCAAGTTCCCTCATTTCCCCGTCAACGCGCACCCGAACATAGCCCTTTTTGCGCAGCTCATCGAGAAGAACCGCGTATTCGCCCTTGCGCCCGCGCACCAGCGGAGCCATCACCAAAAGCCGCGTCCCTTCGGGATATTGCAGGATGGTATCCACCATTTGCTGCACCGTTTGTCCGGAGATAGCCTCCTTACAATAAGGGCAGTGCGGTTTTCCAATGCGGGCATACAAAAGCCGCAGGTAGTCATATATTTCCGTCACTGTCCCCACCGTGGAACGGGGATTGCGCGACGTGCCCTTTTGATCAATGGAAACAGCAGGGGAAAGGCCTTCGATAAAATCTACATCCGGTTTTTCCATCTGCCCCAGAAACTGCCGGGCATACGCGGAAAGGGATTCCACATAGCGTCGCTGCCCTTCCGCATAAATGGTATCAAAGGCAAGGGATGACTTTCCTGAACCGCTCAAGCCTGTGAAAACGATCAGCTTGTCGCGCGGGATCTCCACATCAATATTTTTCAGATTGTGTTCCCTGGCACCTTTAATAATTATTTTTTTCTCCATTGTTACCCGTCCTGTACTTGCTGGGCCTCCCGCAGAGGGGAAGGAGCCCATTTTTTGCCCATGGCCCGAATCTCAAAAATGACATCCCGGATTTCAGCCGCGCGTTCAAAGTTCAATTCCCGGGCTGCCTCCTTCATTTCCTTCTCCAGATCCCGTATCAAGCGTTGCCGTTCCTTTTTGCCCATAGCCCTGGCCTTTTCGGATGTAACCTTGAGATAGGAAGCGGGCTCCTCCGCCACCTGAGTTGCCTGCAGGGGCGCGCGGATACCTTTTTGCACAGTCCGCGGCGTAATATTGTATCTCTCATTATAGGCGAGCTGTTTCTTGCGGCGGCGCTCCGTTTCCCTAAGGGCAGCAGCCATGGAAGGGGTCACCTCCCGGGCATACATGATTACCTGCCCGTTAATGTTCCGGGAAGCTCTCCCGATGGTCTGGATAAGGGAACGTTCCGAGCGCAGGAAGCCTTCCTTGTCAGCATCAAGGATAGCTACCAGGGAAACTTCGGGAAGATCAAGCCCCTCCCGTAAAAGGTTAATACCGATTAAAACGTCAAACTCTCCCAACCTGAGGCCGCGAATGATTTCCAGCCGCTCCAGGGAATCGATGTCAGAATGCATATAACGAACTTTGATCCCCATTTCCCGGTAGTAATCCGTCAGGTCTTCGGCCATGCGCTTGGTAAGGGTTGTCACCAGAACCCGCTCATTGCGGGCAACCCTTTTCTTGATTTCTCCGAATAGATCGTCAACCTGGCCGTCTACAGGCCGGACGATTACCTCGGGGTCCACAAGCCCCGTAGGCCGGATAATCTGTTCCACAACTTGCTGCGCTTTTTCCAGTTCAAAACTTCCCGGAGTTGCCGAAACATAAATGACCTGATTAACCAGGCTCCTAAATTCATCGAAACGCAGCGGCCGGTTATCCAGTGCCGAAGGAAGGCGAAAGCCGTGTTCAACAAGGGTGCTTTTCCGCGAAAAATCGCCGCCATACATGCCGTGAATTTGTGGAATGCTGACATGGGATTCATCGATGAAAAGAAGAAAATCCCGGGGAAAATAATCCAGCAGGGTATAAGGCCTGCTTCCCGGAGGACGCCTGTCCAAATGACGGGAGTAGTTCTCAATCCCGTTGCAGTACCCCACCTCCAGCATCATTTCCAGATCATAGAGGGTGCGCTGTTCCAGGCGCTGGGCCTCCAGCAGTTTGTCCCGGCTGCGTAACTCCCTTAGCCTTTCTGCCAGTTCCTGCTCAATATCCCGGATCGCTTCCGCCAGGCGCTCTTTGCCCGTTACATAGTGGGAGGCAGGGAAAATAGCCACATGGGACCGCTCGCCCAGTACCCTGCCGGTAAGGACATCGATCTCCCGCAATCTCTCGATCTCGTCTCCAAAGAGCTCTATACGGATAGCCGCATCGGTGAAGGAGGCGGGATAGATTTCAATAACATCTCCCCTTACCCGGAACGTCCCCCGGCGAAAGTCCATATCGTTGCGCTCGTACTGTATGGCTACCAGCTTGCGCAGAATTTCGTCCCTTTTCTTCACGGCACCCACCCGCAAGGAAAGAACCTGTTCCCTGTATTCTATAGGGGAGCCCAGACCGTAAATACAGGAAACGCTGGCAACGATAATTACATCCCGGCGTTCAAAAAGAGCGCTGGTTGCCGAGTGGCGGAGCTTGTCAATCTCCTCGTTTATAGAGGAATCCTTTTCAATATAGGTGTCTGACTGGGGAATATATGCTTCAGGCTGGTAATAATCATAGTAGCTGATAAAAAACTCCACCGCATTGTGCGGGAAAAATTCTTTAAATTCGCTGCAAAGCTGGGCAGCCAGGGTTTTATTGGGAGCAATGACCAGGGTGGGCTTTTGCATCTGCTCAATAACTTTGGCCATGGTAAACGTTTTCCCCGACCCGGTCACTCCCAGCAAAACCTGGTCCTTATAGCCCCGTTGCAGGCCCCGGACAAGTTTTTCCACAGCCTGGGGCTGATCCCCCTGGGGCGAGAACTCGGAAACGAGCTGAAACCGGCCTTCAGTCTTCCTGATCTCATTTTCCGTATTGCCTGTCATACCGGCTGATTGGCTCATTTTAACAAACGCCTTCCTCTTAATTGTCTGCATTCATATTTTTGCAAAGCAGGATAATTATTATCAAATAATTATATCACAAAACTACCCTTCCAGTCAAAAGCCGGGCAAGCTATTTGAAAAGCTCGAAAAGCTCCCGGGGATGGGAAAGGAGCGTGCGCGCGCCGGCAGCCAGCAGCTCGTCGGCATCGCGAAAGCCCCATAACACGCCGGCCCCGTACATCCCCGCGGACTCAGCGGTCTGCATGTCAATACCTGAATCTCCGGCAAGGATAATTTCCCCGGGCGGAATTTTCATCTCCCGGGCTATTTCCAGGGCAGCAGCCGGGTCCGGCTTGAGCGGAATTCCCGGCAATGCTCCCTGCACAACGGCAAATGACCAGGTACCAAGCAATTTTTTCACCATCTCTTCCACAAAATGGTGCGGCTTATTGGATAAAACAGCTTTGGGCAAGGCGCAGCCTTCCAACCTCTCCAGCATTTCCGGCACCCCGGGGTATGGCCGGCTATGCCGGGACCAGCGCCGGCAATATTCTTTCCGCATCTTTTCCACCATTTTTTCGATCAGGGCTTCATTGCCCTTTTCCTGTTCCGGCAGAACCTTCCGCACCAGGTCTTCCATCCCCTCGCCAACAAAAAAGCGGTAATCGCTGACAGGATGTCCGGGAAAGTTATGCTCATCTAGCACGGCATTCATGGCCTCCCCTAAATCCTGC
This sequence comes from Bacillota bacterium, assembly GCA_012728375.1. GTDB lineage: Bacteria > Bacillota > Dethiobacteria > DTU022 > UBA8154 > DUNV01. Next base: position 39,250 of record JAAYFF010000021.1, on the reverse strand, counting down.
AGGGTATCGAGGAGAGTCCCGTCAAGATCAAAAATAATTGCTCTTCTTTTCAAGCCGGCACCTCTTTTCAATTCTTAACCTGTTTTTTAAAAATAAAAAAACAAATACCCCTTATCCTTTTTTCGGCTCTAAAAAAATTTTACAAGAGCCCTTTCTTCCTTGCAACAAGGATTACTTCTATGATAGCTTACAATCAGTTAAAATAAAAAGTATATTAAAAACGGAGACCGGGCGGCATGAAACCACTTATCGGCATAACTGCCACTTTACAGGAAGTTGACTATGATAAGCAGCAAGTAAACTGCCATTTTTTACCTGCGTTTTATACAGACGCGGTTTCCCAGGCAGGGGGAGCGCCCGTGCTCATCCCTTCCGGCGAGGAGGCGACTGTAAACTATTACCTGGACGGTTTAAGCGGGATCCTCTTCAACTGCGAGGCAGAAAGCCCCGTCCAGGACAATTTTAAAATGTTCCTTCTGCGCAGGGCATTGCAGCGGGATCTACCGATACTTACCATTTGCGGGGGAACGCTGCTCCTCAATCTAGCCCTGGGGGGAACGCTCCTTCAGGATATTAAGGAACAGAGCGGCAAACAGATCAAACACTGGCCGGAAACGGCAAATGATGAACCGGTGCACAATGTGAAAATCAAGGAGGGAAAATTAAAGCTAATTCTCGGCAAAGAAACCATTGAAGTAAACTCATTCCATCACCAGGCCATCCACAAACTGGGGAAGGGATTAGTTGCCCTGGCTTGCTCTCCCGACGGGATCATTGAAGCCGTGGAATCGGAGCTGCATTCCTGGGTACTGGGGGTTCAGTGGCACCCAGAACTGATGTTTAAGCACTCTGCTGAACAGCAAAGCATTTTTAAGGCCTTCATTAATTCCTGCAAACTAAGAATGAATAACAAACGTTAATAACGTTAAAAAACTTTCTTGACACAAAAGAAAAAATATGGTATACCATAATTAGCACTCACCTACTTCGAGTGCTAACAAAAAAATCGGTAAAGGAGTTGTTAATCATGGCTGGATTAGTACCCTTTAACAGAAACTTAAGCATCAGACCGCCTGTTTTTGAGGACTTCTACAACATGCTTGACGACTTTTTTAACGATACATGGCCAAGAAGGAGCAGAATTGGAAGCACTTTTAAAGTAGACGTTCAGGAAAACGAAAGGGAGTACCTTATTGAAGCGGAACTTCCCGGTGTAAAAAAAGAAGAAGTAAACATTGAAATGTACGAAGGAAGGCTTACCATTTCCGTCAACAGGGAAGAAAATATCAGCGAAGAAAATAAAAATTACCTTCACCGGGAAAGAACCTTCAGCTCCATGAAGCGATCAATCTACCTGGCTGATGCCAAAACAGAAGGAATTAAGGCAAAGCTTCAAGACGGGGTACTTAATATTATTGTCCCCAAAATTGTTAAAGGTGAGCATTCCGTAAAAATAGATATTGAATAATTTTAATATTTTCAACCATTTTCAACGGACCCGGTGAAACCGGGTTCGTTTTTTCAATAAACGGCAATATACAACTTAAGGGGGAGATAAGGTTGGCCCAAAAACAGTTTCAAGCAGAGTCAAAAAAGCTATTGGATTTAATGATTAACTCCGTTTACACTCACAAAGAGATTTTTTTAAGAGAACTTATATCCAATGCGAGCGACGCCATCGACAAAATTTATTATAAAACGTTGACCGACGATTCCTTGACCTTTGACAAGGATAATTACTACATTAAGGTAATTATAGATAAAAAGAACAGAATATTAAAAGTTACCGATACGGGAATAGGCATGACAAAGGAAGAGCTTGACGAGAACCTCGGCGTAATAGCCAAAAGCGGGTCCATGGCCTTTAAGAATGAACACGAAATCAAGGATGGGCATGATATTATCGGGCAGTTCGGCGTGGGGTTCTATTCAGCATTTATGGTCGCAGACACAGTGACTGTAGTCAGCAAGGCTTTCGGCAGCGATGAGGCCTTTATGTGGAAGTCTTCAGGTTCCGAAGGTTACACCATTGAACCGTGCGAAAAAGAGTCATACGGCACAGATGTTATCCTTAAAATTAAAGAAAATACCGAAGAGGAAAACTTTGACGATTATCTTGAAGAGTATAAAATAAGATCCATTATCAAAAAATACTCCGATTTCATCAGATACCCCATAAAAATGGATATAACCAAAAGAAGGCTTAAAGAGGGCAGCGACAAAGAGTACGAGGAATACAAAGAGGAAGAAATCGTTAACAGCATGGTTCCCATCTGGAAAAAGAATAAAAACGAGCTGAAGCAGGAAGACTATGAGAATTTTTATGCGGAAAAACACTACGGTTTTGACAAGCCGCTCAAACACATTCATGTCAGCGTCGACGGTGCCGTAAGCTATAACGCCATTTTATTCATACCGGAAAAACCGCCTTTTGGTTATTATACAAAAGAGTACGAGAAAGGACTGGAATTATATTCAAACGGTGTCTTGATTATGAATAAATGCCCGGATTTGCTGCCGGATTATTTTAGCTTTATCAAAGGTATGGTTGATTCGGAGGATCTGTCCCTCAACATATCAAGGGAAATGCTGCAGCATGACCGGCAGTTGAAGCTGATCGCCAAAAACATTAACACAAAAATTAAAAATGAGCTGGAAAACCTTTTAAAAAATGAACGGGATAAATACGAAACCTTTTATAAATCCTTTGGCCCCCAATTAAAATATGGCGTTTACAGCAATTTCGGCATTGATAAAGATTTACTGAAAGATTTGCTGCTCTTTTATTCATCAAAGGAGAAAAAAATGGTCACTTTAAATGAGTATGTTTCCAGAATGCCTGAAGAGCAGAAATATATTTACTACGCCGCGGGCGATTCTATTGAAAGATTGGCGAAGCTGCCGCAAACAGAGCTTGTGACGGATAAAGGATATGAGATTCTCTACTTTACCGATGATATCGATGAATTCGCCATAAAAATGCTGGGTTCATACAAAGATAAGGAATTTAAATCCGTTTCCAGCGGCGACCTGGGAATAGATACGGAAGAAGACAAAACCTCCGGGGAAAAAGAAGATTATGATGAGCTGTTTAAGCAGATGAAAGAAATTTTGGGCGATAGGGTCACTGACGTCAGGGCATCGAAAAGATTAAAAAATCACGCCGTCTGCCTGTCCAGCGATGGCGAAGTTACAATTGAAATGGAAAAAGTGCTGAAAGCCATGCCCTACAGCAAGAACATCAAAGCAAAGAAAATACTGGAAATCAATGTTAACCATGAAGTAATGGAACCTATAAGGAAAGCATTTGCAGAAGATAGGGAAAAACTGGCCTTTTACACCAATTTGCTCTATAATCAAGCGCTTCTTATTGAAGGGTTACCGGTAGACGACCCGGTAGAATTTTCTAATAGTATCTGTAAGTTAATGACTTAAAAACTAAAACCTTAGGATCTTCTAAAAATTTGCTACCGGTAATATGCCGGTAGTTTTTTTTGCTTGGCCCGTTCCCATCCTTTTCTGTTCTAGTTGCCTTTACTTTCCACAAGAATACCGCTTTCCCGAATTGCCGGCAGGAACTCCAATAGAGCCTCCACATCCCTTTCCGCCTGCATCATTTCCGGAGAAACATAGCGTCCGATATCCTGAATGCTCTTTCCGGCCTGCTGTATATTGAACTGCACCTTCGAGCCCATTTCCCGAAGCTTGTTGCAGGCTTTGCTCTAAAACCACTCTTTTTTGCATAATCTCGCTCTTTAAAAGGGGATTTCCATAAAAGATTCCCTGCAGCCCCTGACCGGTTCCCGCCTTTTCTTCAAATTGGGAGAGGCTTCCCGTAATATTTCCCTGCAATGCCAATTGTTCGTCCATGAGCCTTTGCAGGCTGTCCAAAATAACCTGCTGCTGTGATTGCATGGTAATCAAATATTGCTCCAGCTTATACCGATTCTGACGAATGCTGTTGACGATCCGGGACACCTTTTGTTTAAATTCTTCAGGTTGCATAGTCATCTGCCCTTTCTTTCATTCAATGTTGCTTTTCTGCAGGTATTTTTACCAATAATCGCGGCGATATACCGTCCGCAGCAAAAAAGGGCATCACAAAAGCCCGGTCCGGGCAAAAACCTGAAAAACAAAGAGCTTTAGGAGCGTCTCCTTTTAAATCTGTCCCAAAGAGCCCCTTTGCTTATCTCCACGTAAGCTCCGGCATATTTCCCAGGAGCAAAGATTGCGCCAAAATTGTAGGCAGACGAAGAAGACACCTGCAGCGGAACGTTGATAATCATGTCCTTCCGCTTAATTTTCAGTATTAAAAGGTTATTAAAGCGCAGGGCATTCCAAAAATCAAATTCAGAGTTAATCTCTATGCCGTTTATTTCCAACAGGCTGTCTCCGTTCTGCAGCCCTGCTTTTTCCGCGGGAGTATGGGGCAGCACAGCCAGGATCTGCAGTCCGGCTGCACAATTGGCACTGAAAAGAGGGGGGCGGGAGTATTCTTCCCGGTTTCCCTTGCGAATTAAATATTCATGTCCCAGCGGGGCCAGAAGGGCTGCAAGAATAGTTATGGCCGGTACATAGACCGCGGCTACTGCTGCCGCTGAAAGGAGAATGCTGTAAATAGCCAAATTTTTTGCCGCTTTAATCCTCTTTGTGCTCGGATCGCTGGAAAGAGCCATATCGCTATATCCCAGCCCGGCGACAATGGGAAACATAAAATAAATAACCTTTTCATCCACCCCTACGTTCATGACTGTACCCAGGAGAGGCCACCATTCGGGCATGGAAATTCCTCCCACAAACATCTGGGAGTTTTCTGCCACCGCCAGCGCCCACAGGCCAATTAAAGGAAGCGGCCAGAAGCGTTGCAGGCTGTATCCCCCCACAACTTCCCCGCTTGAAGTTTTCAGGTAAACCGGACTTGCTCCGCGATGGCCGCTCAGGTAAATTAAAAAAGATTCGGTCAAATGTAGAATTCCAATCAGTGCCAGAAGGCTGGGAAGATGAATGTTCGCAGCGTCTGTCAGTATTTTGCTTTTACCCAGCACAGGATAAACAGGCAGCACAACGCGGAGAAAAAGTGAAAAGACGGCAACAATTCCTCCTGCATAGGCAAAACATAAGAACCGGGGATTAAACAAAAAAAGAAAAATGGCCACAGGCCAGAGGTAGGCAATTCCAACGCTGTCCAGTGAAATTCCCAGCAACAAAAGGAGAACGCTGCCGAAAAAGCCGCCGAGGATACCATACAATACCGAAGAAACGGTAAATTGCCAGATGTTATTGACGGCATGGCCGAATAATTTCTTTTCCAGGTTTACCGTTCTGCGGTACTGGATAATAACAATAAGGACAACCAGCCAAAAATATGGATTAACCAGGCAGTAGGCCATGGTTTTTAGCATCAGAAAAAAAATATTGACCCAAAATTGCACAGTTTTTCTCCTCTCGAACAGCAGAAGCGGTCTTCTCAGGAACCCGCCTGGCTTTTTAATAAATTTAAGGCAAAGTGAAGCTGCTCATCAAGCTCCCCGGCTTTTTCGGCCAAGCGGCGGCGTATAGACTCTCTGGTGGGATCGTCGAGCATTCCCGTGCTAAGGCCGTTCTCCGCCTGGAAGGCTTGCAAAGAGTCTACAAGCGGTTCATCAAAAACACCTGTTATCTCCAGATCATATCCTAAGCAATTGAGCATGACCTGCAGGAGCACGACCTTTGGGCCTGTGTCTCCGGGCTTGATATCCCGGGGGACCGGCCGGTTTTTAAGGTAGTACTCATCCGGCAGCTCTACCTCGTAGTCCGGTTTAAGGCCGTTCTTATGAAGATCTTTTCCTTTGGGTGTTAAATACCTGGCAATGGTATAGCGAAGGCCTCCGCCGTCGCTCAAAGTTTGCAGGTATTGCACCGAAGCCTTCCCGAAAGTGGGCATCCCCACCAACACTGCCCTTTCGCTGTCCTGCAGTGCTCCCCCGATAATCTCCGCTGCACTGGCTGTATACTGGTTTATCAGGACCGCGACCGGGTAATCTTTTGGCTTGGCCCGAGAAAGATAACGGCTGAGAACTTTCCCGTCCCGATCAACCACGCGGGTTATTTCTCCCTCAGGCACAATAAACTCACCCATTTTGATGGCCTCGTCAAAAAGCCCGCCGGGGTTATCGCGCAGGTCGATAATCATTCCGTCCAGGCCTTCGTTTTCCAGCGCCATGACAGCATTTCGGAAATCCCCGGCAGTGCCCTGATCAAAGCTGGTAACTTTAATATAAGCGTATCTTTCTTCCAGGCAACTGCTAAAGACCGTATCGCGCTCAATTTGTTCCCTGATCAGCGTTGCAGTAAACAATTCATCTTCTCCGGGCCGCCTGAATGTAATCGTAACTTCTGTTCCCCTCGGTCCCCGAAGGAGCCGGGCCGCCTCGTCCAGGGAGACATTTGCCATACTCTTCCCGTCAACTTCCAGAATGCGGTCCCCCGAACACAATCCCGCAAGGAATGCAGGAGTACCCTCCATTACCCGCAAAACCAGTATTTCACCCTCATCTTCCACAATTTCAACACCAATCCCGCTAAATAAACCGGTTGTTTGGGCCAGCATCTCCTCCAGCGCTTCCGGTTCCAGGTAAAGGGTATAAGGGTCGTCCAGGCAGTCAAGCATTCCTTTAATAGCACCGCGGGTCAGCTCTTTTTCATCAAGGGATTGATAATAATTTTTTTCCAGAATATCGCGGATCTCCCCCAGCAGCCCCTCTCCGGCCCCTTGTTCTCCGACTGCTCCGGCAGCCGGAGAGAAAAACAAAAAACGGGTATAAAAATATGTTGCCATGTTGCTTAAAAGAAGCAGACATAACAACACAACAAAAAAATCCCGTCTTTTCATCAGCACCATCTCTCTATGTTTCTCAGTTATAACTGCTCAGACTGAGCAGTTGCTCTAATTTTATGAAAGGGATATGTAATAAACTTTGTTAATTATTAATTATTATACCTTCCAGACGAGAAAAATACCACTCCTTCACGTCCTTAAGCTTTAAATTGCATTAAAAATAACTCATAGGGTTTTTCCTGTCCCCGTTTACCCGCACCTCGAAATGGAGATGGGGACCCGTACTGGAACCGGTAGAACCCACAATTGCAATTGGCTGCCCTTGGGACACCTTTTGACCGGCAGAAACGAGCAGGCTGTGACAGTGGGCGTATACGGTAGTGAGCTCACTGCCGTGCGAGAGAATAACCATGCGCCCGTAGCCTGCGTTGCTTCCGGCAAAAAGAACGACACCATTATCTGCAGCCCTGATATATACGGGATTGCCGTTATACGAAGAAGAACCCGGCCAGCGCTCCCTGGGAATGCCGATGTCGACCCCCCCATGAAAAGTTCCTGCTTTTTTCGTAATAGGGTGGGTGCGGTAACCATAATTTGATGTTATCCACGATTTCCCGTACTCAGCCAGGGGCCAGAGCAATTTCCCTGAAGGAGTAATATTAACCGTTAGGCTGCGCATTTCTTCCTGGAGCTGTTTAATCAAGTTGGCCACTTTGCCGGCTTCCTGTTCCAGCTCCCGAATGGCACGCTCTTGAGCTTCAATGGCTTTCTGCACTTCCTCCATCAATTTTTCTCGCTCAGCTATTTGTTTATTCAGTTCATCCCGCTTTTTCAGCCTTTCCACCTTCAGGCTCAACAAATTTTCCTTTTCCTTTTCCAGGCTTTCCTTTTTTTCCTGTATTCTTTGCCTTTCAGCATAGGCCTGTTCCAAAAGTAAAAAATCATTCTCCGCAATGAGTTTTAAATCATTGAGCCGGGAAATAAATTCCGCAAAGCTGGTAGTTTGAAAAAGAACCTCCAGATACTCGGTATCTCCTTTTTCATAAATTGCCCTCAGCCGCATTTTAAGTAATTCATCCCGCTTTTGTATCTGCCTTTCCGCTTCCTCCAGCTCTGCTTCGGTTATTTGTATTAAGCTTTGTGTTTTATTAATTTCTTTTTCCAGCTTGTCCAGCTCGCGGCGATATTTTTCCAGGCTCTGCTCCAGGGCGTTTAGCTCCGCCAGGAGTTTCTTCTCCTCGCTCTGATATTCCTTCAGCTGACCCTTTCTGGCATTCAAATCTCTTTTAATCTTGTCCTGTTCCTGCTGCGTTTGTAATATCCGTTCTTTCAAGACATCTGTCTGGTTTGCATAAGCAGGCAGCATAAAGGTAATGAACAGACAAAAAAGAAGAGCTACAATGAAGCAGAAACGAAGCCTGGGGAAATGCAAAACGAAAACCTCCCTTTATAAATCCACTTTGAAAGTTTTTCTCCAATTTTTACCCTGAGAAAAACTGTACCTAGACATTTAAAAACCGCCGGACAGAAAGCGTGCTGCCCAATATGCCGAGGACAACGCCCAGAGGCATAAGGATACGGGCTATTTCCGTCCCGATTTGTTGCGGAGGCAGCAATGTAACGAAGTAAATGTTTTCTTGAACCCACTCTACTGCCGCCTGGTAGCTGAATTGCACAACAAGAACGGGAATAACGGCCCCAACCAGTCCAAGGATCAGCCCTTCAAAGATAAAAGGCCAACGGATAAACCAGTTGGTTGCCCCTACATATTTCATGATCTGAATTTCCCTGCGCCGGATATAGACGGTCAAACGGATGGTATGGGAAATGAGAAAAATTGCCGTTAAAGCCAACCCAACCATAAAAGCCAGTCCGATATAGCGAATTACTCCGGTAAACTGAAAGAGAGGTTCAACAATCCCCTCACCGTAATCGATATAGCCTACTCCGGGATAATTCCCAATCTCTTCGGCTACTAGAGAAATATTTTCAGGGACTTTCGTGCGCAGCTCATATGAATCCCGCAAAGGATTAGCATCCTCCTCGGTATAACCGTCCAGCAGATAGGCCCTGTCGCCCATCTGTCTTTTCAGGCGTTCCATGGCCTCATCTTTTGAGACAAAGCGCACCTCATCCAGTTCGGGATGTGCTACCAGCTTATTATGGAGGTTCTCCCGGGTCTGCTCATCGGCATTTTCATCAATATAAACGACAATCTGCACCTGTTCCTTAATATCTTCAGCCAGATTTGCCACATTGAAATTTAAAACCATAAAACAACCCAGAATGAGAAGCGTCATCGCCACGACGGCGATAGAAGCAATGCTCATCCAACCATGGCGGACCACACTTTTAAGCGCCTCCCCCAGGAAATAAAAGAGGTTCCTTATGCGCATCAATATATACTCCTCTCTCCTGATCGCTTATCAGGCGGCCGCGGTCGAGGACAACTACACGTTTTTGAAAATAATCCACCAGTTCCTTGGCGTGGGTGGCCACAATAACTGTAGTACCCCTGACATTTATCTCCTCAAACAATTTCATGATCTCCATGGAAGTGTTGGGATCCAGATTTCCCGTAGGCTCATCTGCAATAACCACTGCCGGGCGGTTAACAATAGCCCGGGCGACACAAACCCTCTGCTGCTCCCCGCCGGAAAGCTCGTCCGGCTTTTTAAATTGTTTATCTTTAAGACCCACCAGTTCCAGAGAAAGGGGAACCCTTTTGCGGATTTCTTTGGAGGAAGCACCGGTAACCCTCAGGGTAAAAGCCACATTTTCAAAAACATTCCGGTCATTGAGAAGACGAAAATCTTGAAAAACCATGCCGATATTCCGCCTTAGCAAGGGAATCTGACGGCCCTTTAACCGCGTTATGTCCCTTCCGAAAATTTTAATGCTGCCCCGCGTCGGCGAGATTTCCTTTAATAAAAGCTTCAGGAGGGTGGATTTTCCCGCACCGCTGGAGCCCACAATAAAGACAAATTCGCCGCGATCAATAACCAGATTTAAATCTTTTAAAGCGACAACATCGTTGCCGAATTGCTTGTATAGATGGCTTATCTCAATCATAAAATAAGGCCGTCCTTAAGCGATTTTTAGACTTCCCTTTTTTTTTCTTTTAATTCGACAGGTAATCTAAAAATCCTTTTTTTAGGATGGCCAAAATGTGGATAAAAGAACTTATTTTTCTAGCATTGAAAAAAATCTGCGTTAATTTAGCAAAGCTTTTACTTTTTCTTCAGCCAGGGCATCATGGCCCGGAGCTCTTTGCCGACCTTTTCAATGAGGTGCTCCTCTTCCTTCCTCTTTAAGGCCGTCATCTTGGGTCGGTTCAGGTGAAACTCATTGATGCACTCCAGGGCAAAACTGCCGTCCTGGATTTCTTTAAGCATTTTCCTGAGCTCCTCCCGAACCTGGTCGTTAATAACTCTCGGCCCGCGGGTTAAATCGCCGTATTCCGCCACATCGCTGACCGAATAGCGCATCCAGGACAATCCGCCTTCATAAAGCAGGTCAACAATAAGCTTCAGTTCATGCATGCATTCAAAGTAGGCGATTTCAGGCTGGTATCCGGCTTCCACCAGCGTATCAAAAGCAGCTTTAATGAGCGCGGTTGTCCCCCCGCAGAGGATGGCCTGCTCGCCAAAAAGATCCGTTTCCGTCTCCTCCTGGAACGTGGTCTCGATAACTCCTGCCCTTGTGCACCCCAGCCCCTTTGCATAGGCCAGCGCGCGCTGGAGGCAGCGTCCTGTCGAATCCTGATGAACGGCCACCAAAGCAGGAACCCCGTTTCCCTCCTGGTACATACGCCGGACCAGGTGTCCGGGGCTCTTGGGGGCGACCATAAAAACATCCACATTGGGAGGAGCGATAACCTGGTTAAAAACAACGTTAAACCCGTGAGCAACAGCATAAGCTTTGCCTTCAGTCAGGTTGGGAAGGATTTCGCTCTTAAAAACGGGAGGCTGGTCATTGTCGCCGATAAGCATCATGATTACCTGCGCTTCTGCTGTAGCTTCGGCAACTGTCTTCACCTCCAGGCCGTCTTTTTCAGCCTGTAGCCAGTTCGGGCTTCCCGGAAGATCAGCCACAACAACGCTAAGTCCGCTTTCCTTTAAATTCTGGGCATGGGCATGTCCCTGGCTACCATAACCGACAATAGCGATCTTCTCATTTTTTAATTGGGCTAAATCAGCATCCTTGTCGTAATAAATTGTCGCCATGTTTTGCGCCCGGCTTTCTTTAGCATTAAGGAACGCCGGGCAATACACCTCCTGATTTTTATAATTTCTTCCCAAATAACGTCAACCGGTGAAATTTCCTCTTCGACAAGAAACGGGCTATTCCCTGCCATAAAAGGATAAAAATCTTTATGGGGAATGTCCCCAAGTCTTCGCTTCAGGAACGCCCTGGCCGTCCTCACAGCTTCACTTATTACATTAACCTTTGAGCAGTTACGCTTTTTTTAACTCCAGGGCCCTTTTTCCTGCCAGAACGAGGCTTTCGGCAGTTAGCCCATATTTTTGCAGCAGATCTTTGGGAGCGCCCGACTCCCCAAAAGTATCCCGGATTCCCACTCTGATAACAGGAACCGGGCAGTTCTCAGCAAGCAGTTCGGCAACCGCTCCCCCTAAACCGCCGATAATACTGTGCTCCTCTGCGGTAACAACAGCACCGGTAATCCGGGCCATCCGGACCAGAAATTCTCCGTCCAGGGGTTTAATAGTATGTACATTCACCACAGCCGCGCTGATGCCGTCCTTTTCCAATATCTCCGCTGCATCCAGGGCTGCTTTTACCATAATCCCCGTGGCAACGATCATCATGTCGCTTCCCTCCCGCAGGAGCTGGGCTTTACCCAGTTCAAAGGAAAGCTCTTCAGGAATGACCTGGGGAACGGCCAGCCTTCCAAGCCGCAGATAAACAGGCCCGTCATAAGCTGCTGCCGCTTCGACGGCCTGAAAGGTCTGCCTGCCGTCCACGGGCACGATCACAGTCATATTGGGCAGGACGCGCATCAGGGCGATATCCTCCAGCGCCTGGTGGGAAGCACCGTCTTCTCCCACGGTTATGCCGGTATGGCTGGCGGCAATCTTTACATTCAGACGGGTATAGGCAATGGAGTTTCGTATCTGGTCATAGGCTCTTCCGGTAGCAAAGACGCCGAATGTGCTGGCAAAGGGAATAAATCCGGATGCGGCCAATCCGGCAGCTGTCCCCATCATATCCGCCTCTGAAACTCCCATGTTAAAAAATCTCAAGGGAAATTTCTCCGCAAATAGGGCCGACTTCGTAGATTTTGAAAGATCCGCGTCCAGGGCAACAACCTTTTCCATCCTGTGACCCAGTTCAACCAAAGCTTTACCGTAAGCTTCCCTGGTAGCCATCGCCTCCATAAGAAGCACCACCTTCCTTTCCATACCCCAGCTCGCGGAGGGCTTTTTCATATTCGTCTTTGCCGGGCGCCTTACCATGCCAGTCTACCTGGTTTTCCATAAACGAAACGCCCTTACCTTTAACCGTGCGGGCAATAATCATCGTCGGTGCCCCTTTGTTCGCAAAAGCCCTGCTCACGCCTTCCATCAGCGAACGGTAATCATGGCCGTCCACTTCCAGGGCGTGCCAGCCAAAGGACTTCCATTTTTCCAACAACGGCTCCAACGACTTGACATCCCTCACCCAGCCGTCGATTTGCAAACCGTTAAAATCGAGGAAAGCAGTCAGGTTGTCGAGGCGGTAATGGGCCGAAGTCATTGCTGCTTCCCATACCTGCCCTTCCTGTATTTCCCCGTCCCCAAGAATGACGAAAATGCGCCGTCTTGAATTTTCCAGGCGGGCAGCCAAAGCCATGCCGTTGGCGACTGAAAGGCCCTGGCCAAGGGAACCGCTGGACATCTCCACGCCCGGTGTCTTGCGCATATCGGGGTGTCCCTGCAGGATGGAATCAATCTTGCGCAGCCGTTTCAGCTCACCTGCGGGAAAAAATCCCTTGTCCGCCAGCACGGCATATAGAGCGGGACAGGCATGTCCTTTGCTTAAAACCAACCTGTCGCGGTCATGATACTGGCAGTTGGCCGCGTCTATCCTCATCACTCTGTAATACAGGAGCACGAGAATATCGAGGACAGAAAGGGAGCCCCCGGGATGGCCCGAGCCGGCCTCGTAAAGCATCTCAATAATATCCCTGCGCAGTTTCACGGCTTTTTGTTTCAGTTCCTTCAAAGTAGTATCCGCAAGTATCTGCAATTTCATTCCTCCTCGGGCAATGATTTTAGAAACATCCTAAATTCGCTGAAAGCCCTCACCGAGAACCTCACCTACGGAACTAACAATGACAAATGCTTGGGGGTCAACCTCTTTGACAATCTTTTTCAGCCGGCTTACCTGCGCCTGGGATATTACACAAAGGATAATCCCCTTTTCCTCCTTTGTATAAGCCCCGCGGCCTTCCAGAAAAGTAGCCCCCCTGCCCAGATCTTCCAAGACTTTTCCGGCAATGAGTTCCTTTTTCGGGCTGATGATTAGGGCCGCCTTGGAGATGGAAAAGCCTTCCTGGACAAGATCTATGCACTTGCTGGTTACAAAAAGGGAAATCAGGGCGAACATGGCCAGTTCCGGGCTGAAAATAACACCCGCCAGAATGACAATGAGCATATCGGCCAGAATAAGGCTAAAACCGCTGCTCAACCCCCAGAAATGATTAATTAACTGGGCAGCAAGTGCGGTCCCGCCCGTTGAACCCTGCGAACGAAACACTATCCCCAATCCGATGCCGCCGCCGATGCCTCCAAAAATAGAACCGAGAAGCAGATCCCCGGTAACAAGGGGTAAAAATCCCGTCATCCCCAGCATGAGGGGAAACAACAGGGAACCGGCAAGGCTGTGGCCGACAAACTTCCACCCCAGGGAAACCCATGCCAGGATAAAAAGCGGAACATTGGCGAGAAAAACCGTAATTCCCACCGGAACATCGTAAAGATGATAGAGAATGACGCCAAGGCCGGAAATACCCCCGGAAGCAATCTTGTTGGGTATAAGGAACATATTAAAAGATGCCGCCGTTAAAGCTGTTCCCAGAACGATGCCCAGCAATTCCCGAGTGTATTTTTTCCAGTCTTTCATTGCTTTCCCAACAGCCTTTAACCCTTATTAAGAAGTCCGGCATTTTCTTTCCGGCGGGCGTTAAAACGAAGATAAGCTTCCAGAAATTCCTCAATCTCTCCGTCCATGACCGCCTGGATATCTCCCACCTCAACACCCGTCCGATGATCTTTCACAAGGGAATAGGGGTGAAAAACGTAGGAGCGGATTTGGCTTCCCCAGGCAATTTCTTTTTGCTCTCCCCGGATGGATTCAAGCTCTTCCTTCTGTTTCTCCTGGGCGAGATCTGCCAGTTTTGCCAGCAGGATACGCATGGCCTTCTCTTTGTTGCTGTGCTGGGAACGTTCATTCTGGCATTGAACCACGATTCCCGTTGGTACATGCGTAATTCTGACCGCAGAATCTGTCGTATTGACATGCTGTCCGCCGGCCCCCCGGGAGCGGAAGGTGTCAATCCGCAAATCTTCCGGGTTCAGCTCCACGTCTACTCCTTCCCTTACTTCGGGAAGGACATCTACCGAGGCAAAAGACGTATGCCTTCTCCCGCCCGCATCAAAGGGAGAGATGCGCACAAGACGATGGACACCCCGCTCAGCCTGAAGATAGCCGTACGCTTTTTCTCCCTGCACGAGGAAAGTTACGCTTTTTATTCCCGCTTCTTCGCCGGGCAAAAGATCCAGCACTTCTATAGTATAGCCTTTCTTCTCTGCCCAGCGGGTATACATGCGCAGAAGCATTTCCGTCCAATCCTGGGCTTCAAGTCCCCCCGCACCCGGATGAAGGGCAAGAATGGCGTTATGATCATCATAGCAGCCATTAAAAAGAAAGCGAAGTTCTTCCCCATCCAGCAGAGACGCCACTTTAACGCTTATCCTTTCAGCTTCATCCAGAAGTCCGTCAGCTTCCTCTTTACTTTCCCCGCTGCTGTCCGCCTCCTCATAAAGCTGCAGGAGTATTTCCCATTCTTCCAGTAAACCGTTCAGCTTTTCGAAAAGCGCGGTCCGGTCTTTTAGTTTACCCAATTCCTGCATTTTTTTTTGGGCTTCCTCCGGATTATCCCAGAAGTCGTGTTTTCCTGCTTCCTCTTCTATTGTCCGGATTTTCCTTTCCATTTCCTCCAGGTCAAAGAGAGTAACTCCATTTTTTAAAGCGTTCTTTTTGCTGTGCCAGTTTCCCAACAAGTTCAGAATACATAAATCATCCTCCTTTTCTTGCATTATATAGCCCCCGGCTACCAAAACGCAAGATTTTGCAAACAAATTATTCACAAAAGCTTGAAGGTACGTTAAACTTCAGGAATTTGCGCCGCAGCATTTTTTATATTTTTTCCCGCTACCGCAAGGGCAGGGATCGTTTCTTCCAATCTTTTTAACTGTAACCGGGGTTCGTTTTACCCGGTCTCCGGTTTCTTTTCCGTCAGCCTTACGGGCTTCGCCCATTGCTCCTTCGTCCCTGTTTTTTACCGTCAGAACAGGTGCGGCCACTCTGTGCCTTTCCGGGGCCTGGCTGATTTGCACGTGAAGGATGAGACGGACAACGTCTTCCCGGATAGAACGGATCATTTCCTGGAACATCTCGTAAGCCTCATACTTATATTCAACAAGGGGATCCTGCTGGCCGTAAGCCCTCAGCCCGACGCCCTGGCGGAGTTGGTGCATGGCATCAATATGGTCCATCCACTTGCTGTCCACAACCCTCAGGAGAATAACGCGCTCCAGTTCGCGCATTACCTCGCTGCCAATCTCCTCTTCCCGGCGCTCATAAAAATCGTTGGCCGCGTTAACCAGTTTTTCCCTTAATTCCTCCCGGGAAAGCCCTTTTAGTTCCTCTTCCCCCAGGAGGCCTGCCGGAAGAAAAACCCTCTCCCCAAATTTAAGCAGCCCGGACAGATCCCATTCTTCCGGATAAATTTTTTCGCCGGCATAGATCTGCAGGGCACCGTCCACCACGTCTGGGATCATTTCCAGAATACTGTCTTTCAGGTTCTCTCCTTCCAGCACCTGGCGGCGCTGCCCGTAGATCACTTCCCTTTGTTGATTGAGTACATCATCATATTCCAGGATATGCTTGCGGATCTCAAAGTTACGCCCTTCTACTTTTTTCTGGGCATTTTCAATGGCCCGGCTGATCATGGGATGTTCAATGGGAACATCTTCTTCCATACCCAGCTTTTCCATAATGGAGACAACGTTATCGGAACCGAAAAGCCGCATCAGGTCATCCTCCATGGAGACAAAAAACTGCGAAGTACCGGGATCCCCCTGGCGGCCTGCACGCCCCCGGAGCTGGTTGTCTATACGGCGGGACTCATGTCTCTCAGTGCCAATAATATACAGGCCGCCCAGGCTCACAACCTTTTCATGCTCTTTTTGCCATTCCTCAAGAATGCGGCGCCGTTTTTCCTCTTTTTTATCCTCAGGCAGATCGGGGTCGTCGTTCAGGCGCTCCAATTCCCGGTCAGGGTTCCCCCCAAGAATAATGTCGGTCCCCCGGCCCGCCATATTGGTAGCAATGGTTACCGCCTTAAACTTACCCGCCTGAGAAATGATCTCCGCTTCTTTCTCATGATGTTTGGCGTTGAGAACGTGGTGAGGAATACCTTTTCTTGCCAGCATCCGGCTTAATTCTTCAGATTTTTCGATAGAAATGGTCCCCACCAGAACCGGCTGCCCTTTTTCATGTATCCGGGCTATTTCTTCCACTACTGATTTGAATTTTCCTCTCTCGGTCCGGTAAACTGCATCGGGAATATCTTTGCGGATCATCTGCTTGTTTGTGGGAATGACAACCACATCCATACCGTAAATCTTGCGGAATTCTTCTTCTTCTGTCACGGCTGTTCCGGTCATCCCGGCGAGTTTTTCATACATGCGGAAATAGTTCTGGAAGGTAATGGAGGCCAGGGTGCGGCTTTCCCGGGCAACTTTGACTTTTTCTTTTGCCTCGATAGCCTGGTGTAGCCCCTCGCTGTAGCGGCGGCCGAACATAAGCCGTCCTGTAAACTCGTCCACAATAACAACCTCGCCGTCTTTGACCACATAATCCCGATCCCTTTTCATCAAGACGTGGGCTTTGAGCGCCTGATTGAGATGATGTGCAAGTTCCATGTTTTGCTCGTCAGCCAGGTTGTTAATCTTGAGATATTCTTCGGCCAGAGCGGTTCCTTCTTCCGTCAAAACTACAGTGTGGGCTTTTTCATCGACAGTATAATGTACATCCTTTTTTAGGCGGGGAACAAAAGCGGCAAACTTTGCATAGAGATCCGTTGCTTTTTCGGCTGCTCCGGAAATAATGAGGGGCGTCCTGGCTTCGTCGATGAGAATACTGTCCACCTCGTCCACAATGGCATAATAAAGGGGCCGCTGCACCAGATGTTCCTTGTACAGGACCATGTTGTCCCGCAGGTAATCAAACCCAAATTCGTTATTTGTCCCGTAAACAATATCCGCATTGTAGGAAGTGCGGCGCTGCTGGGAGCTTAAACCGTGAACTATAAGTCCCACCTCAAGGCCCAGGAAGCGATAGATGGAACCCATCCACTTCTGGTCCCTGGCTGCCAGATAATCATTGACAGTAACAATGTGCACCCCTTTCCCGGTCAGCGCATTTAAATATGCCGGCATCGTCGCTGCCAGCGTTTTCCCTTCCCCTGTCTTCATCTCCGCAATGCGCCCCTGGTGGAGAACTACCCCTCCCAGAACCTGCACGTCAAACGGCCTCATCCCCAGCGTACGCCGGGCTGCCTCCCTGACTGCGGCAAATGCTTCGGGCAAAAGGTCGTCAAGGGATTCCCCATCGGCATACCTTTTCTTAAACCGGCCCGTCAGCTCACGCAATTGAGTATCCGTAAATTTTTTGAAACGATCCTCGTAGGAGTTTACTTCTTCCACATAGCGCCAGAGTTTTTTAACTTCCCGGACATGGGGATCGCCGAATATTTTCGTCAATAGTCCCATTAATGACCCTCCTTTGAGGGAAGAGTGTCTTTTGCCGTTACTTCATAATCATATTTCTGAATGCTAAAAGCATTGGTTTGCTCATTATAACATATTTTATCCCCTCTTTCACCTTCCTTAAGACCGTATAGCCCCCTTGCACCGCCAAAAAACCTGCCCGGCTTTCCGGGCAGGTCATCTTCGTTAAGAATATTTGGCAATAAAGTCGGGCAGGAAGGTTATATCCGGCAATACAACCTCGGCACCTTCCCGGGCAAATATTTCTTTATTGCAGGCGCCGCTTTGTCCTGTTAAAACGCCGATAAAGCAGGCCCCTGCCTCCCGGGCAGCCAAGAGATCCGCCATGGCATCCCCCACCACCCAGCACATCCTCCGCTGCGGCAGCGGAGGCCCGGGAGCAGCCAACTGCCTGTCATTTTTTTCTTCGCCCCAGTATGCCTTCAAAAAGGGAAAGGGGTGGGGTTTCCCCAGAGAAATATTGGGGAATTCTCCCCTTAGCGCGTTCTCCGCTTTTACTACTTCATCATAAGTAACCACCGAGCCGGGATGGAAGTACTGCCGGATTTCCATCCGCTCCAGGGGGGAAAGGAGCTCACTTAAAGGTCTCCCCGTGGCAATCCCCAGCTCCCAGCCCAGCCCCTTGAGACGGCTGAGGGTTTCCTTCAACCTGGGGGCCTCAATAATAGGCTCTTCCCTGTAGATGAGCCCTTCTTTTCCGGAGGCCCCTGCTTTCCTGCCAAAAATTTCCGTAAATTTTTGCTCCCCCAGATACCACTGTTGGAAAATTTCCCTGACATCCTTCCAGAGGGGAGAAAGGGAGGTGCTGCTGCAGTCCCCAAGTATTTGTGCATAACGGGGAGGAAGGAGCCGGCAGAGCTTTGCCGCCAGCCCAGCTCCCTTTGCCCCTTGGGGCCAGCTCCCCAGCACGCTCTCAAAAGAAGGTTCCCAGCGATCCCGTTCGTCAGGAGGTAAAAATGAACGGATTAGAGAAAGCTTGGCGGCAGTTATTCCTTTTGCTCCCCAAACTTCTACCCCGCCGTTTAAAAAAATTCCCCGGGAGGCGAGATCGCAAAGCAGGGAAACAAACTGAAAGGCAAAGGTTAAAAAGGCCAGGTCCCAATTAGAATTTAAGGCCTGCTGTTTAAAAAAAGAAATAACCTTGTCTTCGCAAAAAACGGCGCGGCGGACTAAGGCTATCTCCGGCGCGGAAAGGACTGTTTTAAAAGGAGGCAGCGTTGCCAAGGGCTTGAGACCCAGATAATTCACGCTGAAAAGCAGTTCCCAGGCTGTAAGCGCGGCAGCGTCCCAATAGCGTTCCTCGCTGGTAATAACTCCATCCATGTCAAATATTATTTTTCGTCCGGCAGAAAAAGTCACTTGCTTTCTCCTCTCTCAAATTGAACCGGACCGGCCACACCCGCAGTCATACCTTTTCTCCACTCCCGGACCTTCAGGGCGCTACGCAGCGCTTCGCCGAAAGCGCGAAAAGCTGCTTCCCAGATGTGATGGCCGTTCTCTCCCTTGATAAGGTTGAGATGCAGCGTACACGCGGCGCCCTGGACAAATCCTTCAAAAAAAGTTTTCAGATCTTCTGAACTGGTGTTTTCCACCTCCGCGGGTATTTCGACCTCAGGGTGATGCAGGTGAAAGTAAGCCCTGTTTTCAAAACTGACAACAGCCTGACAGAGGGCTTCGTCTATTGTTGCCAAGGCGAAACCAAACCCCTTCACCCCTTCTTCCAGACGCTCGTCCACGCATTCTTTGATTGCCCTGCCCAGCGTAATACCCAGATCTTCGCAGACAACATGGGAAAGATAAAAATCCTCCAACCTGGTCTTCACTTCCAGGTTGAATTCGCCCCGCCAGATAATATGTTCCAGCATATGGTTCAGAAAGGGTAGCGGGGTTTTAAGGCCTTTTTTGGGCTCGTCGCAGCGGGGGCCGAAGTCAATGGTAACAGAGACCTCGGCTTCAGCAGTTTTACGAATAATCCGTCGGCGCATTCCATTTACGGGAAGGTTGTGCCGTTAAGCCCCTTTCCCGGTTACACCTCCTTAGCAAATCTCCTCCTTACCGCCATGGCATGGGCGGCAAAACCTTCAATTTCGGCAAAATGACAGGCAGCATCCCGTACCCGGGAAAAGCCTTCTGCAGTTACATAGCCAAAGGAAGACCTCTTTAAAAAATCGTGGACCGACACTCCGGAATATGTCCGGGCAAAGGAGCCCGTCGGGAGAATAGCATTGGGCCCGAGCAAAAAGTTGCAGAGCGTAATGGGTGTGGCCGGCCCCAGCAGAATCTCCCCGGCATTTTTAATCTGCGGCAATAGGGCGAAAGGTTCTGCTGTGAGGACTTCCAGATGCTCGGGGGCATAATCGTTGACAAAGCGCACTGATTCGTCAAGGCTCTCCGTTAAAACAATTCCCCCGTAGTTCTGAAAAACAGTCTCAGCAAAAGCACGCTTTTCTGCCGGCAGTTCCTCTAAAAGGCGCTGCACGGAGGAGCGGGCCTTTTCTGCAAGCTCCAGGGAGTGGGTTACTAAAAGGGAAGCGGAATCGGGGCCGTGTTCCGCTTCAATGAGCATATCCAGGGAAACAAGGCGGGGATCGGCAAATTCGTCCGCCAGGATAATGGCCTCGCTGGGCCCTGCAGGAAGCCCCACATCGAGGACGCCGTATAAAAGCCTTTTCGCCGCGTTAACATAAGCGTTACCGGGACCCACTATTTTGCAGCAGCGGGGTATCGTCTCCGTTCCATAGGCCACCGCGGCAACAGCCTGCATGCCGCCCACCCGGTAAATTTCCCCAACCCCGGCAATATGCGCGGCAGCGAGGGTAACCGCATCTATTTTTCCATCTTTTCCCGGAGGTGTACAGACGATTACTCTGGGGACCCCGGCCACCACTGCCGGAATCCCCAGCATGAGCATTACCGAAGGAAAGCTTCCCTTTCCCCTGGGTACATACAAACAAACATCCGGCAGAGGCGTAATTTTTTCCCCTACCAGTATCCCGTTATCAATCTCTTTCATCCACATCTCTTCTGGAAGCTGCTCCCGGTGAAATTTCTTTATATTTGCGGCAGCATATTCCAAAGTGTCCCGGGTTAAGGCATCCAGAGCATTGCAAGCATCCTCAATCTCTTTATCCGTTACCCGAAGTTGTTCTTTTTCCAGGGTTATCCCGTCGAATTTTTCCGTGAAATAAAGGAGTGCGCTGTCTCCATCCCGGCGGACCCTTTCAATAACTTCCCGGGCCAGGGGAGCATATTGGGCAATATCAATTTCAGAACGCCGCAGCAATCTGCTGTACTCCTCCGGAGAAAGATCAACAAGGCGATATATTTTCATGTAAATAGACTACCCCCTTTGGTAAAAATAGGTAGTATCGATAATCCCTTTCAGATATTTTGCCCGATCTCCTCCGCCAGCGCCCACAAACCTCCCAGAACCAGGGAATGTCCGCCTAAAAGAATAGGGACGGCAGATTCCACGGCACAACGGGTAAACTCCCTGAAAAAGGAATCTTTCATCTCCCGCCAGCGGCCCAAGTCGGAAAGATAGCGATCCTCCGTTAAAAGATCAGGCTTTAAATGGGCCATTAAAACTCGGGTATCCAGTAAAGCCGCACTGCAAACTTTTTCTATGTAGCGTATAAAGCGCTGCGGGCCCACTTCCTGCAGAAAAAAACCGAGCAGAGACACAACTTCGCCCCGCTTCTCTCTGCCCAGCGCTTTCATTCCCCTCTCTTCAGAAAAGATCCTTAAGCGGACTTTTAAACTCCGGTTAATTTTTGCTATTACCGGAGCACCTACCCTTCCAAGGAGAACGACATCCTGATAATTGCCTTTTTTTAAAACTTCCTTTATCCTTTCCAGGCGTGTAAAGTCCAAGTTAAGCTCCTGCAGGGCCGCCCTCGTTCGGGAACCGGCCAAAGGGCTTCCCGCCAGTATAAGCAAATCTGCCGGGGTATCCAGATCAAAAAGGAAGCCGGTGCTCGGGGGAAAAAGGTTGTGCTCCACGCCGGTTCCGCTGCTCAAGGCAACAGCCAGATTATTATCCTGTTCCGGGGGGAGAATCCGGTTCAAAAGACTGCCGGGAGTAAAAGCAACAATATCGGAAGACATGGTATTATTGGAGTAGATAATTGGACGGGAACCGAGTAAAAGACGGCAAGTTTCTTCCAGCTCTTCTTCCGTGATCAGGGGAACACCCGCGCCGCTCATATAAACAACGCGCTCAAGCTTTTCCCGATTGACAAGGTCCCGCAGCGCCCGGCCAAAATGAAATTCCCCTTTTGCAAAGCCGCTCTCCTTAATAATAACTCCCCCGTATGAAGCAACCTTCTCGGCCAGAGCGGGATAGTTCGTCAAAAGATAAACAGCCCCGATGGATTTGACTTTCTTTATCTTGCCGATATTGTCCAGAAGAACTGCCTGCCTGATGCGGACGAGCATTTTCTCTACTTCGCTTGCCGGGGCGCCCCCTTCAAAGATAACAACACTTACGCCTTTCATCAGGTTCTAAGCTCCTGTTTTCGCCGGGCAAGCGGCATTTACCACCTTATTCCGCAGATTCAATCAGGCCGTAATTGCCGTCTTTGCGCCTGTACAAAACATTTATCTCTTCTGTGTCCGCGTTGTTAAAGACAAAAAAGTCGTGCCCAAGGAGGTTCATCTGCAGTATAGCCTCCTCCAGAGGCATGGGCTTGATAACAAAGCGCTTATTTTTAACAACAACCGGTTCTGCTTCTTCCTCTTCCTGCGGTGGGAAAAGCTTTTCATTTAGCCCCTTAATTCCTTTCTGCCTGAGTTTGCGGTTAATTTTTGTTTTATATTTGTGTATCTGGCGCTCCAATTTATCAACAACCAGGTCAATGGAGGCGTACATGTCCAAAGTAGCCTCTTCACCCCGCAGAAGCAAGCCGTCCATAGAGATGGTAACTTCCACAATATGATCTTCTCTTATTACGCTCAAAGTAACCTGAGCTTCAATGGGAGAATTAAAATACTTATCCAATCTGTTGAGCCTTTTAACTACATATTCCTGTAGCGCAGGAGTAATGTTCATATTGCGGCCCCTAACGTTAATCCTCATAAAAAGCACTCCTTTCCGCACTCTACATCTGTCTTTTAATTGATATCATTCCCTATTTAGGTAAAAAATCCTGCCTTAAACCAAAGAATTTCCATTCAGAAAAAAATATCTCTTAGACTGAGCAGTTACACAATATAAAAAGAAGAGAGGTCTAAAAGGCCTCTCTTCCTAAATCTCGAGGTTAGATGATCCTTGGTCATTTAATACAAATGATAAATATCCTAAGCATCCTCACCCTCACAGATTAAATCTTGGTTACATTGGCTGCCTGCGGGCCTCTGCTTCCTTCCACAATTTCAAATTCTACTTCTTCCCCTTCAGCAAGCGTCTTAAACCCTTCCTGCTGGATAGCAGAGTAGTGGACGAAAACATCGTCCCCATCCTCCCGCTCGATAAACCCGTAACCTTTTTCCTTACTGAACCATTTGACCTTTCCCAACATATCGACAAGATACCTCCTAAAATAAAAATCTGTGGGGTTGGGACTCACACACGTCTAATTTATCATAGCATTTTTTATTTGTCAAATAAAATAGTGCCGGAAACGGCACTAGATAAGGATACCATCGTTATTGAATTAAAAGGGCACACCTTAACCTTTTCCTACCGAAAGCCCGTGCCTCAGCATGGGTATTAAAAAGGAGGTCGATGGATGCTCCTTTAATAGCGCTTCCGGTATCTTCGGCACGGGCATAACCGTACCCTTCGAGATAAACGAGGGTTTTTAAAGGAATAAGCCGGGGATCAACGGCGATAATATGGGGGTTTTCCCTTGTCCCGTCGCCAGCCCGTGCTTTTACCCCGGTAAAAGTATAACCATCATTATAAAAACCGGTACACTGGGAGGCACCCCGCTCATCAATGGGACAGCCCGAGCCCGGCGTTCCGGGACAGTAGGCGGTGGCCTCAACCGTTATCACCCGCTCATACCGCATGCTTTCCCCGCTCCTGGAACTTAAATTCAATTCCCCATATTCCAGGACGAGATCCTGCGGTTCACTGACGATAGTACTGGAGAGCAAAGTTCTGGATACTTCTTTTCCGTTTTCTTTAACAAGTTCCCAGATATTTTCCTGCAAACCTTCAATACCTTCTTGCCGGACACGAACCACCCCGCCTTCCAGATCCGCATTGGGAACCCTAATCGTCCGGAAAGGTATCTTTTCCTGATACACTTCATACTTTTTTTCCACTCTGACAACAACAATTTCGTCCCCCGGTTTTAGGGGGTGGTTTAAGGCCGGAAAGATCAGGTCATCTTCCTGAAGCTTGATGTTTTGTTCCCTTAAAAGGCCCGCTGCTTCGGAAGCATGGGTCCAGATTTCTCGTTCCCTTCCGTCCACAGTTAAGAAAACAGGAATAGCCCTCTTAATGACAATGATGTCTCCATCGTGGAGCTGTTCTCCTTTTGCGGGAAGAACTTTATCGTATTCCTTAAGGCTGAAGTCTTTTTCCAGAAGAAACTCCCCCACAGTCCCGCTAAAAGTCGAATATTGCATCCTCTGCGCTCCATCAATGACCTCAATTTCCTTGCACTGGCGGCAGTAAAAAAATATGAGCAGCGCTCCTGCCAACAGCAAAAAAATGATCGCCTCGATTTTTTTCTGCAAGCTCCTGTTGCCGCCTGAATTATACTGTAAAGGTTCTATTTCGCTTTCTTCCATGATAACTCCCCCAATTTTATAAATCACTTCGAAGCATTATTCTAGTCCGATCGGCAAGTTTTTATACGGTCACGGGGCTGTTGCCCGTACATAAAAAAAACCTGCCGCTTTTGACAGGTTTTTAAATTGACGCAATCTTCTGAACACATTGCGGTTTTCTTGCCCAATTTAAAGTTTAACTATTAACCCGGTCCTTCCACCACTTCAACCTTCACCCGTCCTACGCCGTAGGGTTTTAAGCCTATGGCTTCCGCGGCAGCGCTGGATAGATCAATAATTCTGTCGCCCTTTAAGGGACCCCTGTCATTGATGGTTACCTCAACGCTTTTCCCCGTTTTTAAAAATGTCACCTTAACCAAAGTCCCAAAAGGCAGAGAAGGATGGGCTGCCGTAAAACCGTATTGATCATAGACCTGTCCGCTGCTGGTCCTTTTCCCTTGAAATTCCTCCCCGTACCAGGAAGCAAGGCCTTCGCTGCGGTAAGTGTAAACCCGCCCCCCCCGGGAGGCTACGCTTGCCTGTGGCGGTGCCTCAACCCCGGTCCCGATATTTACCACTTCGCTGACAGGTTCCTTTATTATCCTTTCCTGGACCAATTCCCGGGAGACTTCCAGGTCTCCTGCATAAACAACCCTGTATTCAAGCTCCCGGATTCCCTCCCGGCCTTCCTGAACAACCACACGCCTCCCCTTGGGCAGTTCCTTATCCTCGTTTTTCTTAATGTCATAAGGAATTTTTTGCTGTTCAAATTCTGAAACCACCCTGCGGGCGACGAGATTAACCTCCATCCCCGGAACAATTGGACTTTCCAACAGCGGTGTCACAAAAAAGCTGCCATCCAGCGGAACGTCCACCTCCTCCAAAAACCCTTCAACAGTAGTCTCCGCCGTGTAGTAGGTGGCTGTTGCCTCTGCCTGGCTTAAGACAACCGGAACCGTCCTTACAATGATCACTTCTGTATTCTTTTCAAGAGGTGCATAAATCCCGGGGTAAATTTTGTCATGAAAATTGACATCAATCTCTTGCTCTGCGAGGAGATCCCCTACACAGGAAGCCCTGGACTTTACCGTAAAGACTCGGCCTGCGTCATTAACCACCACTTCCACAGTTGAAAACAAATGAATTCTTAAGAGCACCAAGGCTATAACCAGGATACAGGTAAGAAGATAAAGGCACAGTATAACTTCCATGCCTTTTTTAAGGGCTACCATAATAAACACCAACCTTTAAAAATACCCGGAAACCTTCTGTTGCATAAACTCTCATACCTTTTTGCGAAAGAAGGATGAGCCTTGCAACAGTATATAAAATTATATGCGAAAGAGGTTCCTGGTATTCTCCAAACAGAGCTGCCCTATGTAAGCAGGCGTCTTCCCCCGCAAAGCAGCAATTTTTTCGGCTGTATACTTTACATAAGCAGGTTCGTTTCTTTTACCCCGCAAAGGAGTGGGCGGCAAAAACGGGGCATCTGTCTCGATGAGCAGCTTTCCGGGAGGTACCATGGAAGCTACCTGGCCGAGCACTACATTTTTATTATAGGTAACCGGCCCGGCAATGGAGATATAAAGCCCCAGTGCAAGTACTTTTTTCGCCAGGAAAGTATCCCCTGAAAAACAGTGCACAACACCTGCTGCTTCCGGCAGTCCTTCCTTTTCAAGAATTTCTACTATCTCATCATGGGCTTCCCGGTCATGAATAATCACCGGCAGATTCACCTTCCGGGCCAGTTGAAGCTGTGCTTTAAAAATTTCCCTTTGGACGGGATGGGGCGAGCGATTCCTGAAAAAATCCAGCCCTATCTCTCCGATAGCCACGACTTTCGGGTGTCCGGCCATCTCTTCAAGTTTTTGAAGATACCCCTTTGGAACTTTTTTGGCTTCATGGGGATGAATCCCTACAGCGGCAAATATTTGCGAATATTTTTCCGCCAGCTCGACGGCCTTCCGGGATGAATCCAGGTCAAAACCCACATTGAGAATTAGTTTGACACCCGCGTCTTGCGCCCTTTCCAGGACATCATCCCTGTCCTCGTCAAAATCCTCAAAATCCAGATGGGCATGGCTGTCCACAAGGTCGGTAAAAAGATTGCTCCTGTTCATGAGATCCTGCTCCCCGGAGGAAGGTCATCGTCTATCGCGGTCAGGGCGAGCTTTCCGTCCGGACCGGTGGCAGCAAGGATCATCCCTTCGGAAAGCAGTCCCCTGAGCTTGGCAGGCTGTAAATTTACCACAAAAAGCGCTTTTTTGCCCGGCAATTCTTCCGGGGCATAATACTTGGCGATACCCGCCACAATCTGCCTGGGTTCCTCTTCGCCAAGGTTCACCTTCATCACTAAAAGCTTATCCGTTTTGGGCACCGGTTCCGCGGAAATAATCTCGCCCACGCGTATTTCCACCCGGCTGAATTCATCAATGGAGATCATTTTATCCTCTTTCTTCCCGGAAGATTTTTCTTCAGTGCCGGCTTTTTTATCCTGAACTTTTTCCGGCTCTTTTTCTCCAAGCAAAATTTTTAACTCCTTTTCAATATTAAGACGCGGGAAAAGGTCTGCCTGGCGCTTTGCCTTGGTTCCCGGTTTTAAAAGCCCCCAACTTGCCAGGCTCTCCCAGTTTTGCAATTCAGGCCGGTCGTCTATGCCCAGTTGAGCCCAGATTCGCCCGGGAGTGCGGGGCATAAAAGGCAACAGCAAGACACCGATAAAACGGAGGGACTCGCAGAGATTGTACAGGACGGTGCCCAGCCGCCCTTTTTTCTCTTCATCCTTGGCCAGAGCCCAGGGAGTATTTTCATCGATATATTTATTGGAACGGCGCACGAGGGTCCAGAGCGCTTCCAGCGCGCCGCTGAACTGGAGCCTGTTCATAAGCTCCTCCACGCGGGCGGGAGTCGACAGCGCGGTCTCTTTGAGCTCCCTGTCCACAGGCTGCTCTTCCGGCTCCGGGCTGGGAATGATGCCCCCGAAGTAACGCTCGATCATCGTAACGGTGCGGCTGAGAAGATTCCCCAGATCGTTGGCCAGATCCGTATTGATGCGCTGCAGCATGGATTCATTGTTGAAAACTCCGTCCGCGCCAAAAGGTATCTCCCTTAAAAGAAAATAACGCAGACTGTCGGACCCGTAGCGTTCAATGAGCCTCATGGGATCAACAACATTTCCGCGCGATTTGGACATTTTACCTTCTTTCATGATCAGCCAGCCGTGCCCGAAAACTTGCTTCGGTAACGGGAGCCCCAAAGCCATCAGGAAAATGGGCCAGTAAATCGTATGGAAGCGTATAATCTCTTTGCCCATCAGGTGCACGTCAGCAGGCCAGTACCTGTTGAAGAGCGTCTCATCATCCGATGAATACCCCAGGGCTGTAATATAGTTGCTCAGGGCATCCAGCCAAACATAAATCACGTTTTCAGGCGCAAAAGGAATAGGAATTCCCCAGTTAAAGGTAGATCTGGAAACGCAGAGGTCCTCCAGGCCCGGGCGGAGGAAATTATTAATCATCTCGTTTTTCCGGGACACAGGCTGGATAAAGTCCGGATGTTCCTCAATATATTTTAAAAGCTGATCAGCATATTTGGACATGCGAAAAAAATAGCCCTCTTCACCGACCAATTCCACAGGCCTTCCGCAATCAGGGCAATTTCCCTCCACCACCTGCCGTTCTGTCCAGAAAGCTTCACAAGGGGTACAGTACCAGCCCTCGTAGCGGCCTTTATAAATATCTCCCTGCTGGTACAATTTGTTAACAATATGCTGAACGGCTTTTTTATGACGGGGTTCAGTAGTTCTAATGAAATCATTATAAGAAATATCCAGGGCAGCCCAAAGTTTTTTTATCCAGGAGACCACTTCATCCACAAAAAGCTGAGGACTTTTCCCCGCTGCTTCGGCGCTGCGCTGTATTTTCTGGCCATGTTCGTCCGTGCCGGTTAAAAACCAGACGTCATACCCGGTCAGACGTTTGAACCTGGCCAGAGCGTCCGCTGCTACAGTTGTATAAGAGTGCCCAACGTGCAATTTATCGCTGGGATAATAAATGGGAGTGGTAATAAAAAAAGTTTTTTCCCCTTGTTCCATGTAAAAACTGCCTCCTTACGTCCCTTATACAGCGATAAGGAATTATACCATAAAAAACAACCATAGGCAAATTCTAACGAGAATTTGCAAACGGGCAGGAAAACAAGCTTAAATAGTGAAAATATTTTAGACAGGAGGCGAGGTGTTTTTCTTGACAAAACCTAAAATTATTACAGACCCTGATCAGCTCATCTTTGCTATGGACATCGGCACCCGGAGTGTCGTGGGAATTGTCTGCTATCCGGAAAATGAAAAGCTGCGGGTTCTTACATCGGAAGTAGCTTTTCATCCGCAAAGGGACATGCTTGATGGCCAGATACAGGACATCGAAGAGGTTGTAAAAACATCCCGGCAAGTGAAGGAAAAACTGGAAAAACGCCTGGGAATTCGGCTGAAAAGAGTCGCTGTCGCGGCAGCTGGACGGGCGTTAATCACGCGGCGTTATCTCCTTGAAAAAGAATTACCTTCAACGCAGAAGATTCGCCAGGAGGAGATCGCCTCCTGGCAGCTGGAGGCTGTGGAACAAGCCCGGCAAACCTTATCAAGTGATGAATCCGTTTCAGCCGCGGACCGCTACTACTGTGTCGGTTACACCACCGTGGCCTTTTACCTTGACAAATATCCCATCACAAGCCTGGCCGGGCAAAGGGGCAATTTAGTGGGTATTGAAATCCTGGCGACATTTCTTCCCCAAGTAGTTATTGACAGTCTCCTTACTGTTGTGGAAAAAATGGAACTTACCGTTCACAATCTTACCTTGGAACCAATTGCCGCGCTGAATGTCACCATCCCTCAAGAATACCGTTCCTTAAACCTGGCCCTTGTGGACGTGGGAGCCGGCACAGCGGACATTGCCATCACCCATAAGGGGGCTGTAACCGGTTATGCCATGGTCCCGCTGGCCGGGGATGAGATAAGTGAACATCTTGCTGAAACATACCTTCTCGATTTCAACACCGCTGAATCAGTCAAGCTGAGGCTCACACAAAAAAAAGCAAACATCTCCTTTAAGGATATCCTCGGGAACAGCTATAATCTCCCAGCGGAGGAAATTTTAAAGGCCGTTGAACCGGCGGTGGAAAGAATCGCTGTGGAGATTACCTCAACAATAGAAAAGTATAACAATGGCCCTCCAAGGGCAGTATTTCTTGTTGGAGGGGGCAGCCAGACTCCTTTTTTAAAAGAAAAAATTGCCGAAAAACTGGGGCTTCCCCTTAAAATGGTAGCTATACGGGGAAGGGAAATCGTCCGGAATATTATTTATACCGGGAAAAAACTGAAAGGGCCTGAGTCGATCACACCTCTGGGTATTGCCCTCTCCGCGCTGCAAAAAGATTATTTCGGTTTTTCCTACCTGACAGTCAATGGAAAGGTGGTTCGTCTGCTGGACACAGAAAACCTCAAAGTGGGAAATGCCCTTATTGCTGCTGGATTTAGCCCCAAAAAATTGCTCGCTAGGCGCGGGCAGGGGATAAAAATAATACTTAACGGAAAAGAAAAAGTTTTTCCGGGCAATGCCGGAGAAAACGCGATCATACTGGTCAACGGGGAGAAAGCATCCCTGGAGACAATCGTTAAAAACAACGATAAAATTGAGGTACAGGAAGCCAGGGAAGGCACACCCCGGAAATTAAAAATTTCAGACATCCTTTCACAGGAAAAATATTTGGTATTCCTCAACGGGCAGCCCTACCCGCTGCCCCTGGCCGTATCCCTCAACGGGGAAAAAGCGGCCCCTGAAAATCTTTTAAAAAACGGGGACAGGCTGGAATGGCAGTTTGGAACTCTCAGACAACTCCTTGAATTGGCGGATCTGCAAGAAAAGCCCCAAAGCTGTCAAATAAACGGTTTGGAGGCCGGCTTAGAACAAATACTAAATCCCGGCGACAGGATCACGGTTCAGTTCCTCCAAGACGACGACCCCTTGGAGACAATACAGGCCAAAGATGCCGGCTCTTATGAAAGAGAAAAACTTCTGCCGGAAGGTAAAAGAAATGGTGAAGCGAGGACAAAAGATGAAAATATTGTCGAAAAAAAGGAGTCTGCGCTTACAATAATTGTCAACGACGATAAAATTACTATTCCCGGAGAACCTGCGCCCTCTTTTGTGAGCATTTTTGATTATATCAACTTTGACCGCAGTAAACCGCGAGGGAAATTGGTAATGACCCATAACGGACAACCGGCTTCTTTAACGGGAAAATTAAAGGACGGGGACGTAATTACCGTTTTTTGGGAATCTGTATCGGAATTTGACGAAAGCTAAATATTAAAATTAGCCTGTTTTGCCAATTATAAGGGAGATTTTACTTATTTATGCAAAAAAGTATTGACGTCCCGTGGGAATTACTGGTATAATACTTTTTGGCAGGATATGTCGAAAACTGTAAAGGAGTGAGCGGGGTTGAAATCAACCGGTATTGTAAGAAAAGTTGATGAACTGGGAAGGGTAGTAATACCAATTGAACTGCGCCGCACTTTGGGGATTAGCGTAAAGGACGCTCTGGAGATTTATGTCGACGGAGAAAAAATCATTCTAAAAAAATATGAACCTGCCTGCATTTTCTGCGGCAACGCGGATGGAATAATTCAGTTCAGCGGGCGGATAGTATGCCAGGATTGCATCAATAAAATGGGGGACTAATTTAGAATTTTAAATTTTATAGAAAAATTAAGATGAAAAAACTTGCCGTGAAAATGCCGGTCATGCAGTTTTCTTGCCGGAAGCCTAATTTTGTTAATTTTATTTACTCTTTATTTTTTAATTCCAGTATCAAGGAGTAAGCTTCCCTGCGCGATATAGGCAAAGCGGCGGAGGCTCTTTTGGCTGCTTCGGCAGGCGTGCTTCCTTTCCTCATATATTCGCTTATTTTTTCCCGGGCAGTATCTTTAATTGACAAAAGCTCCTCTTCGCTAAGGCAAGCACGCGAAAACTCCCCTTCGGCCCAACCCAGGGGGGATATAACGAGGGTAATTTCTCCCTTGGGTGCTGCCGTCCGGCGGAAATAATCCATGAGCCGGCCTGGCGTACCCCTGACAACTTCTTCATACTTTTTGGTCAGCTCTCTGCAAACAGTCATCTCTCTATGCTCCATCGTCTTTGCCATCTCTTCCAAAGTTTCCTGAAAGCGGTGAGGGGATTCATAAAGGACAACCGTTTTTTCCTCTTTGGAGATCTCTGAGAGTTCTTTTCGCAGGCGGGCTTTCTTACGGCTCAAAAAGCCCCAGAAGACAAACTTGGTGCCGGGGTAGGCGGAATTGACCAGTGCTGTTAGAACAGCGGAAGGCCCGGGTAAAACAGTATACGGGATACCCTCTTTGATCAGCATGCGGATTAAATAAGAGCCCGGATCGGATATTCCGGGCATGCCCGCATCGCTGAGCAGGGCAACGATTGCCCCTTCTCTTAGTCTGGCAATAATTTCCAAACTCTTTTTCTCCCTGTTCGACTCGCGGTAGGAAATTAACCGGGCTCTAATGCCATAATAATGCAACAGTTTTTGAGTATGCCCCGGATTTTCTGCCGCGATCAAATCCGCACGCTTCAAGCAATCCAGGACCCGGAGGGTAATATCCCGCAGATTGCCTATGGGTGTGGCGCAGAGGTAAAGCGTCCCCCCGGAGAAACGTGCGGCTTCGTTTTTTTCTTCCACAACCATGAAGTCACCCTCAATATTGATAAACCTACGGTGTCTTTTTATCAACTTCTTCTACAGGAAATTCCTCCTGCCGGGAGCCCTCCAGCAGTTCCACCAGAACAGTCTTTTTTAAAAAATTGCTGCTGATTACTTTACCATCGCCATGAGGTGTAATAACCATTTCTCCGGGAGAGGGGAAATCCCCCCGGGCATATTCATACTGCTCCACTTCATAACGGAGACAGCACATTAAACGTCCACAAATACCGGATATTTTCGTTGGATTGAGGGAAAGGTTCTGTTCTTTCGCCATGCGGATTGAGACAGGGCCAAAGTCGCCTAAGAAAGTGGCGCAACACAGGCCCCGTCCGCAGGGACCCATGCCTCCGACTATTTTAGCCTCGTCCCGGACACCGATTTGCCTTAGCTCGATTCGCGTCCGGAAAACGGAAGCCAAATCCCGAACCAGCTCGCGAAAATCAACCCGCCCTTCCGAAGTAAAATAGAAGATGATCTTATTATGATCAAATGTGTATTCAACATCTACAAGCTTCATTTCAAGCTTATGTTTCTCGATCTTTTCCTGACAGATCTTTAGCGCTTCCGCTTCCTTCTGCTTATTTTCCTCTATCTGTTTGTAGTCGGCTTCCGTAGCTATCCTACGGATTATCCTCAGCGGAGGCACAATCTCGTTCTCGTCCACCTCCCTGCTCTCTTGAACAACTTCACCAAACTCCAATCCCCTGCTGGTCTCCACAATAGCGCACTGACCAACTTTCAATTCAAGATTTCCAGGATCAAAGTAATATATTTTGCCGGCACGGCGAAAACGCACTCCAACAACTTTTGGCAAATTATACAACTCCTCTCATTGTCAACAGAAAGACTTCCAGTGCCAGGCGCCTGTTAACATTGCCAAGCAGTTCGTTTTGTAGGTGCAACAAAGCGCGACATGTCTTCTCCAGGCGTAATAAACTGCTTTTCTTGGTTAAAGTTTTTGCTTCAGACGCCCCGGCACAAGAACTATCTATTTTATTTAATGGCTTAAACATTTCTAGTAGAACATCTTCCGGGACGCCGTTGATACGGCAATGAAGCCTCTGACGAAAAATCAGCACAAAAACAGCAATTATTTCCTGCAGATCATCCCTGCGGGTAAGCTCTTCGGCCAGGGAAAAGAGTTCCGCTTCAGAGGAGCATTCCATGCGCCTAAGCAGCTCACAGGCTTCCTCCAGCTTTTCCTGCCGGCTTCCCTGGGTAAGCATCTGCAAAGCCCTACCCGGATTGCCTCCGGCCAGCGAGATTAAAAGTTCCCTTTCCGCAGGCGGCAGCGGCTTTTTGCTCTCCAGCAAAGCGGCCATCTCCTGATCTGCCAGCGGCCGGAGGTAAAAATGTATACAACGTGAAAGGATTGTTTGCAGCAGAGCCTGGGGGCGGGAGCTCAGAAGAAGGAAGACCAGATCTTCCGGAGGTTCTTCAAGAATTTTTAAGATGCTATTCCCGGCAGGAAGCGTTAAGGTGTCCGCATCATCAATAATGCATATTTTTTTAAAGCCTTCAGTAGGAAGATAAAATAATTTCTCTTTAAGCTCCCTTAGCTGTTCAATTTTAATCGAAGACCCCTGCGGTTTGACATAAAACACGTTTGGATGGTTTCCGCTCCTCGTTTTACGGCAAGACAGGCATTCGCCGCAAGGGGGATTTTCCCCCGGGCAGTTGAGCGCCTGGGCAAAAAGAAAAGCCAAGGTTTTTTTCCCGCTGCCCTGGGGTCCGGCAAAAAGATAGGCATGACTAACCTCACCGCTTCTGAGCGACCTCTCCAAAGCCCTGACCAGCAAATTCTGCCCTACTATCTGCTCAAAGCCCACGTTTTTTGCCTCACTCGTATATGATGGCTATTTTTTTATCCCTCAGCAGACTTTTAACCTGCTCCCAAATACACTGATGGACTTCTTCCGGCGGTTTTTCCGCATCGATCAGCTGAAACCTCTGCGGATCCCGCCTGGCCAACTGCAGAAAACCTTCCCTTACCCTGCTGTGAAAGCCCGGATCTTTTTGCTCCATACGGTCCTTGCCAGGGCTGCCCTCTTTTTTGTTTTTCCCCTCCAGGCGCTGCAATCCCTTTTTTGCCTGCAGGTCCAAAAGAAAGGTTTTATCCGGCTTGAGCCCTCCCGTAGCCCAGAGATTCAGTTCCCGAATCATTTCCAGATTTTCACCGCCGGCATAACCTTGATAAACAATGCTTGAATCGACGAAACGATCGCTGATCACTATTATCCCCTTTTCCAGCGAAGGGCGGATAACCTGGCTTACCAGCTGAGAGCGGGCTGCGCAATAGAGGAAAGCTTCGCAGGAAACCGTCATCTCTTGAAAATAAGGGTTTAAGAGTATTTTGCGCACCTCTTCGCCGATGGATGTGCCTCCGGGTTCTCTGGTCAGCAGGGCTTGCAGTCCCATGGACTTAAGTTTTTCCAGCAGGATGCGGGCCTGGGTTGTTTTACCGGCACCATCCGGCCCTTCAATACTGATGAACAACCCTTTCCCGGATACTGACGCCACAAAAAGCCCTCCGCTTCCAAAACGATCAAAATATTTCCCTCACCGCTTCTCATCGATACATCGCTACCTGTAGATATTTTATCACAAATCAAGTTTTTCTCACAACGGTTATTCTGTTTAACGCCGGATCCCTTGCACCCTGGAAGAAAAGTCCACCCGCTTTTTTCTGCATAAGAAAATGCACCGTTTCTTCCGACAAAATCTCTCCGGGAATAACAGCGGGTATGCCCGGGGGCGAAAGAACCACCATTTCTGCACAAATTTCTCCCACTGCCTCTTTTAGAGGAACAAAAGCCCGGCGCGCGCCCAGCGCTTCCCGGGGTGTAAGAGCAAAAGGAAAAATATTTCCCTCGTCCTCACCGGAATAATTAAAAAAGGCCGGAGGAAACTCTGCGGAGGGGGGTTGCAAAGGGGTACTACCGCGGCTTCTGCAAAGGGAAAAGCGGACTTCGCTTAAAGCCTTTAAAAAGGATCTCCCGCGATATGCCAGTTGAGAGGGACCGCCAATGGCCAAGAGATAACTGCCGGCTTCCAACTCTACCCGGTACCCTTTTTCAGCCAACAGCTTGGAAAAAAGCCGCCCTTCGCCCCGGGGAAACAGCAGGGTAATGCGGCAGGGGTCAAGGGCAAAACCCGCCTTTTCAACTTTTTCTGTCCGGAGAAAAAGAAAGCCCTCCCT
This sequence comes from Bacillota bacterium, assembly GCA_012728375.1. GTDB lineage: Bacteria > Bacillota > Dethiobacteria > DTU022 > UBA8154 > DUNV01. Next base: position 3,666 of record JAAYFF010000021.1, on the reverse strand, counting down.
GTCTAATTCCCGGCGGAAGTGTAGCCCCCAATTCCATAAGCGGGTAAAAAGCCTGTTGCCCATAAGAGCCATCTGCCGCCGTGTCAGGTCCAGGGAAACCATCACCGGATAAGGAGGGCTGCTGGTCTGCAGTGCCTGGAGCCAGAACCTGAGATCATGGCTGCTGATCCTTTTCCCTAGGTGTAAAAAAGCTCCCGGCGTTAATGAGCCGAGAGATTTGTGCGCGCTCTGCAGCCAGATATCAGCTCCGGCTGCAGCGCTATGAGGCAGCTTGTCCCCGTAAAAAGGAAAATGAGCCCCATGGGCCTCATCAACAGCAAGTATGACTCCATACTTGTCCGCAATTTTGCGGATCGCGGGAAGATCGGCAGCAACTCCCCAGTAAGAAGGGGAAGTAATCAGCACCAGAACTGTTTCCGGATTTTCCCGCAGCCCCTTTTCTACAGACAGGGGAGAAACGTTGAGGGGAAAGCCTGTTGAAGGTTCCCTTTCCACGGGCAGGTAAACAGGCAGGGCACCGGAGAGGATTAACCCGTGGAGCGCGGCTTTGTGTGACAGCCTTGTCAGGAGAACTTTTTTCCCTGGTCCGGCAAAAGCCATGAGCAGGGCTAATAGTCCGCCGGTAACCCCGTTGACAAGGAAAAAAGTTTTTCCGGCTTTGAAAAGGTCGGCAGCCAATTCCTGAGCTTTTTTGATCGCTCCCCTGGGCAGGTGCAAATCATCTAAAGAATCCAGCTCGGTTAAATCCCACTTCATGGAAGAAGCGAAACCGGCTCGTCGGAGCCAGGGGGCACCCGGCCCGCGGCCATGAAGCGGCACATGAAAAGATTGGGCACCCTTGCGGATAAAACGGCGCGCCGCCCGATACAATGGAGCATCTGATTGAAATTTATTGCAGGCCATTGGAACACCGACTTTATTTAAACATCAGGAACGTTGCAGGTAAAACCTCTTTCCACATCTGCCTAATCTTTTCCACATAAAAGTTATAAGAGTGATCCGTACACGATGAATTGACTATTTTCCCCTCGCATTCCGTGCAGATGAAAAACGCTAAAAAATGAATTCCTTTTTTGGCAGGGGAACAACATAAAAAGCATTTGTTTGGGGAGGGATTTGCCACCCGGTTCACCACCCTGAACAGCTGACAGAAAATTTAACGGCTGTAGCAAAAATTAATTGTGTAGGCTAGTATATGAAGCAAATATAAAAACGGTCAGCGCAGGGTATAATTTGGTGCCTCCTTCGTAATCTGTACATTGTGGGGGTGACTTTCAAGCAGTCCTGCACTTGTTATGCGAATAAATTTTGTTTTGGTCTGCAGTTCTTTAATAGTACGCACGCCGCAGTACCCCATCCCGGCGCGAAGCCCCCCGGTCATCTGAAAAACAATATCCGCAACCGTTCCCCTGTACGGAACCCGCCCTTCGATCCCTTCCGCGACAAATTTTTGTTCATCTTCCTGGAAATAGCGATCTCGTCCGCCCTCCTTCATCGCTCCCACAGAACCCATCCCCCGGTAAACTTTGTAACTGCGTCCTTGAAAGATTTCCATCTCTCCCGGGCTTTCTTCAGTCCCTGCAAACAAGCTGCCAATCATTACCACATCTGCTCCGGCAGCCAGAGCCTTGGTAATATCCCCTGAATATTTAATCCCTCCGTCCGCGATAACAGGAATGTTGAAACTGTGGGCAACTTGTGCGACATCAAAAATGGCGGTGATTTGTGGAACCCCGATACCGGCAATTACCCTTGTTGTACAGATGGAGCCCGGTCCTACCCCGACTTTCAAGGCATCAGCCCCGGCGCGGATTAGATCGCGGGCCGCCTCGGCCGTAGCAATGTTGCCGGCAATAACATTTGCTTCAGGATAGGTTTCCTTGATCTTTTTCACCGTCTCAATGACCATTTCTTGATGGCCATGGGCTGTATCAACAACGAGGACATCTACATTGGCCTCCAAAAGCGCGGCTACCCTTAACATAGTATCCCTGCCCACTCCAACCGCTGCTCCCACAAGCAATCTGCCTTTTTCATCCTTGGCTGACCTCGGATAAGCAATGGTTTTTTCAATATCCTTAATCGTAATAAGTCCTTTGAGCATGAAATTATCGTCCACAATGGGCAGCTTTTCGATTTTGTGCCGGGCAAGAATCTCTTGAGCTTCATCCAGAGTAGTTCCTTCCGGGGCAACAATTAAGTTTTCCTTGGTCATGACATCTTTTATCAACCGGCTGTAATCCCTTTCAAAACGCAGATCGCGGTTGGTAATAATGCCCACCAGTTTCCCCTCCACCGTAATGGGTACTCCGGAGATACGGTACCTTTCCATAAGAGCCGCCGCATCATTTATTGTATGCATGGGGGAGAGGTAAAAGGGATTGGTAATGACACCGTGTTCAGAACGTTTAACTCGGTCCACCTCCGCGGCCTGCCTTTCGATGGACATATTGCGATGAATAACGCCCATGCCTCCTTCTCTTGCCAACGCGATAGCTGTACGGGATTCCGTAACTGTGTCCATCCCTGCGCTCATAATGGGAATATTCAGCTTGATTTTCGCCGTCAAGTTGGTTTGGATATTTGCATCGCGCGGTAAAATTTTGGAGCGCGCAGGCACCAGTAAAACATCATCAAAGGTTAGTCCTTCTTTACTAAAGCGCTCATCCATATATATCCCCCGCGTTTACTTCCCAAAATTTTATTCATCATAGCAAAAAACCCCTCACTATGTCAACTTTTACGCCATTGTAGGCAGGCCCTATCCTTGGCATCTTTTTTGGAACATGCTACAATAAGCAACAAATATCTTTTCTTTTTAATGTTAAGGAAGGGAGTTGAAAAAATGCTTTGGGAAAGAAGGGGACCTGAAAATACTGCCGGGACCGCAGAGGCCGCTATGAAAAGGGCAGAAGAACTTGGCATAAAAAATATTGTCGTGGCTTCCAATAGCGGAAAAACAGCCGAATATTTTCTCGGCAGGGACTTTATGATTACCTGTGTAACACACCACACCGGTTTTAAAAACCCAGGAGAAAATGAAATGAGCGGGGAAATGAGGGAAAAACTTGCGGCAAAAGGTGTCCGGATCCTTACTACCACCCATTTGCTGGCTGGTGTGGACAGGGCGGTACGTTTAAAATTCGGCGGGCTGTATCCCGCGGAAATAATTGCATCAGCCCTGAGGCTCTTAGGACAGGGAGTTAAAGTATGTGTAGAAGTTGCCTGCATGGCATTGGATGCAGGATTAATCCCCTACGGAGAAGAAATTGTTTCTGTAGCAGGGAGCGGGCGCGGTGCGGACACTGCCTGTGTCATTGTTCCTGCCCATTCACATCAGTTTTTTGACACAGCAGTTAAAGAAATTATCTGCATGCCCCGGGAAAAATAATCGCCGAGAAAAAACCGGGGGGGCGTTTAATCTTTTCTTTTCCCCTTTTGCCAAAGCAATTGGCGCAGCGAGCAAGAAGGGGATTGCAAACGTCGTTACGCTGTGCGCTTCCGCCCCCTCGGCCTTTTAGCGGGTAATTTGTTGTCCTCCTGCCGCACTATTCTTTAATGCTATCTTTCTCCGATAAACATTTGCGTAAACATTTTTCCGTACGGTCCGCCATCGATAATACCAATTCCCACGTGGGTAAAGCCTGCATTTAAAATATTCGCCCG
>JAAYFF010000020.1 GCA_012728375.1 Bacillota bacterium | reverse complement strand
GTGGGATAACCGCCCGCCGCTGCAGTTATCTAATTCCTGGTTGCCTTGCTTTAGTTGAGGAACAATTTATGTTATTTTTACCAACATTTATTTTCAGCGCGACATACTTGTCAGGGAATGGGAAGAAAGGGGTTGTAGAAGTTTATCAACAGCTGTAAACTTTCCAAAAACCTTGGTCAGATCCCTGGTTTCCACGACATATTCCATCAGACCACCTCTTCCCCGGCAAGAGATACAAAAATATCATCCATGGAAGGCTCGATTACCTGCAGGGATCTGATACGAATATCTCGTTGTTCCAGAGCTGACCTGATATCGTCAACTTTGGCCGGCCCATCCAGCACAAGGTGATAACGGTCTCCAAAAAAGTAGGAATCCTGCACTCCGGAAATGTTATTTAATAACCCGGCTCTTTTTATATCAGCCTTCAATTCCAAAATAGTTAAAGGATATTTCTCCTTAAACCCCTGGGGTGAATCGATCTTCACTACTCTGCCCCGGTCCAAAAAGGCCACTTTAGTACACAGCTCAGCCTCATCCATATAAGGTGTTGAAATGAGGATAGTCATACCGTCCTGATTAAGATTATAAATAATTCTCCAAAATTCTTTACGGGACTCCGGATCTACGCCATATGTAGGCTCATCTAAAATGAGAACTTTCGGGTGGGTCACCAATGAACAAGTAAGTGCCAGCTTTTGTCTCATACCGCCTGAGAGATTATCGGCCAGACGCCCCTTAAATTGGATAAGACCGGTAATCTCCAAAATTTCATCAGCCCGCTTGATGATAGTTTTCCTGTCCAGTCGATACATGGCACCAAAAAAATTGATATTCTCCATTACCGTCAGGTCCCCGTAAAGACTGAAACGCTGGGGCATATAGCCGAGATACTCCTGTAAAAGTAACTTTCTGGCCCAAAGCAACTTTGGGAAGATCGTCGGTCGGGATATATACTTTTATCCAAAGATCATCCATGTTTACAACTGTTGCCAGCGAAGCCCCCGCCATAATATACTCGCCCGGTTCAAAATTTTTTGATACTACCAAGCCGTCAATGGGTGAGTAAATCTTAAGATCTTCCAGCATAGCATCTGTGGCTTTAAGGATTGCTTTATTGCGTTCCACCTCCATCCAGGCGGCATTAATAACTTCCTCGCGGCTGCCGGCCATCAAGAGGCTAACACGGGCTTCAGCGGCCTGTAACTGGTATTGGCAGATTTCCAGAGCTGTCCGTGCTCTCTCACACTCTACCTCGCTAACAGCTCCTTCTTCAAGAAGCATTTCCAGCCTTGCTAAATCGTCAGCTGCCCTGCTCAGGTTAGCCCGGGCAATATTCACGTTAGCCTCGGCCTCTTTAACCTCATGCGCTCTGGCTCCGGACTGCAGGTCAGCCAACCCGGCCTCGGACTTTAACACGCTTAATTCATCCCTCTCCCTCTGGGCCACCAGATCATTGCGGCATAATTCGGCTACAAGCTGCCCCTTTTTTACCGTATCGCCTGCTTTTATTGTCAGGCTCCCGATTCTTCCGGCCAGCTTTGCATGCAGGTCAACACTGGTTGCTTCAATAGTGCCCGTAGCACGGATCTCTTCCGGCCCGCCCTGAAAATATGCCGGCCAGAACCAGAAAGAACCTGCCAAGATGACTAATATTACGATAAGAACGGCAATCTTTTTCTTATCCATCGCCTCTCCCCTCCTATGCGATAATATGAAACGACCAGGTAAACTATTGTTACCTTTTTAGTTTACCTGGTTTCATATTAGCATTAGTTGGTTAAGAAGGCAATGTCTCAAGAAATTGCCTCCCAATTAAATTTTATGATGAGGGTCAAAGGGGAGAGATCTCCCGCAAAAGAAAAAGAGCCTGAAGGCTCTTTCTAGTCTGGCAAGTTATTAATAGCATACCGTGCTTGTTCTTATCTCGGCATTAAGGACAGACCCTAACCTGGGTCTTTTTCTTTGCTTTGGAGTGGGAACGCCAAAAGACCAAAAGGGAAATT
>JAAYFF010000019.1 GCA_012728375.1 Bacillota bacterium | reverse complement strand
CTAAGTTCTTCCCAGCTTGTTTTAACGCTTTGTTTCGATTACGCTTCTAACATAATCAATACAGGCTAAAATCGAAGTCATTGACAAAAGACTCCTCTTCTTACCTCGTTTAGTTATCAAAGAACTCTTTTTGAAGAGCATCTTTTATCTTATCATTTCTTTTGCGCTGTGTCAATACTTTTTTTTCTTTTCTCTTGGACCTATTGCTCCTGTGGCCCCTTGCAGCGCCCTTTGATGCTCTCCAATTTTACCCCACGGCTCTGAGTTATAGCATGGATTAAGATATTTTACAAGCTATTGCAAACTAATTTTTGAACAAAAAATGCAGTTTATCAGCAAATTATTTTTACGTTATGTCAAAAAAAAGCAAATTAAAAGCTTTTTTGACTTTCAAGAGAGATATTCGTTAACCATCTTTATAGCACAATAAGAGCCACATACTTAAATCCATAACGGCATCTGCGCCTGCTTGCTGCGCGGCAGCAAGCTTGGCTTTTTCGTTCTCTTTTTCGGGATAAGCTAATACAAAACAACAAAACGGGCCAAAACGTAGGCCCGCCTCAATTCAAACAAAAAAACTAGCAGTACATTATCCCTACGCTGGCATTACCCAGAGCGGAAAAAATTCTCCGCCAAACAGGTTCAAAGGGTTTAGAAACTTCATCGCGTTCCTCTCTCAGCCCCCGCTCGGAAGCACCCCTACAAATGAAAATTATTCAATAAGTTCCGAACCGCCCAAAGCTGCGGCAATTCTTTCCATATCCGTTCTTCTTGCAGCTTTTACCCATGGCTCGGTTCCCGGCCTGTCCAATGTATTTAATTGCACCCGCTCCGGTCTTATTTCTTGGATTACTTCTTTTAATAAGCCAAGTTCTTTCTCAGTATCGTTTAAACCGGGAACAATCATTATTTCCAACCAGATTTCCCCATGGAATTCCCTGGAGAACTTAATAATTCCGGATATAACATCGCTGCACACAAGACCGGCATGGGGACGGTTTATTTTGTTAAATACCTCCTCCGAAACAGCATCCAAGGAAGGGATAACAATATCAGAACCTTTTAACTGTTTCCTGACTTCACCTTTATGCAAAAATGTGCTATTTGTTAATACAGCAACCCTGTATTGAGGATAAAATTCTTTGATAAACCCAATTACACGCCCGATCTCGCTGTGCAGCGTCGGTTCTCCTGAACCGGAAAAAGTAATAAAATTAAGATTTGGCTTTTCCTGCAAATAATTTTGCAATTCCTTAAAAACTTCCCGGACAGGAACATACTCTTTGCGCTCAATGGTTAAACATGTAGTTTTACCGCATTCACAGTAAATACAGTCGAGATCGCACGTCTTGTAAGGAACGAGATCGATTCCCAGAGAACCCCCCAGACGTCTGGAGGAAACCGGGCCAAATAAGTATTTGTTATCCATCTTTATTTCTCTCCGTTTTAAAGTAGAATTTCATTTTATCCTTTATTCTTTACCGCCTCTTTGTGTCATTGATCTTTTCTGCCGGAATTGTTTTACTCGATCATAGGGATTGCTGCAACCCCTTTCCTTTCCGGGTCCGGTTTAAAGTGCATTGTTCCGCTATAGAAAGCCTGAGGTAGTTAATCGTTCTTCCATAAGGGTCAATAAGTTTCCCCGGGCAAAAATAATCCCTTCCCTTTTTCCCTCGCCATGATTTTTCATTTAGGCAAACTGAAAAACGCTGCCCACCTGATTTAGATAAAATTGTTGAGGAAAAGCCTGATGCAAAGCAACGGTTGCCCGAAACCCGGTACAGTGACAGGGAGCAATTTTTTCTATCTCAAACTTACGCAGATCTTTTAATGTAGAGGCGAGCCTGCTTTCAGATATATTCATCAGATGTGTACCGCCGAGTATGGCATGAATTTTATGCGCCCCTGTCAGCGAGACAACATAACGAAGAGTATTAATTAACCCCGCATGGGTACAGCCCAAAAGGACAACAATTCCCTTCGAACTTTCAACCACTAGGGCCTGATCATCATAAATCTGATCGCGTACAAAACCTTGCCTGTTTTTTCGCAGGAATCGAGGCTCCTGTTCCTCGTACTCTACGGTGCGGGGAATGGGACCGGTAATAATCAGCCCTTTTTCCAGTTCCAGCGGACCTTCTACGGGGAAAAATGCAACATCCCGCTTCTGCAGGTATTCACGACTCCAAGGAGGACCGACATATGCAGGTTTTTCTCCCGCACTTTCAAGATATTTATTGAAAATATCCGGATGAGCGTAAACAGCCAATGAATTGTTTATTTCCAGCAGTTTTTCCAGTCCGCCGGTATGATCATAGTGGCCGTGGCTGAAAACTACTGCATTTATGGTGCGCAAATCGATATCTAACAGTTGAGCATTAACAGTTAAACTGGTACCTGAGCCGGCATCGAAAAGAAACCTCTTACCCCCGGTTTCCAGCAGCATGGATAATCCGTACTCCGGCAGCAAGCCAAAAACAGGAGAGCTGTTTTCACATAACGTAGTTATTTTTACTTTAGTCACACTAATCATCCTTTTAATTGTGTAATTACAGCGTTTTGGACATATGTCAAATATAATTGTAAAGAGTTAATATCCATATGTCAAATATAATTTCCAGGTAATTATTATCTTTACTTTTTTGGTTAGTGGGGCGTGATATCATGGGAACCATGTCCAATACACTGATACTGGCTTACGTTGGCGGGGCTATGCCCCTGCTTTTGCTGCTCATGGGCTATGAAATGAATTGGCTTAAGATTATAAACATGGATATGATTGCCACAGAATTTGCAAGCGGAATTGCCGGCAGTATCGGCTTAATAGTCTCTATACCTGTTACTGCGTGAATTGCCGGTATCATGATGGAAAAAAGTAACGACTTTTTTCAAAGGGTTTCTATTTATACTTTTCTTTTCTATAAATTTACACAGTTCGATTTATTTCTATTTATTGCATTAATTTTTTATGAGAAATATGTTAAAATATTATAAAATAGGAAAGAGGGTGAAAAATGGAATATGAAGATAATCGCTTGTATCCCCTTGGAAAGGATAGATAATTAGTCAAAAGATTACTGTAAAAGACAGGAGGGTACATTGCTTATGTTGTTTGCAAGAAAAAGAGTAAAAGAAGCTAAACTAGAAGTAAAAGAAGCTAAGCCAAAGGGGAAAAAAGCTAGAATTAAGAAAAACGCCGTAAAATTCGGCATGAAGAAAAAGCTGCTCATTTGTTTTATCGGGCTTGTTGCTGTTTTTTGCCTTCTTATTACTGTAGTCCTAAATTTCAGGTGCGCAAACTTTTTAGAAAAGCAGGCTACCAAGGAGATAGACGCCAAGTTAACTGTCTTCCAACTGTTGCTTGAAGAACAGGAAGCGTTGCTAAGATCGTTATGTGAATCTCTGAAATATGAATTTATGGATCTTCTAACAGAAGGAAACAGAAAAGATATTGAATCGGCATTGCGCCCTTTTCACGGAGTATATAAGAACACTTACGGTATTACTCATATGCAATTAAATGATTCTAATTTACGTGTATTAGCAAGCATACATGATCCGGACAGTTACGGTAAGGATGGAAGCAAACGGCCGCTTTTAAAAAAAGCGCTTGGTTACGGTTCCGGAAGGGTGGTATCCGGTTTTGAAATTAGTGAAGACGGCCTTCTGGTACTGAACTCGGCCGGACCTGTGGCCAGTTATAGCACCCAGTTTTCGGGCATCGTTGAAATTGGACGGGCCATTGACAACGATTACCTCGACCAAATTAAAGAAAAAGTAGGGGTAGATTTTACAGTTTTTAAAAATAATGAACGTATTGCTACAACCATATTTGATGAAGAAGGAAACCGGGCTGTAGGAACAACCATTGACCACCCTGAAATTCTGGAGGAAGTCCTAAACCAGGGCGGGCGCTGGACCGGCCGCTTGCAGATAACCGGCTCCAACAGTTTATTCGGTTCCTATACGGCAATACGCGATGCTGAAGACAATATTATCGGAATGCTCTTTGCAGGCACCCCCACACTACTCTACGATAACCTGCAAAGTCAGAACAGAAATATTGCCTTCGGCCTGCTGGCAGTAGCGATCATTATAACTTCCGTGGTTTCCGTCCTTTTTGCCAATAATATTGTCAGGCCGCTAACAGAGCTCTCAAAAGTTTTTAGTTCTGTAGCGGAGGGAGATTTCACCGTCACTGTAAAAAAATACGGCAGTGATGAGGTTGGTCTCATGGGACGGGCCGTAGCTCAAATGGTGGAAAACCTGCGGGGTTTTGTTGTTCAAATCGGAGAACTTGCCGGAAAAGTAGACAACCTGTCCAGGGGGGTATCCGAAACAGCGGAAAACATCAGTACATCAATCCAGGATGTTGCCGGATCAACCAACGAGGTGGCGTCCTCTACCGGCCTGCTAAGCTCGCTCTCTCAGGATATGTCCGAGGAAGCCGCAGAAACAGCAGAAAAGGCCTCTTCAAGTCAAAATGAAATGGAGAAAGCCTTTGAGCAGATGAAAGCTATCGAAGGAAGCTTTCAGGAATTAAAGGTAACCATTGATAAATTTGGTCAGCGTTCTGCGGAGATAGGTGAAATTATCCAGGTAATCAACGAAATATCTGAACAAACGAACCTGCTGGCACTAAATGCTGCTATAGAGGCCGCCCGAGCCGGGAACTACGGCCGGGGCTTCGCCGTAGTAGCCGACGAAGTACGTAAACTTGCCGAAAGATCTTATGCTTCTACCGAAGAAATCGTGCGTCTCATCAGCGATACACAAAAAGATGCGGCATTAGCAGTTCAAGGGATGGACAGAAGCGCTGCTGCGGTTGATTCAGGACGCTTGGCCATGTTAAAATCTTCGGAAGCATTTGGCGAGATTGTCGCTTCCATTCAAAAATTAATGACTAAAATAGAGGAAGTGGCGGCTTCCTCGCAGGAACTCAGCGCCTCCAGTGAGGAAGTAGCAGCCTCAACTCAGGAACAATCAGCAGCCGTCGAGGAAATTGCCGCAGCAACTGAAGAACTGGAAAACGCCTCCGCAGCCCTTTACGAAGAATTAAAAAAGTTTAACTACTAGGCCGGCCTGAAAAAAAGGAGTTCATCCAGCACCGGCGGGTTGACCCCTTATTCTTTTTGTAAATAATTATCATAAATATATTCCGGATTATAAACCGGCATCAAAACCTATACCGGGTGTGTCAGAAAGCCTTTTGGCCAGCAGGGTATTTCTTTGGCTGATACTGTTATTTGAAACAGCGATCCCAATTGCTTTTTTTGTGCCGACCAAGACCATAACTTTTTTTGCTCTCGTCACACAGGTGTATAAAAGATTTCTTTGCAGCATTATGTAGTGCTGCATGGCAATTGGGGCTACTACAATTTGGTATTCGCTTCCCTGGCTCTTATGGACCGTGGTGGCATAAGCCAAAACCACCTCGTCCAGTTCGGAGGCATCATAATCCACTTCGTTTCCGTCAAAACGGATGGTCAATTTTCTTTCTTCCGGATCTATCTTGCTGATTATCCCGATGTCACCGTTGAAAACGTTTTTCTCATAGTTGTTTTTTACCTGCATAACCTTGTCATGCAGGCGAAAGACTGTTCCTCCATATTTAATGGAAATATTGCCTGAATTCAGACCTTCCTGTAAAAGCAAATTTAAATTTTGCGCCCCTATTTCGCCGCGCTGCATGGGACATAACACCTGTATATCTTCAACGGGATTCACCTTGTAATAAGCCGGCAACCTTTGAGTACAAAGCAGTTTAATTGTCTCGGCGATTTTGTTTGGGTCTTCCTCCTCGATAAAGAAAAAATCGCTGTTTTTTCGGCCTTTTAAAACAGGCATCTGCCCTTTGTTAATACGGTGGGCATTTGTAATGATGGCGCTACCCATTGCCTGCCGGAAAATCCTTTTTAGTTCAATAACATTAACGGTATCCGAATCGATAATATCCTTTAATACATTTCCAGCACCGACCGAGGGAAGTTGATCCACGTCTCCGACAAGAATGACGGCCGCTTCATCGGGAACTGCCTTGAGCAGGTTATACATTAAAATAATATCGATCATCGATGCTTCATCTATAATTAAAACATCACATTTCAGGGGATTCTCGGCGTTTTTCTGGTACCCCCCCGGGGGGTTGTATTCCAGCAATCTGTGTATGGTCTTAGCCTCCATACCGGTGGTTTCCGACATTTTCTTGGCCGCGCGTCCCGTAGGCGCCGCCAGTAGAACCCTTTTGCCCATCTTTTGAAAAATACGGATAATGGCGAGGATAGTCGTCGTCTTGCCTGTGCCCGGTCCTCCGGTCAGCACGACGAACTTTGAAGACACAGCCATTTTAATAGCTTCCAGTTGGATTTGGTCATATTTAATATTAAACTCCCGTTGAAGTTTTGTTACAAGACTGTCAACATTTCCACGAAATAAGGCGCCCTGCCCGGCAATAATCTCCCTGATCCTTTTGGCAGTTCCTGTTTCACTAAAGAAAAAGGGCGGCAGATAGATGGCATCTTTTTCGTCCAATATGATCGATTTTTCCTCTGCCATCTTCTCAAGAGTAAAATTAATACGGCTCTCTTCCAGCTCCAGTACTTTAACCGCTTCAGTTATAAGTTGTTCTCTGCGGGCAAAACAATGCCCATCATTGGCAAGTTGGTTCAAAACATAGATAATACCGGAACGACAGCGCTCATAGGAATTTTTTGCAAAACCGAGTTGCTGTGCAATTTTGTCGGCTGTTTTAAAACCAATGCCCCAGATATCATCGGCCAGCCGGTAGGGATTATTTCTCACAATTTCAATACTTTTATTTCCATAGGTTTTAAATATTTTTACGGCATAGGCAGCGGAAACTCCATGACTTTGCAAAAAAATCATAACGTTTTTAATTTCCTTTTGCTCCCGCCAGGCCTTTTTAACCATCTCCACCCGCTTTGGCCCAATACCTTCTACATTTATTAAATAATCGGCAGATTCTTCAATTACACGCAAGGTATCTTCTTTAAAGTGCTTCACAATCCTTCGCGCGTAAACAGGACCAATACCCTTAATAAGGCCGCTGCCAAGGTATTTTTCAATGCCGGCAAGGGTAGCGGGAACTGTTTCTCTATAGTCAACCGCGCTAAACTGTTTGCCGTATTTGCTGTCAAATTTCCATTCACCTTTCACCCGTAGAACAGATCCCACGTTGACGGTTGCCAGATTGCCTACAACTGTGACGAGATCCGCAAAACCCTTTGATTTGATCTTGATAACACTAAAACCGGTTTGTTCATTGCAATATGTAATTCTTTCAACAATGCCGCTTAAATATTCCATTTCCAAACCTGTCTCTTTAAGGTTACTTGACAAATTCATTCAGTTTCGAGGAAGCAAGGGTTGTTTCCGACAAATAATATTTATCATCCGGGGTTGTTTGGATGATCCCCGCTCCAAGCATCAACTGCAGGGCGTAAGGCTTGTAATCCCTTTGACTCATCATCCGCGTCAATAAACTCGGGGGAACCAGTCCCAGTTCTTCTCTTGTTTTCGCGCTATCCTTGTCCAGAGCCTTCTTGACGCGAAAAATCTTTATTACTTCTCTGAGAGCTTTCTTCATGCGGTACTTCGAATAAAAAAAAGCTGCTAGCAGCAAAACAATAATAAAACATAATAAAAGAATAGTCGGCAGCATAAACATTACTCCCCTTTCCGTAGAACATTATACCGTCATTTTTTTAAATAAACAAGAATACTGCGGCAAGCAGATTCATGATAATTTATAATTTTTATTCCTTTAACAATATTAAAATCTTGAAGAACCCAGTCTAATTTATTTACTTTAAAAAGCTGTTCTGGTAAAATGTACAGCGTAGACAAACTATATTAAAAACAGGGGGTTAACGAGTATGGGGAAAAAACTTTTACTAGTGGGACTGGCATTGCTGCTGATGCTAAGCTTGGCCGCTTGTTCATCAAACGAGCCAAGCGAAGTTCCCGGCGGAGCCGGTGAAACACCGGAAGAAGCAACAGGGAATGAAATACCAACAGTTGTGGAAGGAAAACTTACAGTAGGATTCGATCAAAACTTCCCTCCAATGGGATTCGTCGGCGATGACGGAGAGTTTACCGGTTTTGACTTGGATTTGGCAGCGGAAGTTGCCGACCGTTTAGGGTTGGAACTCGTTTTGCAGCCTATTGCTTGGGATGCAAAGGATATGGAACTTTCCAGTAAAAACATTGATTGTATTTGGAACGGCTTTACAATCAACGGACGTGAGGACGACTATACTTGGACCGTGCCTTATATGTCCAATAAGCAGGTTTTTGTTGTAAAAGCTGATTCGGATATAACTTCTTTCGCAGATTTAGCCGGCAAAACGGTCGTTGTCCAGGCGGACTCCAGCGCCGAAGCAGCGCTCGCAGACAGACAGGATCTGGTTGATACCTTTGGAGATTACATAAAGGCAGCCGATTATTTAAGCGCCTTGATGGATCTCGAATCAGGTGCGGTCGATGCAGTAGCCATGGATGAAACAGTCGCGAACTATCAAATAGAATCAAGAGAAAAAGATTTTGTAGTATTGGAAGAATCACTGGCAGCGGAAGATTATGGCGTGGGGTTCTTATTAGGAAACGAAGCTTTAAGGGATATAGTTCAGACCACTTTGGAAGAAATGGCTGCCGATGGTACAATGGCAGAAATCTCCGAGAAGTGGTTTGGCAAAGATATAACCACAATTGGCAAATAAAAATATGAATAAATAGATAAAATTAATTAAAGAAAGGGCTGTCGTTTCAAACGAGATAGCCCTTTCTTTGTGGAAATGGAGGCAGAGCAGTGCAATGGCAGGTTTTACTGTTAAAATTAGCGGAAGGCATGCTTATATCGGTTGAGATCTTTACCCTTACGCTGCTTTTTTCCCTCCCGCTGGGGCTTTTCGTCGCCTTTGGCCGCATGTCCAAAAACCCGTTTTTAAGAAATACAATTAAAATATATATTTCAATCATGCGGGGAACTCCACTAATGCTCCAGCTAATGGTGGTCTATTTTGGGCCTTATTTTATTTTTGGCATTACCACCCCCAAGGGCTACCGCTTTATCGCAGTTATTATAGGATTTGTTTTAAACTATGCGGCATATTTTGCAGAGATTTATCGCGCCGGAATCGAATCCATGCCGGCAGGACAATATGAGGCGGCAAAAGTACTGGGTTATAATAAAACCCAGACATTTATCCGCATAATACTGCCGCAGGTGATTAAGCGCATCCTTCCGCCGGTGACAAATGAAGTTATTACCCTGATAAAGGATACTTCCCTGGCCTTCGTTATCTCTGTTTCAGAGATGTTTACAGCGGCAAAAGCTATCGCCTCAGCTCAGAGATCCGTACTCCCCTTTGTTGCAGCGGGTATTTTTTATTATGTCTTTAATTTTATCGTGGCATTTTTCATGGAATGGGTTGAGAATAAATTCAACTATTTCAAATAGGAGGTTGCCGGATATGAAGTATCTGGAAATTAGAAATTTAAAAAAAAGTTTTGGTGACCTCGAAGTGATAAAGGATATTTCCTTAGATGTTGAGGAGGGACAGGTTGTTGCTATTATTGGACCGTCCGGCTCCGGAAAGTCCACTCTGTTAAGATGTGCCACCTTGCTGGAGACAATAGATTCCGGCGAACTGCTTTATTTGGGAGAATACGCTGTTAAAACCGGTGCAGACGGAAAAGCAGTTTTTGCGCCAAGCAGACAACTTAAAAAAATTCAGGGCTATTTTGGCCTGGTTTTCCAAAATTTTAACCTGTTTCCTCACTTCTCTGTTCTAAGAAATGTGACAGATGCGCTCATTACCGTGCAAAAAAAGAGTAAAAAAGAGGCTTTGGAAATTGGCCGGAAATTGTTAGAAAAAATGGCCTTATCCGATAAAGAAAATGCATATCCGTACCAATTATCAGGAGGTCAGCAGCAGCGTGTTTCTATTGCCAGGGCTTTGGCATTAAATCCAAAGGTGCTTTTTTTTGACGAACCCACATCTGCACTCGATCCGGAGCTAACGGGAGAAATTTTAAAGGTTATCAGGGATTTGGCCGCAGAACAGATGACTATGGTAATTGTAACCCATGAAATGAGCTTTGCCAGAGATGTGGCTGATCATATTATTTTCATGGATGAAGGCGTTATCGTTGAAGAAGGACGCCCGGAAGAAGTAATCGATAATCCAAAAAATGAACGGACCAGGGCGTTTTTGAGCAGGTTAGCCTAAAGTTTAATTGTTTTAATCTCGCCCGTCAGGGAATAAAAGGTAGCCTCGCCTTCTGCCACATAAAACACCTCAAAAATAGAATCATCCACAGAGTACATGTTCTTAAGTTCAGGTGCCACCTCAAGGGCCTTTGCCTTGACGGCTGGAGTAGAATTAAACACAGCTTTTCCTTTAAGACGGATCCATTTCTTATCCGGTGCTGTTGTGCATATCTCAAAATATGGATTTGCTTGCAGCTGTTTGTAGACATCTTTTTGGTTATTGGTGCAAAACCAAAGCTTGCCTTCATAAATCATAACAAAAGCAAAAGGGCGAACCTTCGGCTTATCTTTATCAACGGTAGCAAAATAAAACACAGGGTTGTCTGTTAAAAACTTTAACACTTCATTCATAATACAATCCTCCATTTCCGGTTGCACTCATGTTATTGAATTATATATCTAAGTATACCATATTTATGAATGCCCTTACATACCTTTTTTTAATTTTGAAATATCTCGGCTCCGGTTAAAGACATCTATTACCGGAGATGCTGACAGCTTTTTAGCTTCTCCGGAAAAATCCCTGCAGATTAAAGCAGCGGTAATAACTCCTACAAAGGCTCAAATATTTGAAGCGAACGAAACAATGCCGGGATAGAACGTCTTTTTTATTCCCTTCCGGCTAATATTCTGATATCCTCAATTCGGATGTGCAATCCACTGCTTTTTTGCAATAACATATTAACGACCCCGGTATGGTTAATGGACATCATGCAGAAACCCGGCAAAAAGGTAGCACGGCAGCCGAAAACAGGCTCTTTGTTAATTTTGACGGCAAGGCCTTCAAAACCAATCATGTGATAGGCAACAATATCCTTGCTTTCGTGTTCCCGGGAAAACTTTGGCCCTACAACCCAGGTATAAAGCAATCCCGTAATGCTTTCAGCTTTTATAACCTGCAAGACATGAGGTATGGGACAGCCGGCGCCCATCGGCCTTCCCAGAACAAAGTCTCCTGCCTTGATATCCAATTTTTCCACTACATCCCCCCGAAAGGGAAGCACTATTTTGCGGGCAGAAATCTCCCCCGGCAAAGGTCCAAGGACAAAATCATAAGAATGTCCCAGGATATCTTTCTCAGGATATTCTGCTTCGGTTAAAAAGTCCCTTTTCTTGGAGAATAGAGGATCACAGTAATACGGGCAGTCCGTATAAACTTTTGCTCCGGCATTAAGCAGACGGATAAAAGTTCGGCAGTTTTTCTCACCGCAAAGACCACAATTTTTACCGGGAGGTATCCAAGAAGGTTTGATTTTTCCAAGCATCTTATTCACCCCGGTAAAGATATTCGGCGAAAGGACCATCAAGCTTTTGCACTACCCCAAAATGATGTTTCCAGCCGACTTCTTTTTTACCCACGCAGATTGTACATGTCCCCAGCGGTGGGTTTCCTTTTAAAAAAAGATTGTCTTTATCTATATCCGGCGAGTTCTTGATGAGTTTATACAGGCGATGCAAGGAATTTCCCTGAAGGGCATTTGTTTCCATGAGGATAATTCCGGTATGTACTTCTTTAATTTTTTGAATGAGCACTTCCCGTTCTGCTTGGCTGACCAGATCTATTTTTGTAATTACCGCGACATCGGCCAGACTGACCATCGCTCCCATTTTTTCGGGGACATGAATACCTGAAATGGAACTGAGAACGATAATTCCCAAGCCCTGGTTTAAATATGGCGAACAACGCAGGCACAATCCGGCGCTCTCGACTATCAAAAGATCGGCAGCACTTTTTTCCGCCCATGCCACAGCATCGCCCAGCACCATTACTCCGGCGTGATCAGGGCACAAATCGCCGGAATATACTTTTTTCGTAAGAATACCGAACTCTTTTTTTAGCTCAATATCCTCAAAGGCTTTTACCACGTCAATTTTTAAAAAGGCTATGGTTATCTCATCTTTAAACCTTTTTACAATCTGCTTAATAAGCGATGTTTTTCCTGCTGAAGGAGGGCCGGCAATTACAACGAGTTTCACAACAGCTCACCATCCCGGTTATTATCTTTCCACTAGGCAAAATTTACAGAAAGAAAATCATAAGTAATTGCTTTTCCAGCCCTCAGTTCCTCCCTTACATGGCCAATTTTCTTATCCAGCTCCAAAAGGTTTTGTGCAACTTTTATCTCCGGCTCGTTTTGGTACAAAATATTTTTAACAGCTCCATTTTCCATAATTATCCTCGTTTTCGTCAACAAGGCAATAACTGGATCATGGGTTACAAAAATGACTATTTTGCCCGTATTGTGAATCAGGCTGACGACTTCCTGCTTGAAAATACCGGCATTTTCAATTTCATCGAGTAAAATTACCGGAGCAGCTCCGATTAGAATTGCATCGGCTATTAAAAGGGATCTTGTCTGCCCCCCGGAAAGAACAGTCACCCTGGTATCTCTTTTTATCTTTTCACCTGTAAATGTGTTTGCTAAATCAATTGTTGCCTGAATTACTTTTTGGTCATAAATCTTCCTGGCGCGGGCATGAATTTGCAGGAATTCTTCCGTGGTTAAATCAGCAAAACACTTGGTATTCTGTGTAATCATAACGATAGGTTTCATGGAGGGGTTGTATCTGATTTCATCTGTCGGTATTTCACCGTTAATAATAACGCGTCGTTTTGTGGAAGTATCCCCCTGGGCCAGAAGTTCGATGTCAGTAATAAAAGCCGTCTTGCCGCTACCTGTGGGCCCCACTATGGAAACGGTTTCACCGGCTTTAAGTTTTATATATGTAAATTTTTCCTTAAAACCGTTCTTGTCAATACCAGGGAAAATAGTAATTTCTTTTATCATTTCTTTTAATGCCTCCACTTTTTATCTAGCAGTCTAATTTATGTTTTCATGATAAAAATAGTTCCTTAATATGACGTGCAGATCATTACCCCCAAAAAAAAGCGCCTCCTGCGAGGCGCTTGGCTGATACAACCTTCTACTTTACCACATCTTTCAAATCAAGCGGTCTTAATCCTTGAAAACAACGGGGCGGCAGAGCTATATAAACTCCTGTTCCCCACTGTAAATATTTCTCCATTTCTTCGTCTATTTTTCCGCGGTCTTTGGCCGGAACCCCGACAAACAATCTTCCCGGAGGAATAACCGACCCGGCTGTAACCAGGGAACCGGCACCGATACAGCTGCCTGTACCTATCTTAGCCCCATCCATGACAATAGCACCCATCCCCACGGTCACATGGTCTTCCAAAACAGGCCCGTGCAAAATAGCGCCATGGCCGATATGGCTTCTTTCACCCAGTACGGCTTTCTTATCGGGAGCTGCATGAATTACACAGTTTTCCTGGATATTGGAATAAGGTCCGACAATTATTGCGCCCCAATCACCCCGCAAGCGGGCACCGGGAGCGATGTAACACCCTTTTCCGATTACAACATCGCCTATTATCGTAGCTTCTGGAGAAATATAAGCGGAAGCTTCGATACGGGGCCTTTTACCTTCAAATTCATATACGGGCATGATCTATACTCCTATCGCCATTAGTATTTTGCTGTGTAAACTTCTTAAAAAATATCAGTTTGTTTCGGCCATGGTAAGAAGCTCAACACCTCTTCTGCGAAACTGGCTGAAGATAATGCCTTCCGAGACTAGGCGGAGCACAGTTTCAGGCTCGGTCACCTTCGTACCGGAAACCAGATCCACACCGTAATTGAACCAAACGGGTGAAAGGGGCGTTGTAGGGCCCAAAACCATTACCAGAGCATCCCTGCGGCAGAGAGCCAGTAATTTGTCCATTGTATCATTAATAAGAGCTGTAGCGGTTATGGCCAGCACATCAGCCTGCGGCATGATCTTTTCGGCCTCCGCCGCCGGCAAATCGCCAATGCGGGGACGTTTTTCCAGAACCCAAAGCTTCGCTGCTTCTTTCTGCAAGCGGGGGATAAACGGAAAATGGCCTACAACACAAACTTTTTTACCCCTTCCCTTTTCCAAAAGAACTTCTTCAGCATTGATCTTTCGGCACCGGTTAAGGTCAACCTCCACCAGCGAATTAATGGCAGCCAGCCCGACACTTCGTTCAAGTAAGCTTCCGCTCAGGGCATATGCACACAACTCAAGCGCTGATTTCTCTTTAAGCAGGCCTGCGTCACGGACAGGCGGACCGGAGCTATGGTCATGATCAAAAATTGTCGAAGCCAATCCGCAGTTACGGCTCCAGACAGCCGTCCAAAACGGCCCAATTCTTACTTCCCTTACGGGGGCATCTCTTTCAAGTGTTGAAATAATATCTTCAATAATTTTCAAATGTCGAGCCTCGCCTTCGCTTGAAACAACATTTTGCTTTTAAGGGCATATAAATAATATCCTTATTAAAACGTTATTGAGCATATGTCAATAAAGCACTTTTATTTTTTAAATTTTACTTTATCCAGGTAGTCCTCCACAGCGCGGTGGAGCGCCTCCGCTCCAAGATTAGAACAGTGTACCTTGGGATCGGGCAACCCGCCAAGGGCTTTGACAACATCATCATCTGTAATCTTTAATGCCTCGTCAAGGGTTTTTCCTTCTGCCAGTTCCGTAAGTACACTGCTTGTCGCGATAGCTGCCGGACAACCCAAAATTTCGAATTTGATATCCGCGATGCGGTTATCTTTAACTTTGATATAAATATGCAAATAATCTCCACACGAAGGATCCCCCATCTTTCCCACACCGTCAGGCTCGAGAATATAGCCTAAATTTTTGGGGTTCAAAAAATGTTCCAGTACTTTTTCCGAGTACATCATTTCTCATCAAACCTCCTATCTCTCCATTCTTTTTTCAGCTTTTTTGCACATTCAGTTTTTTAAATAAATCGGTGTCGTAATTTTCAATTAGACCATTATCGCAGTATTCGGCCAGCTTCTTGTCCAGAGGAAGAATGTCGATCAGAGGTACGCCTGTTATTGTTGCTACTTCCTTGGCTTTGCTTGCCCCGAAAATTTCCAGTTTGTCTCCGCATGAGGGGCAAAGTAAATAACTCATATTTTCAATTAAACCAAGTACCGGAACATTCATTGCCGCTGCCATTTTCAAAGCCTTTTTGACAACCATTACCGCAAGGTCTTGCGGGGAACTGACGATAACCAGTCCATCTAGTGGAATAAATTGCATAACTGTTAATGGAGCATCGGCCGTACCCGGAGGAAGGTCGATAAAGAGATAATCCAGTTCTCCCCAGTCAACTTCTGTCCAAAACTGTTTTACTGCACCGCCAATCAATGGTCCCCTCCAAATTACGGGATCATCCTCGCTGGGAAGCAGTAAATTTAAGGACATAACCTTTATTCCCCGTGAAGTTTCCAGAGGGATAAAGCCCTTGTTCATGGAATTGTTTTTTAAACCAAACATCTTGGGTATACTCGGACCTGTGATATCCGCATCGAGAATACCCGCCTTAAAACCTTCCCTGCAGGCTCCTACAGCCAAAAGAGAAGTAATGGAAGACTTGCCTACTCCCCCTTTACCGCTACCCACTGCGATGACATGCTTAATTTCTTGACGTTGTATCTTCTCAATTCCAGATGGTTTGTCCGAACTCATAAGCGTATAATTCCCCTTTCTGAGCCTCGAATTTTTTTAGCGGTCATATGCTGAATTTATTTTAAACAATTAATGAGCATATGTCAAAAATTTTTTTTTAAGTCTCCTTCATCTTTTATCATTTACCTTTTTGACTTTTTCTAACGATTGGTAAATAGCAGGAAAAATGAGTATTTATGTGGAATTTACAGTATAGAAATTTGTTAAACCGCTAAGAGGTGAACTGTTTGTTTTCCAAAGTAGCCAGCTGTGCTCTTGCGGGAATTGAAGGAGTCCGCGTCTGGGTTGAAACAGATCTTGACGGTGGATTGCCCAATTTTTCATTAGTCGGGCTTCCCGCTCCGTCTGTGAAAGAGGCCAGGGAAAGAGTGCGCGCCGCCCTGCGAAACAGCGGTTTTGACTTTCCTGTAATGCGTATTACTGTTAACCTGGCTCCTGCGGATTTGCGAAAGGAGGGCTCTGCTTTTGATTTGGCTATTGCCGCGGGAATATTAGCCTCTTCCGGACAAATACCAGTAGATTCTCTCAAGGGAAAGGTTCTGGTGGGAGAGCTCTCTCTCGATGGAGAAGTAAAGCCGGTCCCCGGAACGATGGCCATGGCCGCTTCTTTAAAGGAACAGGAAAAAGACGGCATAGTACTAATTGTGCCTAGAGGAAATCTTGCGGAAGCATCGCTGGTGGGAGGAATTGTCGTCCAGGGTGTAGCAACAATTCAAGAGCTGGTATCTTTCCTAAAAGGGGAAATTGATCTTCCGCATGGGAACACAAATGCAGAGAAACTTTTAGCTGAATTAAACAAAAATGATCATCCTGATTTTAGCGAAGTAAAAGGACAATATGCAGCCAAAAGAGCCCTGGAGATAAGTGCTGCAGGAGGACATAATATTCTGCTCTCGGGACCCCCCGGCACAGGCAAAACAATGCTGGCGCGACGGATACCTTCTATTCTTCCCTCGCTGACATTGCAGGAGTGTCTGGAAATTACAAAGATATACAGCGTCGCGGGACTTTTAAAAGAGGACACGCCCCTTATTGCCCAAAGACCTTTTCGTTCTCCCCATCATACCGCAACTGCAGCAGGAATGCTCGGCGGAGGACGGATCCCCCAGCCGGGAGAGGTTACCCTTGCCCATATGGGAGTTCTTTTTTTAGACGAATTTCCCGAATATTCACGGGATGTTTTGGAAGGTCTGCGCCAGCCGTTGGAAGATGGATGCGTGACCATTACCAGAGCGGAGATGACTCTTCGTTTCCCATCACGCTTTATGCTGGTTGCTTCTAGAAATCCTTGTCCGTGCGGGTATTACGGACACCCCAGAAAAGAATGCCAGTGTACAGAACAGCAAATAAGACGTTATCGACTGAAGTCCTCCGGTCCCCTGATGGACAGGATCGATATTCATGTTGAGGTTCCTGCAATGGAATACTCCGAGTTGCAAGATGATCAGCATGCAGAAAGTTCAGCCGCGATCCGAAAACGGGTTGAAAAGGCAAGGCAGTTGCAAAGGCAAAGATTCCGCCACCTGAATATTACTTGCAATGCCGACATGACAAACCGTCATTTACAGGAAATTTGCCCTTTAAATAAAGATGCCCGCATGATACTTGGGCGGGCATTCGATTCTCTATCCCTTTCCATGAGAGCGCATGACAGGATTATAAAAGTTGCCCGTACAATCGCGGACCTTGAACAAGAAACCTTCATTCAGGCCCATCATATTGCGGAAGCAATTCAGTATCGAAGTTTTGACAGACACTATTAAAAGCGAAAGGATGCTTATCATTAAAGAAAAAGAAACAGGCTGGAAAAAGGAACTGGGAACTGCCGGCGAAAAACTGGCAGCTGAGTATCTATGCAATAAAGAAGGTTACCAAATTTTGTCGAGAAATTATCGCTGCCCGGTAGGGGAAATCGATCTTATTTGCCGAGATGGGCAGTACCTTGTTTTTGTCGAAGTTCGCTCAAGCAGTAGCGGAACTTTGAATATGGCAGCAGAGTCTATCAATTATCGCAAAAAAAGAAAGCTGAAACAGCTGGCCCAATATTACCTATTAAGGGAACGCCGCAACTTCACACTTTGCCGCTTTGATGCCGTCTTAATTCTTCTAGACGAAAAAAAGCAGGCAGCTAAAGAGATGCGGCACCTTAAAAATGCTTTTTAATATGTTCTTTAACAACGGTCAACATGAGATACGAGAACTTTTAACCGCTTCAGGATTAAAAGGACCAGCTCATCCCTGATTACTGAAATCAGATATCCCAACTTTACTTTATCCCTTTCAACAAAGGTCGTTAGTAGTTTTCGCAAATCTTCAAGCGGTGCTTCCAGAATTAACTCCGGGTTATCAATATACCTCCCGGCTTCCTCTTGCCATTCTTGCCACTTAAACGAAATAAAAAATCCGTCTTCCCGAAGAACATTTACAAAACCTGCGATGTCATCGGAAAATATACAGGTAAAACCTCTTTCCCCATAAAGAAATCTAAAATATTCGTCCTCAAAGTAGGGAAGAAATTTTAATATCCTGTCATAATCTATTTCCTTATTTTCCCTCATAATTGTTTTCTCCATCTCCTTATTAATAGCCATAAGATACTGCTGTTAATATATTACATCAAAAATTACCTACGGAAAAGAAAAGTTTATCTGCTGGGTACTAAAAATAAATGTTATTGACATATGCTCATAACATGGTATAATAGATACAAGAGGTGATCTATCTATGGCCAGACCAAGGAAATGCAGAAAAGTCTGCTGCTTACCTGAAAGCAGCCGGTTTGGTCCTCTTAATTCGCTGCTCAGTCAGGATCATTTTGTAATAATGACTGTTGATGAATATGAAACGATAAGGCTGATCGACTTAGAGGGGCTCACGCAGGAAGAATGTGCAGAAAAGATGCATATCGCCCGCACAACTGTTCAAAGGATTTATAATGATGCCAGAAAAAAAATTGCAGACTCCCTGGTAAACAGCAAAATGCTAAGAATAGAGGGTGGGGATTACCGGCTTTGTGATGGTTTGGAAAAATCGTGCGGTTTTGGTTTTTGCCGCAGGCGCATGTTTGCCGGCGGGTTAAAGAACGGTTCCGGAAAACCCGATGAGAAATAATCCCGCCATATTATGCGCGACACCTCGTTAAATCACGAATCCCCCATTTGGACTAATTACCTGTCCTGTGATGTAATCCGCATCTTTGGACGCGAGAAACAGTGCACAGGCAGCGATCTCCTCCGGCCTTCCCAGCCTCATTAGCGGGATTGAATTTTTTAAATCATCCAATTCTTGTGGTGAGTAAGAATCAAGCATTTCTGTCTTAATAATTCCCGGCGCGATACAGTTCACCTGTATATTCGACGGTCCCAGTTCCTTGGCAAGCGCTTTCGTAAAACCGATGACGCCGGCTTTTGCGGCTGAATAGTGGACTTCACAGGACGCACCTACAATACCCCAGACGGAAGATACGTTTATTATTTTACCTCTTTTTCTGGGAAGCATATATCTTAAAACACTCTGAGCACAATTAAAAACACCCTTTAGATTGATATTGATCATTTCATCCCAATCATGCTCTTCTATGTCGGTAAAGAGTTTTGATTGGCTTATTCCTGCATTATTGATCAATATATCTAAACCGGCATATTTTTTTATACAGAAATCCACCATGAAGTCAACTTCCCCGCGCTTTGCTATATCCGCCCTGCAAAGCTCAACGGATAAATTTTTTTCCACCAGTTGACTGTACAGTTCTTTTGCAGCATTTTCAGACTTATTGTAGTTGATGAGAACATTATATCCTTTACCGGCAAAGGCTTTTGCCATCGCTTTTCCAATTCCTCTAGAAGCTCCGGTTATAATAACTGTTCCTGGATTTTCCATGTGTAAAAACCTCTTTATTTTTCCCAGAGGGGAAGTCCTGTTTGAAGGTCATAGCCGCGAACCATTTCAGGGCCAATAAGTTCTTCTATTACTGCTTCACCGGCAAAAACAATGGTTCCGGGTAGGAGATGCCCTCCTAAGGCAGCACCATCTTCACTGCCCAAAGCAATATGCAGATGCGCCTTCGGGGTTCCGTCTTTAATGCTTAAGTTGCCGCTACAGTGCAAAATTTCCAGAGGTTTGTTAAAATAAAGTGAACGATATTCCTTGCTCTGCTGGTCATAAAAACCAAGCACTGCCTTTTTTACAGCCCCGATGACTTTCACCTGACCAACCTTGATATTTTGTTCCGCGGCAAACTTTTCTATTTCCCCAAGTAAATCTGACTCAAAAGGCAGCCTGGCTAACCACTTCCGGCCAGGCTGGTACTGACGTTGCAAATACATTGACTGCTGCACCCTTTCTACTTTTATAATGAAAATACAACAAAAGGCGCTTTCATAATCGGCACGGCTTTTTCTAATTTTTAGAAAAAGCCGTGCCGATTCGCTACATAAGGGCTTATATCAACCTCTTAAGCAGTTACAATTACTCTTATTATCTTACATTAAATAGTCCTTTTACCAAAACCAGAGGGGTGCCCGCATCCGCGGAGCCGCTTATCAAATCAGCCAGGCTGGCAATTATATCTTCCAGTTTACGCGGCGTTGTCCCTTCGTTGGCTATCTCGTCCTGTCCATACCTCTTCTTTTTAACAGCTGCCAGCATTTCCTCTATTTCCGCCGGTGACTTGCCTTCGGCAAAGGCAGTATCCGCCAGCATCTTATACTTGACACCTTCGCGCATACGGCCGTCTTTAAAGGCCGGTGTGCTGCCGAGGCTGGGTTGCGGGTCGGCAAGTTCGTAAATACCCGTGACCGGATCCTTGTAGGCTCCGTCACCATAAATTATTACCTCTACTTCTTTGCCAAACTTCCCTTTAATCATTTTTTGCACATTAAGGGCAAATTCATCACCGTTCCTGGGGGCCAGGTTGAGCAGGTTATCCGAAGACATGTTGCTTCCCAGAAGCCCCCATTCCGACCAGGCCGGTTTAGAGGGGTCGCTGCAGATGTCCTGTAAAGTGATAATACGAAAACCTGTACCCTCAAACATTTTTTGTTTTTTAAAGCGATCATGGACACTGGAGATAACCAGGCAATCCGGTTTAAAAGAAAGTATGGTTTCCGGGTTGTTGGAAAAGCAAATCTTTGCCCCGGCACCTTCAGCTTCAATTATTTTTTTATAGTAGCCGGGATAATCAATGTTAGTAATGGGATGCCGGCATTTATCCTTAATCTCTTCATAAAAAAATGATTCATCGCCCTTGCAACCCTCTGCAAATTCGGGTAAAACAATCATGTTGCCCACCTCGTCGGAAGGGAAAGAAAACTGAACGATTATTTCCCCCCGGGGAACAGCTTTTGCCAAACCCTTTAAAATAAGAGCAAAACGGTTGCGACTGGTTATGGGAAAAAGAACACCGAGCCTGCTGTCGGGTTTAACGTTGTACTTTTCCTTCAACTCGGCCGCGATTTCGTCAGTGGAGACAAAATTATCCTGCGCCCTTGCTACGCACGATTCTGTTATACAGATAACATCTCCATCATCAAGAAGATTATCCTTATCACATTGCTGCATGGCCTCGCAAATCATACCGAGCAAGTCACATCTTGGCGTGATCACACCCATTTTGATTCCCAAGGCGCAGGGACCCACATAATCCGGTAATTTAGCCATATAGTAAGCCTCCCTATCTTTCCTGCCTGGCTCTTAACAATTTTCCGGTATTGTACTTTCGACAGATAGTTTTAATATCCTTCCTTTCTGTTTTTAGTTGCCACATAAATGAACCATCCTCCCGCACCTTCATGCATCTTATTGACTGCCTACCGGGGTAATGCTAGAATAGACAGAGAAACAAAGGAGGACGTTAAATGTGTGCTAAGCTCGCTTACCTGGGACCTCCGGGTACCTTTAGCGAAGAGGCGGCAATCCGTTTTGCCGGCGGCAAATCGATCTCTCTGGTACCCTGTGCCGGAATTGATACGGCAATAGCCGCAGTTGAACAAAAAAAGGCCGACCTTGGGATCGTCCCTGTGGAAAACTCTCTAGAGGGCTCTGTAAATCTTACCCTCGACCTTTTGCGCCATAGCAGCGCGCAAATCAGGGCTGAAATCCTCCTTCCGGTACGCCATTGTTTGCTGGCGCAAAAAGGGGAAACGCTGAGCGGAATAAAAGAAGTCCGTTCACATCCCCAGGCTTTGGCCCAATGCCGCCACAGCCTGGCCGAACTTCTGCCGGGAATACCTGTAAGGGAGACGGTCAGCACGGCAGAGGCGGCTTGCCTGGCCGCGCAGCACCCCGGTCTTGGAGTTGTGGCTTCCCGCCATGCAGCTGCACGCTACGGGCTCAACGTGCTCCGTGAAGATCTGCAGGATGAAAAAGGAAATGTCACCCGTTTTCTCATTTTGGCTGCAGAGGATGCCCCGCCTACGGGTGACGATAAAACATCGCTGCTCCTCGGGCTGCCGGACAGACCGGGAAGTCTGCATGACCTTCTCGGAGTTGTGGCAAATCACGGGCTCAACCTCACCAAGATTGAATCCCGTCCTATCCGCGGCGACCTGGGGAAATATATCTTTTTCCTGGATATCCAGGGACATCGCCGCGATAAGAATGTAGCCCTTGCCATCAGCGAAATGCGCAATAGGACCCTCTTTCTAAAGATACTCGGCAGTTATCCTCGCGCCTCCTTTGAAGATAGTTCTCAAAAATAATTTAAGGGATTGCAGCGTTAAAAGAAAATAGTTTGCAGAGTATCGCTAGAAATCTTTGCCAGGAATACCATGCACATATCCGGGACTCCGGCAGCTGCTAGACACTCCCGGGATAAAAAAATGCCTGGAGCACGCTAAAAGAGCCTTTTTAGCGTGCTCCAGGTACAGGTAATCATTACCTATGCATTTTCTGTCTTTTGTTTCTTGAGGAGCCAGGTGATTCCCATAATCTCTTCCGCCAGCTCATCACACTCAGCCTGCTGGCTGGCCACATATCCATCAAAAAGGTGGCTTTTTCCCGGATATTTTAACTTCAATTCCTCCGCACGCCTGCGGATAGAAGCCTGTTGAACAGCATTCATCTCCGCAAGTTCAAGCTCATCCACGGTTTTACACGCCAAAAGATCCACTTTCCCCTTTCTGAACAGCTCCAGCCACCCTTTAATAGACAGGTATTCGCCGTCTTTTTCTTCCCGGTTGTAAGCATCATCGATGATGATATAGCCGCCATCTTTCACCGTCTGCCTCAACATATTTAACGTCCGGCCATAGTTCCCCAGCACATCGCCAACCGAGCCGAAAATAACCATATCAAAGCCGCGCTCGCTGAGCACAGCCTCATTTATATCTCCCACCTGAAATTTACAGAGTTCGCTTACACTAAATTCCCCTGCCTTTCGGCGCGCATACTCAATAAACTCCGGAAAAAAATCGATCCCTTTGATACGACATCCAAAAACCTTTGCCAGATGGACAGAAACCGCTCCCTTGCCGCAAGCGAGATCGAGTACGCTCATCAGTCCGGGTGATTTGACATGCTCACGAATCAACGCTTCGATATCTCCCGGAATAGAGCCGAGCTCCCACAAATCCTGCAGCAAATAAGGCAGGAAAGGGATCAATTCCGTTGTCTTTGCCGTCAAAGATTTCGCCAGTTTCTCCCTGGTATCTCTGCTATTTGTCACAACATCACCTTTTTATACTTTTACTCGAAAAAATGTTTATACCTTTTAATTATTATCCTTTCGCTTGATCTTGAACCATTTTTCTTCAGCAAGCACAACCGAAGTTTCTACCTACCGTTCAGGTATGGACCAGTATTTCTTGAGTAGAGAGTTTTTCTCCTCCGGGGTCACCACAGGTACTCTCTCCCCCAGAATTACCTTTTCCAGCGTAACTATACATCTCCGGCCAAAGACGCCGACACCTGCGGCTCTGGCCTCCGCCAGCACAGCGGCAAAAGTTTGATCAATGGACCTTGCCGCCTCAATCCGGCAGGCATCATCCCTTTGCAGGACAAAAAGCGCGGCAGCCTTCCAATCCGGTTGCTGCGCAATCTCAGCCAGTTCCTGCAGGTGCCTGGTCCCCCGGGCCGTAATGGCATCGGGGAAAAGCCCCACACCGTTTTCAACAAGGGTAACGCTTTTCACTTCCAAAACAAGACGGGACTCACCGGGGCCTGCCAGCAAAAAATCCCACCGGGAATGTCCCATCTTGAACTCGGCAGAAAGAAGCGACCACCCTTGAAATTCTTCCATGACACCCCTCTGCAGCGCTTTGGCGATGAGACGGTTCGGCAGCGTGGAATCAAGAGAAACGAAACCTTTTCCGTCCGGCCGCTCGGTCAATACGGCAGTCCATTTTGTTTTCCGGCGGGGTATGTTGTTGACAGAACGGAGCCATATTCGCCGCCCCGGAACAAGAAGCTCCTTCAGGCGGCCAGGGTCCGGCAGGTGTGCTTCCACGAGGCTTCGCGGCCGCGCACAATCAACCCCGTCAACGGCTTTTTTTAAGGCACAGCGGATCAGAAAGCGGTTTGGCCGTTCCACAAAGATCCCCTCTTCCAGCGCCGGCCCAGTAGAAATGAAAATCCCCTCCATAATGGCCACCACCTTCACCCGGCATTTTAGCATGCTATGCAGAAAACAAGCAACCCCGTTTTTACCCCGCTCTATTTCCCTGCAGAATAAAAACGGGGAGACAAATCTCCCCGTTTTATTCTGTGTCCAGAAAACTCTCCAGCTGCCTCTTTATAATCTCAAGTCTTTTTTCAAGCATCTTTTTTTGCCCGGCGAATTACTTTTTCAGAAAAAAGAACTCCCATAGTCTCAATCAGAGACCACGAAAGCCCTCTTTTGCTCCGGTAAAGAGCTGCACTTTGAAGCACAGCCCTTTTTATCAACCTGTTTTTAGTTACCGCACTGATCGTGATGCTGGTGCTGATGGCAAACAGAGCCCGTGGATTCCAACGTTCCCTGCAGATAACTATGCACTGCGTCTTCTGCACTTCCCCTCACGCCGATGATCACCTCAATATTTTTTTCATTAAAGATATTAACAGCGCCTCCCCCCATGCCGCCTGAGATGACGACCTTTACGCCTAAATCATTCAGGAAATTCGGCAAAAAGCCGGGCCTGTGCCCCGGATTGGGAATTGATTCGATTTTAACAACCTTATTGTCTTCAATATCAAAAATATTAAAGTTTACACAATGACCAAAGTGCTCCGCAACCATTTTACCTTCGCTTGCTACTGCAATCTTCATCCTTGTCCCTCCATCTTTTCTTTTTTAAATATTAAGCCTATAGACCCGGAAAAGTTACTTTTTCAGCAAACCACCCATCCGGGTAAAGCGGCAGTAAGCCCGGTTTTTGTAAAATGTTCAACCGTTCAGCACTCGTAAAGTTTCCCGAAATACTTCTTTTACCGCCTCCCCGGCCGCACATTGAAGATCAACAATGCTCAGTCCATTGTTCACTGCCCTAACAGCTTCCGCATCGAAGGGCACTTTGCCGGTAAAAGGAATACTTTGTTCCAAACAAAAGGCTTCAATCTTTTTTGTGTTTTCAATGTTTGTATCGAACTTGTTGACACAAACACCAATCTTCATGTCAAATATTTTGGCAGTGCGAATAATTCTCTCCATATCGCTAATACAGGAGAGGGATGGTTCAGCCACCACTAGTACCATATCTGCTCCACTAAGGGAGGCGATAACAGGGCAGCCGATTCCCGGCGAGCCGTCAATAATGGCTATCTCTGTCTCAATGGGGACCGAGTTCATCTGTTGTTTAACTTCCGTTACCAGTTTTCCGGATGTGCCGCTGCCCATCCGGAGCTGAGCCGTGGAAAAGACGGAATCATTTACATGGAGCATTAGCTCTCCCGCCACTGCCGGTTTGAGGCTGACGGCTCCCTCCGGACACACGGCCTCGCATACACCACAGCCTTCACAGGCAAAAGGATCAACCTTGTATTTTTCGCCGGGCTCAATGGCATCGAAACGGCAGTTCTTTCTACACTGATCGCACTTCACACAGAGGTCCGCGTTTATCTCCGCCTTGGGCATGCCGTAAAAGTTTGAACGTGCGGGCTCTGATGCTTGATGGGCAACAAGATGCAGATTAGGGGCATCCACGTCACAGTCTGCATAAGCTTTTGCCTCGGCAAGTTTAATAAAGGCAGCGGCGATGGTTGTTTTACCTGTGCCGCCCTTTCCGCTAAGGATTAATAGCTGCTTCATGGCGCACCTCCTTTTGCAACCGCATCCAACAGACCTCTAAACAAGGCTTGGTACCTGTCATTTTCCCTGGCCAGGATCAGAGCGTTGGAATTCATTGTGCCAATCTCGTTTTCATAAGGAATTTGACACAAAATATTAATGCCGTTTTCCCGGCAATATTTTTCTGCCGGATTTTCCCCATCCAAACATTTGTTCAGCACTGCTCCGCAGGGTTTGCCGAACAGTTTAACCAGTTCATGCACCATACTGAGATTGTGCACTCCAAAAAGGGTGGGCTCTGCCACCAGAATGCAATAGTCCACATCCTTGATGCTCTCCATCACGATACAGGCGCTACCCGGCGGGCAATCGATAAAAACGAATTCTTTCCCGCTTTCATTGTTCTTTTTCTTATCCTCTTTACTATTTCCTTCGTGCATATCATCCAGAAGCTTTTTAATGATAGGAATACCCGAAGCTTCCCCTGTATTCAAAATACCTGTTATCACCTTAACATTACCCGATACCCCCCGCTGGATTTCCCCAATAGCTTTTTCCTTTTCCCGCAAGGCTTTTTCCGGGCAAATCAAAGCGCAACCTCCACAGGAATGACAGACTTCTTCGAACACCAGCAAGGTATCACCGATATAGGCGAGTGCATTGAATTTACAGAACTCAATGCACTTACGGCAGCCGTTGCAAAGCAGGTTATCCACCTCAGGTATTTTTACCGCGACTGTTTCATTGACTAATTTTTCCGGTTTGAAAAAAAGGTGACCGTTTGGTTCCTCGACATCACAATCGATATATGTGGAAGCTTTTGCTGCTGCAGCCAGATTTACCGATACAAGGGTTTTTCCTGTACCGCCCTTGCCACTCAGCACGGCAATTTTCATTACTTGCGGCCTCCATGAAAGCCGGGATGAATTTCATTCAATACGGGCAACTTGCCTTCCATGAAAGCATCAATGTTTTCCTGAAGGGAATTACCCGCGGTTTTATATATTTTAATATTAGCCGCCTGAATAACCTGCGCCGCATTTTCACCGCAGCGGGGAGTCAGCAATGCACTGACCTGATTATCCACAATCGTCTGCGCAGCCTTAATTCCGGAACCGCCCTGGCTGGCAGCAGCATTATTGTCTATAAAAGTGGCATTCTTTGATTCCGTATCATAGATCAGGAAAAACGGGGAACGTCCAAAGGATGGACATACAGTTGTCTCCATATTTTTTTCGTCAACTGGAACTGCAATTTTCATCGAATCGCCTCCACGTTATTTTTTTTAAATTCTCTGAAGTTTTTTAAGCCTGAACGAATTATGAAACAAAAAAACATTTTTTCCTCAGCCTTCCTATTTTACCTTAAAAAGTTGTCAAATCTGTGCCTCCACTTATCATTTATTATACAGAATTATGGGCATATGTCAAATACATTTTGCTTTTTTTTGGCAGCCAATAACGATAAATCAATTCTCTTTGTCGCGACGGCTGAAAGAAAAGAACTGTCGTGCTCCACAAAAAGCATGGTCGGACGGTGCCGTAAAATTAACTCCTCAATTTGCATGCGGGAAAGCACATCAATGTAATTTAAAGGCTCATCCCAGATATACAGATGTGCCCTCTCGCACAGGCTTCTGGCCAGCAGTACCTTTTTCTTTTGCCCGTCGCTAAAAAAGCGCATATCCTTCTCAAACTGTTCTCTAGAGAAATCCAGCTTGCGCAAAATAGTTTTAAAAAGGCTTTCGTCGATACCACTGCTCCGTGCAAATTCTGTTAGACTGCCCTGCAGGAAAGAAGTATCCTGAGGGACATAGGAAAGCTGCAAATTACTGCCCACCCTTAGTTCACCGCGAAAAGAAATCTTATCTCCAATCAGCAGTTTTAAGATGCTGGACTTTCCGCTGCCGTTTTTTCCCGTGAGAGCAATACGATCGCCGCAGTTCACCGTAAAGCTCACATCAGCGCATACCTCATTGTCACCGTAGTAGATGGAAAGCTCTTTAGCCTCAATCATCCTCCCGGTATGATATTTAAGGGGCTTAATGGAAAGAGGATCCGCTGTTTCAATATTTTTTAAGAGTTTTGCCTTTTTCTCCACCGCTTTTTGCCGGCGCGCCTCTGCCACTTTGGAGCGTTTCATCATCTTGGCTGCTTTGTGTCCAACGTATCCTTTGTCAGGCTTGACGCCGGAATTGTGCCTGCCAAACTTTGTTTTTTCCGCCTTTTGCGACCAGCCGGCCGTTCGCCTCGCTGCCTGGGAAAGCCTTTGAATTTCTCTTTTCAACTTTTCGTTTTCAGCCAGCTCATATTCGTCCTGTAACTTTTTGTTGTACAGCCACGAAGAAAAATTGCCTTTTTGCACTTCAATGTTTGTTTTGTTGATGGATAGGATATGATCGATACAGTTGTCCAAAAAGGCCCGGTCATGGGAGACCAGGATAAAACCTTTTTTGCTCTTTAAATAATCGCTGACAATTTTGCGGGCATTCACGTCCAGATGGTTGGTTGGCTCATCGATTAACAGAAAATGATTATCCTGCAGAAAAAGAACAGCCAGCAAAACTTTTGTTTGCTCCCCATTGCTGAGGGTTTCAAAGGGACGGTGGAGGACATCTTCCCCAACTTCCAAAAGGGATAGCTCTCTCTGCAGCTCCCAATCTTCAAAATCCGCATTGATTCCGCGGAGAATATCAAGGGTGTTTTTCCTTCCGGCTTGTACGGGAAAAGGGAAGTAGTCAAAGGTCACGGAAGCCGAGATCGTTCCG
This sequence comes from Bacillota bacterium, assembly GCA_012728375.1. Lineage (GTDB taxonomy): Bacteria > Bacillota > Dethiobacteria > DTU022 > UBA8154 > DUNV01. The sequence goes on along the minus strand of JAAYFF010000019.1, from coordinate 19,488 downwards.
CTGTACTCATATTCCCCCATTAACAACTTTAAAAAGGTCGTCTTTCCACGGCCGTTTCTGCCCGTAAACCCCAGTTTCCAGTCCGTGTCGATCTGGAAGGAAACATTTTCAAAGATATTTTCATAGCTTCCCTCGTAGCTGAACGTCAAATCAATAATATTTATAAGGGACATCTGGGAGGACCTCCTAATAAGCAAAAGATCTTGGTTAAGGCAATGACAGTCAATAAAATAAAAAGGCTGCAAGAAAGTGCTTCTTACAGCCCTAAAAAGGCAGGATAATCGTACCCCTTATTCCATATTCCGTACATGGATATCCTCTTTAAATGTGGATGGAAATAAAGATCCGGCAACCTTCTTGCTACTAGAGCACAAGGCAACAGACGGGCTTTGCCGTATGTTGAAAGTGCTTTATTCTTTTTGAGAGCTAGCAAGAAAGGTTGCGCATCTTCTCAACTCCTTCTTTGAAATAACATAATATTGGTGGAGTGAAGCAAGTCACCCGTTATATTAGCATCGTATCAATAGAAAGATGTTCTGTCAAGGCATAGTGAAGAAGGCAATCGTTGAATGTCTCTTTGCCTTCAATAGAACCATATAAAACTTTACCGAACCTTGCAGCCATCTTCCACGTCTTAATAACAGCATCGTAAAACATCACATTAAACATGGGGGGCTCTTCAATGATAAACTGCTTAAAAAAAAGTAGAATTGCCGTTGTCTTCATAATTCTAGCCTTATTTGTTTCAGGATGTATCGGGGGGAGCGTTGCCGATCAGTCCGGAAAAACAGAATCAGGCAGCCCGGACGGACAAAATGAGCAGGCGCAAGAAAATGAGATGGATAATGGTTTCGAAATAACCGCTGATTTTGATTTAAGCAACTTGCCTGAAGGGGAAGTGCTTGAGGAAAGATTTTCAGCTGAAGAAGCAGCTTGCCGAACCGAACAGATAATTGACGCGTTGAAGAGTTTTCGCCTGCTAACGGAAAAAGCTGCAGGGAAAATTTCAAAGGAAGAAATGGATGATGTGGGGAATACCGGCTGGGAAATACAACATTTGGGTTTTCATAACTGGACGAATACCGTTTTGGGAACTTTATTACTTCAGGAATATGAAATCAAAAAGCTGGAGCTTGAATTGGCCGGGGAAAAACTGGAGGCCGGGAAAATAGATAAAAAGGATTTGGAAGAGAAGGAAGCCGCATACATGGAGGCGAAAAACAAGTTTCAACAATTCTTAGATTCTTATTCAATTGCAGACTAGGTCCTGTACAGCAATTATAAGGGCTGCGAATAATATAACTCTTTGCAAGCTAGATTAATTAATTATATTAGTAACTGCCCAGAAATTTAATAGACTTGGGGACATTCCTCCGCAAGAGGTGTGTCCCCGCACCTAAGTAAAGCAGAAAGACGATGGAACCATCCCCTGCTTTGCGGTATATACCTTAGACTAAGCAGTTATATTTTAGAAGAAATCACTGTCAATTAATCCTGGACAGAGTTAAAAGCCTTATTGCTGAACTATCCTCGCTCCATCTTTTAGTCCTTCCAGGCGCGTATTGCGGATCACCAGGTCTCCCTCCGCAAGCCCGGAGACAACAGCCACTTCATCGTCCGCTTCCAATCCTTTTTCTACTGGCTGAATCTCCGCTTTCCCCCGGCGCACCACCCAGACAGCACTTTCGCCTTCATAGGTAAAAAGTGCTGTTTTAGGAACGACCAGGCTGTTCTCTTCACACCGGGTTACAAAGGTCACATCCATGGCATAACCTGAACGCAGGCTGCTAACGTCGCCCGACAGTTCGACGGTCACTTTCACCCTTTGTTCCGCCAACCCCAGTGAAGAGATGCGCTCCACCGCAGCGTGGGCAATTTTCGTCACTTTGCCGCCAAGTTCATCCTCACCGCTGAGGCCTTTATAGGCTACACGGACATCCATACCGGGCTGCACGTGAACCACGTCCTCCGGCAGCAGATAGACATCCACCTCGTACTCTCCGGGACGATAGAGAGAAATTAGCGGTGCTCCCGGTGCAACAACCTCCCCTTCTTTGACATGTACAGCAACAACGGTGGATTTCTCGGGCGCGATGAACTCGGCGTTTTCCCTCTGGTATTCTAGCAAGGCGATCTGAGCGCGCAGGGAAGACTCAAGTCCCGCGAACTGTTCTTTAGCGCCCAGCAAAAGTTGTTCCTGTTGGGCAAGGAGAAGCTCAAGCTGTCTCACGGCCCTCTCCGCTTCGTCCAGGTCAGACTTGCTGACTGCGTCAGCCTGGTAAAGAACTGCCATCCGCTCATGCTCTTCTTGCGCGGATTGCAGCTGAATTTTCAATTGCTCAATGGCAGGCTGCGGGGATGTTTGGCTTTTCCCGAGTCCGCTGAGGGCCTGCCTTTCCTGCCCCCTGAGGCTTATCAGCTGTCCCTCCAGCTGAACAATCTGGTAGTCGATATCGCGGGTATCCAGCGCCAGGAGAAGTTCTCCGGCAGCAACCTCGTCACCCTCCTTAACATTTACAGTTAAAACTTTCCCGCCTGATACACTAAAGAAGTCTTTCTGCCAGACGGCAGAGACCGTACCTGATTCTGTAAACTTCTTTTCAATCGTCCGAGGCTTTATCTCCAGCAGTTCTGCCTGAAGGGGACGCGTCGCGGAATAGACGGAGACGCCCACCAGTGCCGCGACCACAACTCCCCAAAGAATCCATTTAAGACGCTTTTTCATCAACATCACTCCCTTGTCTCTCTTGTCTTTAAGTCTTATGCCTAGTCCCTTTCTTTAAGAGCTTCCACCATGGAAAGCCGGCGGATTTTCCTGAAAATAACCTTTTGCGTCAGCCAAATGGAGACTGTGGTCCCCACAGCCCCGATAATAAACGGCTGTAGTTCAAAGACAACCGGAAACGAAAAAAGATCATTGTCCATGGCACTGGCCATAACCTGTAAAAAAAGCATCGTCATCGGCACGCCGGCCAGCATACCGAACAGGCTCACAAACCACTGCTCGAAGGAGAGCACCTGCAGCACTTCCGCCGGCGTCATGCCCATCACCCGCAGAGACGCCAGCTCCCTTCTCCTCTCCGAAAGAGAAACCACCCCGGAGTTATAGATGACGGCGAAACCTGTGAACATGCCAAACAGGGCCAGAATCCAATAAGTAAAGCTATATGACTCCAACAGTTCGTTGAATTTGTTAAGCATGGCACCCTTTTCCTCCACGGAAAAGACACCTTTTGCCTCCCGGTAGCGGTCTTTCAGATAGGGGTATGCACCCTCCTCCACGGCTAAAAGCGCCGCGGTGCTGATATGCCCCTGGCCTAGCAGGCGTCCAAGAGCATTGATCTCCATATAGGCATTTGTTCCCAGATGCTGCGGGACAATATCCACCACCTCGGCATAAACAGGATTCTCCTTGGCATAGGGACTTTCTATCTCCAGCCGGGATCCCACCCCGGCATGAAGGTTCCCGGCAAGCTTTTGGGAAAGAACCAGGCCCTCAGGCGGCAGGGGCACTTTTACTCCCCTTTTGGTCAGAAGATTGTACATTTCAGAATTCGGCTCCAGGCCTAAAACTATCGTATCCTTTTCGTACCAGCCCTGCTTAATGATGGCAGGTACTTCCAGGTAGGCCTCGAACCTGTTTACACCCGGTAGACGGGAAAGCTCCAGCCGGGCATCACGGCTGTCAAGAGGTGCGGCAAAAACAACCTTCACATCGTGAGTCTGCACCTTGGTGAACTGATCTAAAATAAGCAGATCGGTTATGGACAAAAAATATCCTGTTGTGGCGATGAGGCTGAAAGCAAACATTACCCCGATCAGGGTGAAAAAGCTGCGGCCAGGATTACGAAAGGCGTTGCGCGTGGCCATTTTGCCCTGAACGGTTAAGTTGTCCCAGTAGCAGTGCCAGCCCTCCAGCAGCGTTTTTTTGGCAACAGGCGGCGCCGGCGGCCTCATCGCCTCCGAAGGCTGCAATTTCAATACCTCTTTACTGCCGAAATAGCCGGCCAGGCCGGCAAAGCCGGTGGAAAAAAGGAGGCTGATAACTAAATAGCCGAAAGAAAAGCGACCGGTGAGCCCGGGCAGGTTAAAGAACTCTTCATACACGGTCATCAGAGGAAAAGAAAGCCAAAAACCCAGCAGCGAACCCAGCAGTCCCCCTAGGGCGCCGATGATCAGTGCGTAAGAAAGATAGTGAAGAAGAATTTCCCGGCTGGAATAACCGAGAGCTTTCAGTATGCCGATCTGCCCTCGCTGTTGTTCCACCATTCTCTTGAACAGTATATAAAGGATGGTCGCAGCCACAATTAAAAAAAGGAGCGGGACTGATGCGACCATGGACTGCACACCCTGGAGTTCCTGGGCAAGCATGACTTCACTGAACTGGTCCTTCCTGGCATAAATACTTTCCAGGCCGAAAGTTTCGAGCCTCGGCTTCAAGCGGCCCTCGACATCTTCATAGGTGTATCCCGCGGACAACGTAAAAACAATGTCGTTCAGAGTCTCTTCCCCAAATAAGATCTGCATCGTTTCCAGCGGCAGATAGGCCACCCCGAAGGTGAGAGGATCGGGGTAGATATCCATGGGATTGCGCAGGGCATAGACAAATTCCGGGCTGAATGCAGCACCGGCAACGGATAGTTCTACCTGGTTTCCGGCAATAATCACGTGGATTGTATCACCGGGTTGCAGGTTATTTGCCTCTAAAAAGGCAGGGTCTACAAGTATGCCGTGCGAACCGCCTGCCGGCATTGCCCCGTCGAGGAGCATCACATCATTTAAGCGGGTGACCTGTTCCGGCCGAATGGAGACCAGGCGCAAGTAAATATTCTCCTCCCGTTCCGGGGCAAAAACACGGACATCTTTGACCATACGGCCTTCCAGGCGGTCAACTCCTTCCACAGAAGCCAGCCTCGCCATCTGGGTTTCGGAAAGACCGCGGACAACGGCAAAACCGTCGGCAAAGCGATAATCGCTGTAAAATTTATTTTTAGCACTGCTGAGCCCTTCAAAAATAACCGACATGGAGACAAAGAACATCAGGCCAATGGCGATAACGGTAATGCAGGCTAGATAGGCCGCCTTGTTTTCCCGTAGTTCCCGCCATGTTTTTTTCCACAGCATTACCAGCTCACCTCTTCCGGGGATTTGGGATTGTCGATTACCCGGACAGATGCCAGTTCACCGTCTTTTAAGCTGAAAACCCGGTCTGCCATATCTGCGATGCTGGCATTATGTGTAATTACCATGACTGTTTTCTTATATTTAATATTGAAGTCTCGCAGCAATTTCAATATTTGAATACCTGTTTTAAGATCCAGGGCACCGGTCGGTTCATCGCATAACAAAAGCTCCGGGTTTTTGGCCACAGCCCGGGCAACGGCCACCCGCTGCTGCTCACCGCCGGAAAGCTGCGCGGGAAAATGTCCCGCCCGGTCCGCCAGGCCCACTTCGGCTAAAATATCCGCCGCGGGGAGAGGATCAGTTGCTATCTCCGTTGCCAACTGGACATTTTCAAAGGCTGTAAGATTAGGCATCAGGTTGTAAAACTGAAAAATAAAACCGACCGCGTTGCGGCGGTAACGTGTAACAACACTTTCTTCCGCCCCATGAAGCGGGCTGCCCTGGTAGAACAGCTCCCCTTCGCTAACCTGGTCCATACCGCCTATGATATTGAGCAAGGTGCTCTTACCTGAACCGCTGGGACCCAGCACAACGATAAACTCCCCTTGATAAATTTCAAAGGTGACTTTTTTTAAGGCGTCTACGCGCACCTCCCCCATTTTGTACCATTTGCTTACCTTTTTGCCTTTCAGGATTACATTGCTCACATTTTCACCACCTTTTATACGGCCGAAATTTTCCTCTTAGCATAAAAATATGAACCCGGGCTGCGTTTAAATTTCATGAAAAAAAGACCTTTGACACGATTTGTCATGCCAAAGGTCTTGCTACTTGTCCATACAAGCGACGGGCCAGGTACAAGTACCGTGATTGTTGGCCCGGATCGGCAATTAACCTGCCAGCTACTCCCCTTTTCACCCTTATTATATAACGAAGCCATACTTAGAGTCAATACATAAAAAGATCGTCTCAAGGCACTGTAGGTTAAGAATCTGTATAAAAGACTCTTTTAACATGGTCCAGGCAATCTTTTTGGATCTTGCGTGGCAGCTTGGCGGCGATGTTTCTCAACTTATGTACACTCTAAAATCAGGTAACATTTTTAGGGTTTCATAAATGCTTATTAAAAAGATAGAGCTTTTTTTAAAAAGCATTTGCAGGATTTCTGGACAAAGTTTTGCCTCGCAAGCAGGAAGATTTAGCTTTATGATAGAATATATTACATACAACTGGAAGCATTGGTCGGAGGTTTGCTATGAAGAAAAATTGGTGGCAAGACAAGTTTAACCTTTTTATGGTTGCTGTAGCCTTTTTTACTTTTCTTTTTATGATGACTGCTGTTGCAACTTTAATGATCAAGGGTCTTCCGCAGATCGGCAAAGCTCTTGCCGCCCCCGAGATTCAGTTTGCTATCAGGTTAAGTCTCTATACATCGCTGATCTCTACGGCTTTCTGCATCGTAATTGCCATCCCTGTGGCTTATGTTCTGGCCAGGATGGATATCCCCATGAAATCTTTTTTCAATACTTTGTTGGATCTGCCTCTGGCTTTACCGCCGGTGGTTTCAGGCCTTTGCCTCCTGATCATTTTTGGCACAACAGCCTTTGGGGCCTGGCTGGAAGAGATCGACCTTTCCTTTGTTTTTACTGTAAAGGGGATCATTATGGCTCAAATATTTGTCAATCTCCCCTTCATGATTCGGGTCATGAAGTCGACGATTTTATCTGTTAATCCCCGTTTGGAATTTATTGCGCGGACCTTGGGATGCACGCCGGCCCAGGCTTTTTGGAAAATTACCCTGCCGCTTTCGAAAAACGGCATCATCGCGGGGACTGTAATTACTTGGGCTCGGGCGTTGGGAGAATTTGGTGCGGCTTTGATGCTGGCCGGAGCTACCCGCTTTCGCACAGAAACATTGCCGATTTCCCTTTTTTTAAATATGTCCACCGGAGATTTGGAAGGGGCTATGGCAGCAGCAAATCTGCTCATAATAATTTCAATAATATCTTTATATATCTTTAATAAATTTGGAGGTGATTTTATTGGAGGTACCAGAGGTGTTTAAAATGCTTCAGCCCCATATTGAAAAGTTTTTGCAGAACCCCAATCTTTCTAAAGCAAATGTGTCAATTTCCTGCAAAACACTTACCCCGGAGGAGGCCATCGGCTCCCCGGGAAGGAGCGATTTTCCTCTCCAGAAGGGCAAGGAGAAACTGATGCAAGCAGTTATTGATGGTTTTATAGGTCAGGCCTTTACGGATATGCCGGGTAATTACGAAGGCACATTGCATGATGCTCTGCATCTTCCCCCAGTTAACAACTACAACCGGGCTGTCATTATATCTACGCTCAATGCCCTCTGTCGCAAACTGGACAAAGCAGCAAACACCATTCATTGCAAGGATGCACAACCGGGCGAATGCAGTCAGATACTTATCGAAGCTATCTCCTCGGAGTATGGAAAGCCACGCATTGCCGTAATCGGGCTTCAGCCTGCCATGGTTGAAAAACTTGCCCAACATTTTGAAATAAGGGTCTTTGACCTTGATCCGGAAAATATCGGTCAAAAAAAATATGGTGTTACCATTGAAAACGGGGAATGCGACCTGGCGGCGGTGGAAAAGTGGTGCGATCTGTTTCTGGCGACGGGGAGCACGGTCGTAAATGGGAGCATTGATCCCTTCCTGAAAGTAAAAAAACCGATCCTTTTTTATGGAACAACTGTCGCTGCCTTGGCTAAGCTCCTATCTTTGAAAAGATTTTGTCCCGTATCATCGTAATCAGGAGCCTGCAAAAACACGCTTTGAGGATGTCGGATAATGATCAGATTTGCAGATGTATCCATTAAACTGGGAGATTTTTCGCTAAAGAATGTTAATCTAGAGATAAAAGAGGGAGAATTTTTTACCATCCTGGGGCCGACGGGTACCGGGAAAACCGTTATTCTGGAATTGATTGCCGGGTTGTACAGACCGGATGCGGGTAAGGTTTTTATTAATGGAGTTGATGCTGAAAACATTCCTCCCGAGAGAAGAGAAATCGGGTTTGTTTACCAGGATTATGCCCTTTTCCCCCATCTGAATGTTTATAAAAACATTGCCTTTGGGCCTCAGCTCGGCAAGATTCCCTCTCCCATAATTAAAGAAAGGGTAAAAGATCTGGCTGATATGCTGGGAATTTCCCACTTGCTGAAGCGTTTCCCCGGCACTTTAAGCGGTGGCGAGCAGCAGCGCGTCTCCTTGGCCAGAGCCTTTATCATGAAACCGAGGATTCTTTTATTGGATGAACCCTTCGGCGCCCTCGATCCTAATACAAAAAGAATGCTATGCCGGGAACTGAAAAAAATGCATTTGCAATACCGATATACTGTTGTCCATGTTACCCATGATTTTAACGAAGCGGGGATGCTGGCAGACCGGATCGGAATTATCCTGGAGGGGAGGGTAAGACAGGTAGGGGTTTCCAGGGAAGTCTTTGAAAACCCCCTGGATCAGAAGGTGGCAAGCTTTCTGGGGGCGGAGCCTTTGAAAACCGTTTTTGCAGGATGAAGCCCAACCTGTTCCGGAACAACAAGAAAGAAGCATTGTCGCAGGCGGCTGGGTAATAAGTCTTTAATTATTAACCGGCTAAAATTTTTGCTTTGAGGGAAGGCATGATTAACAAATTACCCGGAAATATAACATTGCATGTTTATGCGAGGAAAAACTGCGCCTTGGTGAGCAATTAAGGGAGAAAAGTTTGCTTCAGGAAAAGAGCTGTGGAAGTGGAAATGAGGCTTGGGAGTTGGAGCAAAGTTCACTGGGATGGAGGGATATTAATTGAAGAGCTTTTTGCAAATGTGTCTTGCATTTTTGCTTGTTGTTTTCTTGGGGGCAGCAGGAGGTTGCGGAGTCGGGGAAACGGATACGACGGCCTTGCCCCGGGCAGATCAGGAGATACAGCAGGGCAGCAAACAAGAAGAACTTCTGGTGTACTGTGGTGCCGGTCTGCGCAAACCCATGGAAGAGATAGCGGTGATGTTTCAGGAAGAAACGGGTATTCTGGTCCAATTCTCCTTTGGGGGTTCAGCCCAGTGTATCGGCAAGATTCTTACCGTCGACAAGGGAGATGCCTTCCTTCCGGGGGATGTGGCGGAGTTAAAGGAGTTGATTGAAAGGGAGATGATCGACCGGCAAAAAGAGGTAGTCTTTCATGTCCCTGTGCTTGCCGTTCCTCAGGGTAACCCTGCCGGTATTACCGGGATAGAAGATCTCGGTGCCCCGGGGGTTAAGGTGGTTCTCGGCGACCCCGAAGCAAACCCCATCGGTAAGCTGGCTGATAAGGTGCTCAAAGAGTATGGTATTTTTGATAAAGTTGAACCAAATGTTGTTGCCCGGACGGCAACGGTCAATGAGCTTTTTACTTACCTCGCCCTGAAGCAGGCAGATGCTGCAATTATCTGGGAAGATAATCTGCTAGGTAGCGAAGATGTGGAACTGATTGAAACGGCAGTTTTTGCCGATTATATTAAAACCGTCCCGGTTGTCTCTTTGAAATGCTCTGCCAACCCGGAAATGGCAAATCGCTTTGTTGAGTTTACCGCCGGTAAAAAAGCGATGGCCGTCTGGGAGAAATGGGGGTTCAAGCCGGTGCCGAAGGTTGAGTAGCGAAGAAAGAACAGGGAAAAGAATGAAAAATAAAAAAATAGGCCTTTTCCTTAAGAGCACACCCCTGAATGGCAGCATATCAAATTCCCGGCGGCAAAGTTTAGGAAATAATTGACAAAGCGTGCTGGCCCCCTAATCAAAAAGGCTTACTTGCTTATATTGGGATTGGGGGGCTTTCTTCAGTGTAAAAGCATTCTCTCTGACGAGCTTTTCAGGAGGTATATCTCCGATAAAGGTGGACGGGGTGCGGGATGTGAGGAGGATCAGCTCATCCTGAGCCCTTGTCATCCCCACATAGAAAAGCCGCCTCTCCTCTTCCGAATCAGAGCCGGAGCTGCTGTTCCTTAACGGAATCATACCGTCATTGACGCCGCAAATGAACACAATGGGGAACTCAAGGCCTTTTGCCGCATGCAATGTCATCAGCTGAACCGCATCCGCGGCGTAAACCTTCCTGCCGCTGCGGACAACATCGCTTTCACGGCCCAGAACGAGATTTTGCAGAAAATAAGACATCTCATCATACATAATAGAAGTATTTAAAAGAAGCTCCATACTTCTCAGATCCGTCAAGTTGTGTTCGTTAATCCAGGTTTCGATAATTTTCCACGGTTTTTCTTTGTTGATAAGTGCTGCATATTTCTTTAACTTGGCGATGAAGTTCCAGGGCCTGTCCGGCTGACTCGGCGACATTTGGACCCCTTCCCATATCTTCGCCAGGGATGATACGCTTTTCTCAGCGCCAAGGTAACTTTCCAGAACTTTTTGACGCAAATTCGCCGGGCAGATGCTTTCCGCCTTAAGGCAAACCAGCAGTGAAGCGATATCCCCGGGGTTGAGCAAAAACCGGAAAAACGCCAGCGCTTCAACGACAGGCTTATCGGCCAGAAACTCGTCACGCCCGGCGACCACGTACTGGATGCCCTCCTTTAAAAAACACTGCTCCAGTATTTCCGCCTGGCGATTGGTGCGGTAAAGGACAGCGATATCGGAAAAGCCTCTCTGTTGCTCTGCTGCCGGACTTTTTCTCTTAAGTGCAGGTACTGCCTGAGTATCAAGCATATCGATTCCGCCAACGAGACGATTTATTTCTTTGGCCACAAAAAGCGCCTCTGAAAAGTCGCTGCCCGTTTCCACCAGGCGCACCCTGGCGCCGCTTTCTCTTTTTGCTTCAAGGGAAAAGGTGCGGCCTTCTGTTTTTTGTGAGGAGATTACTGCCGTCGCAGAAGCAATGATCTCGGGGGTGGAGCGATAATTGGAAGTTAAACGGATTTGCTGCGCGCCGGGATAATCTTCCATGAACCTGGCAAAGTAGCGGAAATCCGAACCCCTGAAACCATAAATCGCCTGGTCGGGGTCACCGATGATAAAAACGCTCTTGCTTCTTTTAGCCCATTCCTTAATTAAGCGGTATTGAATCTCGTTGATATCCTGAAATTCATCCACCAACAGATAGGAGAAAAGGTTTTCCACGCCCGTCTCCCCTTCATCCCCTGTGGTTAGCCGATGAAGGACTTCCAGAAGGATATCGTCATAGTCCAGAACCCCGTAACTTTGAAGCTTCGAGCAATACAAGCCGAATATGTCCGCTAGGAAAGCTGCTTTTTCTCTATCCTCCGGGAAGACACCGCTTTTGAGCAGGGAGATATCCCGCAGCACATTGCGGGGAGAAACGGTTAACTTTTTCTCCTTTAATATTTCTTCGACAATGGAAAGGGCCTGATATTCATCAATAACGGTCACCTTATCCTTGCCCTTCCATCCGGACAGGATTTGCAGGCAGATGGAGTGAAACGTACCGATGCTTATTTTCTCAGCAAGATGCGCCCCTGCAAAATGGTTCTCCAAGCGCGAGCGCATCTCAGCAGCAGCCTTATTGGTAAAGGTAACCGCGGTTATATGGGCGGGCTTAATGTTGCACTTTTCCACGAGGTAGGCGATACGGGACACCAGGGTTTTTGTTTTCCCGGTTCCAGGGCCTGCGATTACAGCGATTGCCTGGCTGGAGGAGGTAACGGCTTTCCACTGTTCTTCGTTTAAACCATAGAGAACAGCCGGTAGAGGGTTAGCATCTGGAAGAGGCTCATCCGCTTTTGCAGGGGTACTCTTTTTCTTCTTCTTCTTCTTCTTCTGCTGCTGCTGCTTAATTTTAGGTGCTGGCCCGTCTTTTTTATAAGGGCTCTTTACATCATATATAAAGGATAACTGGCCCGAAAGCTTCTCAATTTCGCTTTTGTCCAGTATGGTAATTGTACCGTATTGCCCGTCAAATCCCGGCTTTCTTTCAATCCGGCCGCTTCTCAGCCTGCGGATGCCTTCTGCGATGTGCGGTCCTGCCGCCAGCTCGATATCCCTTAAAGATGCCTCCCGAAGGATAAAAAATTCCGCTCCCAGGTTACGTATCAGCTCATCGTACTTTTCCTTCACCTTTTTGCTGGTAACGGAATAGCCGGTGGAGGCTGCGATGACCTCATGAAGGGGAACGAGACTTTCAAAAGGCTTGGCTGTCGGCGGAACAAACCCTTCATCCCTGTCTGCCAGTTCCTCAATCCGGTGAAGGACACCCACCGTAATTCTGCCGCCGCAGACGGGGCAGATGCCCCCTGCAGCTTTTGTTTCCGCGGGCTTGAAGCAGACCTTGCACGCTCTGTGGCCGTCATAGTGGTATTTGCCTTCCTCCGGAAAAAACTCTATTGTGCCGGAAAACTCTTCTGCGCCGGGGTTTTTTAAAGCTTGCAATATGCCCTGATAAGAACGTTCGGTATTAAAAATGTTCGCTTCTCTGCCCAGGTTTGCCGGGGAATGGGCATCGGAGTTGGAAACCAGTGTAAATTTGTCCAGTGCGGAAAGACGCCAGTTCATGGGAGGATCCGAGGAGAGGCCCGTTTCCAGGGCATATATGCATCCGGTAAGATCCTCAAAACATTCTTCGATGTGGTCAAAACCCGAGTATGCGCCATAGAGAGAAAAATGAGGGGTCCAGATATGGGCGGGAATAAAGATCGCGTCCGGACATATCTCCAGCACTATCTCCAGCAAAATTTTACTGTCAAGGCCCAGGATGGGCCGTCCGTCGGAATGCAAATTGCCGATGGCTTCAAGGCGCCGCGATATTGCTTCCGCATCTTCCAGACCCGGCAAAATGATCAAGTTGTGCACTTTCCTGACTTTTCCATTTTTTTTGTAGATAGAGCTTATTTCTCCGGTAACAATAAATTTCGGCTCTAGATCTGCTCCGGCCACCTCATCCCCTTGATGGAACTCCTTTTTAAGGGAATAAAGGCCATCTCCGGAGGAAACAAGCTTCTCCTTCAGTTCCTCCCGCCAGGCCCGGTGGGTAAAATCGCCCGTACCAATCACGCCGATTCCTTTGCGCCGTGCCCAGAAATTGAGCAACTCCGGCGCACAATCCTTGCTTGTAGCCCTTGAGTATTTGGAATGAATATGGAAATCAGCTATAAACACAGCAAATAACACCTTTTTCTGTATGGCAACCCTTTACCACAGCGAAGCTGACTTTAAATCGGCCGCAGCCCCAAAGGTGCCGAATTGGTCATAAATACTGGGAATTAGCGTGCTATTCCAGCCTTCCGGTGCACCTGACTTAAAATATTCATCGCAGAGGTAAAAATAAGCAATTGCCGCTTTGTCGAGATGGTTTTGCCTGAGTACCTCCACAAAGGCAGAGCGGGCATCAAGAAAACGCCCCTGCTGGTAAAGGATGACACCTTCTTCAAAAAGCGCCTTTGTCCTTTCTTTGGCACGCCGCTTTTCTCTCGAATCCCCTGCATAAACATCATAAAGGCGAAATACCTCGCTTATACCTTCAACGACGACCATACCCAGGGAGCGGTATGGAAAATGTTCCATTTCCTGGACAGCCTCCAGCGTAGCCTCTGTAATGAGGATTGTCGCTCCATATTTTTCCGTCAAATTTTTTAGAGCAGCGGCAAGGTTTACGCTTTCAGAAATGGCTGTCCCCTCCATCCGTTTTTCTTCCCCGATAATGCCCAGCATAACCGGTCCCTTATGGATACCGATTCCTATTTCAATGGGCTCCTTTCCCGCAAAGCGAAGCTGTTCATTAAAGCGTTCGAGTTCCCGGCACATCTCCACAGCGCACCTGAGGACGTCATCGGCAGTTGCGGGAAAGATCGCCCGCAATCCCCCGCCGTAATACTTATCCACGATACCGTTGTTTTTGCGGACAACAGGCCCCATAATTTTTAAAAATTTGTTTATAAAATCAAAATTTTCTTCCGGGGTCATTTCTTTGGAGAGGTTGCTAAAAGACCTGATCTCCGTAACGAGAATACATAAATCTTCTTTAACCTGGTCACCTAGTTTTATCTCCAAGATGCTTTTTTTACCAAGGAACCGGAAAAATTGCTGAGGCACAAAATGGAAACAGGCATCGGTGAGGTCTTTTATTTCAGAAATATATTTGCGCAGGTACCCGGCCATAACATTAAAGCCGTGGGAGAGTTCGCCCAATTCGTCCCGCGTCGTTACCGGTACATCGACATCAAAATTCCCTGCAGCCAGGGCAGCCACGCCCCGGCGCAGCTTGCCGATGGCTAGCAGCATATAAGAAACGGTAAAGAGGAACACGGCAATAATGAGCGCAGCAATTATGACAATAGTTAAATTGGCTTTCCAGAAGAGAGCTGTCTTGTAGCTATTATACTTTTTGGTATCCAGCCCAACCTCCTGGATGCCTATGATCTCACCCTGCGGAGAGTAAAGGGGACCGAGGGCATACATATACTCTCCCTCTGCATCCCGGAGGAAACCTGTCACAATGCACCCTTTTTTAGCCACCTCCAGATAATCGGGAGCAGCATCGTACGGATAATAGGTCCCCACCCGTTTGAAGAAAAACATCAACACGTATAAATTATTATTCTCTACTTTGTAGAGCATGCTGTACAGGCCTTCCGGGTCCAACCAGGGATTGCTGGACAGGATCGCTTGATTTTGTGCGTAAACCTGGCGAAAATCTTCATTCATATAGTGTTCCGGTTTTGTTATTCGTTCCACCAGTTCTGTATCAATAACCTGAGAGCCCAGATGAACGAGAAAGCTCAGCTTGCTGAAAACCTCCTTTTGGTATTCCCGGTCAAAATCCTGCCTTATATACCAGGAGACAAACGCCATGGAAACAATAAAAATTGGGATAAAAACAGCGATTTGCTTCGTTATTAAAGAAACCCGCCTCTCCCTTATTTCTACAAAATAAAGGCGCAAGCTCCAGACCAGGAGAAAAAGGAACAGCAATGCCGCCAGCCAGACAACGAACCTGAAAAGAAGCACACCAGCAGGGTGATTTAGGTAGGCCACCACCCGCTCCAGCTCACCGCCTGCCTTTATTAAAATTACCTGATTACCGACGCTAACTGCAACCGAGCCATCCTCACCCACTTTTAAACTCGTGGTGGCGGTAAAAGAAGCAGCATAGCCGCGCTCGCCCAGGCCGTCCTGGGACAGGACAGTTCTTGCATCTCCCGACCGGTCAAGATAAACGATCTTTCGCAGCCCGATATCAGTAATGTAAGCACCGCCCCTTTCAGGATCTACAGCAACGTGAACAGGAAAGGGAATTCCTTCCCCTGTTTGATTCATATCCGGGTAAACAGTCAGATGCTCGCCCGCGCCTGTTACATTGCGGACTTCTGCCCGCAGTGTTGTATAATACACTTCACCCGGTTCCAGCCCGTCAATCCCTGCCAGATATGTTTCTTCCGGCAAAATAAGATTGTAAACAACTTCCTGCCTGCCGCCGGCCAGGTCGAATTTGTTCAGCGCAACCTCATCTTCTCCTGCGGTTGAAAAATAGTACAGAGAACCGTCAGACTGTGTGAAAACCCACCAAGGTATTAACATAAATCAACAAATATGTTATAATATACCTATGACAACATACGAAAAAGGTGGATTTATGGGATACATTAAAGGTCATGATAGAAATCAAATTACCCTGTTTCCGGAGAGCATTGACGACTATATCAGTGAAGACAGCAGCGTACGAATCATAGATGAATATATCAATCAGCTTGATTTAGAAAAACTCGGTTTTAAAAGGGCAACACCGCCTGATATGGGAAGACCTCCATATGATCCTAAGGATCTTCTTAAGCTTTATGTTTACGGATACCTTAACAGAATATAATATGGCCCTGCGGGCGAAAAAGCTCTTTAACGTTAACAAACTTGAAGTACTGGCGGATAAAGGATACTACAAAGCTGAAGATTTAAAGAAATGTGTAGAGCATGGTATTACTCCTTATGTTACCAAACAAGGCTATTCAAACAAAACAGGAGACAAAGTATTTTATCCGGAAAAGTTTACCTATAATAAAGAACAAGATATATATATCTGCCCGGCAGGCCAAACGCTTACCCGTGGAAGGACCCGTAAAATGAAAGGACAAATTATCGGATTTGATTACCACAATTTTAAGGCCTGCCGCCTCTGTTCTTTTAAAGATAGATGCACCAAAAGTACTAGAGGCCGGACCATATTTCGGCATAAAGACCAGGATTTTCTTGATACCATTAACTTCCAAACTGAGCTTAACAAGAACAAATACAAACTGCGGCAGATGATTGTAGAGCATCCCTTCGGCACTATTAAGCGAAGTTGGGGAGCCTACTATTTTCTGACAAGGCGAAAAGTCTCAGTTGCTGCCGAGCTGTCACTGACGTTTCTTGCCTACAATATGAAACGTGCAATGAACATACTCGGAGCAAAGGAGATAGTTAAGAGATTAAGAGAAAGAAGGGCAATGGTACTGTCCTAAAGTACCTCCTCTCCCTAATATTTTTTCTTCAAACCACAGGAAATACAAGGATCAGCACTGATATGGGGAAAAAGCTAAGAACTATTTCACACGGTCTGCCGTCCCGGTAGTTTAATCCCGAAAGAAGTCCGGGGCGCACAGGCCTCTGTTGCTCATATGTCTCTTGCAACACTCTGCCTCAATGGTACGGCTGACGCGAGCCCAAAGGCGCTCATCATTTGGTTCAAAGACAACCCAGTTCGTGCCCCGCTTAATGGATTCCTCCAGGAAGATAAAAAGCCTCACGGGAAGAAAATAATCTCCCCTTCTGTAACTATTCTGCAGCGGTGAAGACAATCTGAAAGAATTAGTTTCATAATCAATAGCAGCGATATAACAGTATTCGGTTGCTCCCGATTCTTTGGCATGTATTTGCAAGCAATCGCCCACTGGAATAATTCCGTTTTTATTCAAAAAAATATTTATTTCTCCCCCGGCAGCTCTATCCTGGGCTAAACGCGCCATGGCACAACTTTCTTGCAAAACCGTACCCCGCACCCTTATTCCCGCTGCTTTTTTCCCGTCTTTACGCAGGGAGGCCAGACAACAGGTGGCCCCGCTGAAATAAGGATAAGAAAAGGTGGGCTTTAAAGAGATATTTAATGCCGGGAAAGAGGAACCCTGCTCACTTAAGGTGATCACCCGGTATTCCTTCAGATAGTATTCCGGTGTTATTTTTAACCTGTAAGTCCCCTCTTTCAAATCGGTGAAAACAAAACACCCGTCGGGTTTAATCAAGGGCTTGCGGGGTACTTCCTCCAGCGCAACATGCAAATCTCCCACCGGTGCTGAAGCGGTATAAGCATCATTGAGCTGGACAAGAAGAGAATGTATTCTTATCTGTCTGGCGGTAGAGCTGGACCGGAAATATGAAAAGCTGTACAGCTTTTTACAGGACGATGTGACCTGCAAGCTTCCTACCGTTGGTTTAATTCTGGATCTTCTCTGTCCTATGCCGGAGGATAAATTGGCTTTTCGTTATTATTTTGGTGCCGGACAAAAGCTGTGCAGATATTTTCTAAAAGGGGCCTCTTTTATCAACCGTTCAGGTTCACTTCTCTCCCGCACGATGCAGCTTGACGAGCGTGTCGTTGAGTTTCTTTTACACGGAAGCAAAAGCAATAATTTTCTTCCTTTCTATACGCTTATCAATCCGGATCAGGAACTGCCTCCCTTGCTTCTGGAAGAAGCCGCTCAAAAAAAATTGCGCGATTTTAACATATTTCCAGAGTGTATTGGTGCACTTTTGTTGTCAATAGAGCAATTTATACTTTGTTTTTTATCGATATTTCAATACTTTAGCGCTGTTGGGCAACCGCGAAAGTTGAGTTAATTAGTTAACCCTGAAAAACACCTTAAAAAAATGCCCAAAAAATCGAATTTCCCTCTCCTCCTGAAGAGCAATTTATGCTAGAATAGACTTAGGAGGAGGTATTGAAAGCATGTTAAAGCTACACAATGAAAAGGATAAGCAAATGGACCTATTTGAAGCCGGATTACCCAAAGAGCTTTTTGAGCTTGATGAAGAACTAAAGAAAATAGACGAGTTTTTAAATGACGAGCGCTTCATGGAGCCCTTCTTGGAACATTTTAACTCCAGCACCGGCAGGCCGACCGTGCCTGTTGAAACCTACCTGCGGATGATGTATTTGAAACACCGTCACGGGTTAGGGTATGAAACACTGGTTAATGAGATCAGCGACAGTATCAAATGGCGCACCTTTTGCAAACTCAAGTTAACTGATCCCGTACCCGATTCCACAACTTTGATTAAGGCCACTAAGCGCTACGGAGAAAAAATAACAAGCGAAATCAATGAACTTTTGGTAGAAAAAGCCCGCGAGAAAAAGGTTATCCGTGGCCGTAAGCTACGGGTTGACAGCACAACTGTAGAAGCCGACATTCACTATCCTACCGACGCAAGCCTGCTTGCTGACGGCATTAAAGCCGTTAGCAAGACAATTAAGAAGCTGAGAAAATCCGGTGAAGAAGCAGCCCAGGATTTCAGGGATCGTACCCGTAGTGCCAAAAAAAGAGCATTTAAAGCCAGCAACGCTAGGGGTAAAAAAGACCAGATCAACAAAATCACTTCTGAACTTGTAGAAATTGCTGAAAAGGTTGTTGGCTCTGCTAAAAAAATCAAAGACCAGCTGGAGGATAGGCACCTGGGAACAAAACTTGGGCGGCAGACAGAAATTCTTGAACAGGTTATTCAGCAGACCAAAGAAGTATTGACAGGAAACACTCACATTCCAGATAGGGTAGTAAGCATTTTTGATCCTGAGGCCAGGCCCCTAAAAAAGGGGAATCGCAGAGTTCCTGTAGAGTTTGGCCGTAAACTTTGTCTTACTGAGACTGAAGAGCGGGCTGACCCCCTAACTCTGAACACTACGCCCTCATTACTAAAGCTATCTCAGATTTACTCATGATACAGTTATGGTATTCCAGCGGTGGACGATAGCCGATGCTGGAGTGGAGCCTCACCTCATTGTAATAGCGCATAAATTCCGTAATAACCTGGTATGCCTCAGCAAAGCTTTCAAGCTCGTACAATCTCAGGCAATCATCTTCCAGAATGCTGTGGAATGCCTCAATATGAGCATTACTGTTAGGTGAGCTGTTCGGGATACGTTCATGCTCTACCGAGAGCTTTTCACAGGCTGTTTCAAATGCCAGGCTGATAAACTGGGGGCCGTTATCAGTACGTACTATCACTTTCCCTTCAGGAGCACGCCTGGCACAGGCCTTGGAAAGGATATAGGCAGCATCATGGCCAGTACAGCTCAAGCCCGTATGATATTCGATAATCATACGGTCATATACATCCAAAATACTCATGATAAAGAAAAAGCGGTCCTCTCCGGCTATGTAGCCATATT